>JBFXHL010000018.1:0-35112 GCA_050177075.1 Sulfuricellaceae bacterium | reverse complement strand
CGCCATGCCGGATGAGAATAACTGGGAACGCCAGACCCTGGAAAAGCTGGCCCTTTCCGCCCTTCAGGAACAAAGGCGGGCGCGTCATTGGGGCATTTTTTTCAAGTTGTTGACCTTCGTCTTCCTTTTCTTGGCGTTGTTTGCCATCATGGGATGGATCGGCCGTGGCGAGCCGCCCATCGCCGGTAAGCACACGGCCCTGGTGGAGCTGCGCGGCGTTATCGGCCCCGATGGCGATGCCAGCGCCGACAACATCATCAGCGGCCTGCAGGAAGCCTTCAAGGACAAGAATACCAAGGGAGTCATCCTGCGTATCAATAGCCCCGGCGGCAGTCCCGTCCAGGCCGGGCAGATTTACGACGAAATACGTCGCCTGCGCGCCCTCTATCCGGCTATTCCCCTCTATGCCGTGGTGGATGACATCTGCGCTTCCGGCGGCTACTACGTCGCCGCCGCCGCGGACAAGATCTATGTGGACAAGGCCAGTATCGTCGGCTCCATCGGAGTCATCATGGACGGCTTCGGTTTTACCGGCACCATGGAAAAGCTCGGTGTCGACCGCCGTGTACTGACGGCAGGAGAGAACAAGGCTTTTCTCGACCCGTTTTTGCCGGTGAACAAAGACCAGCAACGGTATGCCGAGCAGATGCTGGAGGAAATACACAGTCAATTCATCCAGGTGGTGCGCCAGGGGCGGGGCCAGCGGCTGAAGGAAATTCCGGGCATGTTCAGCGGCCTGGTGTGGACCGGCGAGAAGAGCGTCGGCCTCGGCTTGGCTGACGGTTTGGGGAGCATGGATTCGGTGGCCAGGAATGTCATCAAGGCGGAAGACATCGTGGATTTCACGCCCCATGAAGGCTTCGCGGAGCGCTTTGCCAAGCGCCTCGGCGCGGCCGCGGCGCAGAATTTCAACCCTCTGTCGCGCTACGGCGCTTTGCTGCATTGAGCTTGGATGACTACCAGCCCATTCCCTGCGTCCAGCATGAGCGGCTGGAATTCAGCGTGTTGCGGCGCATTCCCCTGCGGCTTGAGTATCGCCTGGGGGATGAGTCGAGGTCGGAAACCGTTTTGCCCCGGGACGTTTATACCCGCGCAGGGGCGGAGTGGCTGAAGTTCCAGCGCAGCGACGGCGAAGAGGTGGAAATCCGCCTGGACGCCATCACGGCGTTCAGCGAGTCGGCCAAAGCCTAGCCGACGCCCCTGAAGGGTGCGGTACAATTCCTTCAGGCATACCCAAGAACTGACACATCCTTAGCAATGCCTGGCTGATTTCTTGCTTAGCCAGTAATACACAAAATAATGCATTGCGCCAAGCCTCGGCTGGCGCCTTACGGGGGTTATTATGACGATTGCAGCGGTACCGCTCAGTCCGGAGGGTTTTTGTCTGGATCCGGACGCCAGCCTGATGGATGCCTTGAGACTGATGCTGGACAAGGGAATAAACCATGTTCCCGTTTGTGACCCAGAGGGGTTTGTCGGCATCGTAGGCATCAACGATATTTTGCTTGAACTGATTCCGGTCAGCGCCCGGGTCGAGCATGGCCTGGCGGATCTCACGTTCGCCGGGGACGCTATCCGCTTGCTGGCGGCCCATGTGGAGGATCTCAAGCATCGTCCCGTCAAGGAACGGGTGAAAAAAGGGCAGGTGCTGGATGAAAACTGCCCGCTGCTGGAAGCCGCCTTGCTTCTCAGCCAAGTCCCGTCTCCTTTGCCGGTGGTGGGGGCCCAGGGCGAATTTCGCGGCATGCTGAGCCGCCGCGCGCTGCTGAGCTATCTCGTCGCGCAAGAGGAGGGCTGAGATGCACGGCGCTACTCCATCTATAAGCGAGGTTATCTTCGGCCTGAGCCCGCTGGCCGTTTCCCTGACGGTATTCGTGCTGACCTATGCCGTTATCGTGACCGAAAAGATCAACCGCTCCATCGTGGCTTTGCTGGGTGCCGGCGTGATGATCTTTACGGGGGTGTTGCACCAGTCCGAGGCTTTTGCCGGCATCGACTTCAACACCATCGGCCTCTTGACCGGCATGATGGTGATCGTGGCAATTACCCAGAAAAGCGGGGTGTTTCAGTACGTGGCAATTGTCGCCGCCAAGTCGGTCAAGGCCGACCCCTGGTGGCTGCTGGTAATGCTGTCGGTGGTGACGGCGGTTTTCTCTGCGCTGTTGGATAACGTGACCACCGTTCTGCTGATTGCGCCGGTTACCCTGCTGATTACCGATGCCCTGCGCATATCGCCCTATCCCTATCTTTTCTCGGTGATCTTCGCCTCCAATATCGGCGGCACGGCCACACTGATCGGCGACCCGCCCAACATCATGATCGGCTCGGCGGTAAAGCTCACCTTCAACGATTTCCTCTTCAACCTGACACCCATCGCCGTGCTGGTGTTTCTTCTGACCCTGATTCCGATTTATTTCATCTGGGGTCGCAAGCTCAAGGCCAGCGACGAGGACCGGGCACAGGTCATGGCGTTCAACGAGAAAGAGGCGATCACCGACGTGAAACTGCTCAAGCAGTCCCTGTCGGTGATTTCCTTGGTGATACTCGGCTTCGTCATGGCCCATTCCTTGCGCCAGGAGCCGGGGACCATCGCCATGTTCGGCGCCGCCCTGTTGCTGTTGCTGCGGGTGCTGGGCAAGAGCGCCGAGGAACAGTCCCATGACGTCCACCACTCCTACGCCGAGGTGGAATGGGTCACCATATTTTTCTTTGTCGGCCTGTTCATCGTCGTGGCGGGCATCGAGAAGGCAGGGGCCCTGTCCTTGCTGGCGGATGAGCTGGTATCCCTGACGGGCGGCGATTTCAAGACCACGGCCTTTGTCATCCTGTGGGTCTCCGCCATCTTCTCGGCGGTGGTGGACAACATCCCCTTCGTCGCCACCATGATTCCCGTTATCCAGAGCATGGGCAACGTGTTCACCGACCAAAGCCTGGCGCCCTTGTGGTGGTCCCTGGCGCTGGGGGCCTGCCTGGGGGGCAACGGCAGCCTGGTGGGGGCCAGCGCCAACCTGGTGGTGGCGGGCTTCGCCGAAAGGGCGGGGCAGCCGATTCGCTTCCTGCCGTTCATGCTGATGGCCTTCCCGCTGATGCTGATGAGCATCCTCGTCAGCACGGGCTACATCTACTTGCGTTACCTGTAGACGAAAGCCCGGTTCAACTCGGGCTGAGGAGGAGAAAAATCGCCGGTCGCTTGTCCAGGTCCGGCGATTGTTTTTTCCACTCGCCGATCGTCCACGTATGGATGGACTGGCTGGAAAGGGTCAGGTCGATGGCCACCGTGACCAGGGTACTGGACTTGCAGGCGGCCTGGAGGTCGTCCAGCAACCGGCGGTTGCGGTAGGGGGTTTCGATGAAAATCTGGGTCCGCTTGAGGCGCAGCGATTCGGCCTCCAGTTCCTTTATCCGTTTGCTCCGCTCCGTCTTGTCCACCGGCAGGTAGCCGTGGAAGGCGAAGCTCTGGCCGTTGAGCCCGGAGGCCATGAGCGCCAGGAGGATGGAGGAGGGGCCGGCGAGGGGGACGACGCGGATGCCGTGTTGATGAGCCAGGCGTACCAGCTCGGCGCCGGGGTCGGCCACCGCGGGGCAGCCCGCTTCGGACATCAGGCCGATGTCTTTCCCTTCCAAGAGGGGGGCAAGCAGGGCGGAAACCGCCGTCGCTGGGGTATGCTCGTTGAGTTCCTCGAGCTGGATTTCCTGCAGGGGGCGGCTGATACCGAGCTGTTTCAGATGCCGGCGGGCGGTTTTGGCGTGTTCGACGACAAAGCTGTCGAGGCCGGCGACCACCTGCCGGACCTGTTCCGGAATCGCCGCCAGGGCCGAATCTTCGTCCCCAAGGGGGGTCGGAATCAAGTACAGGGTGCCTGCCACGGCGCTTCAGACGACCTCGAAGCCTTCGTTATGCAGCATGTCGATCAGGGCGATCAGCGGCAGGCCGATTAGGGCATTGGGATCATCGCCCGTCATGCGCTCGATCAGGGCGATGCCCAGTCCCTCGGATTTGGCGCTGCCGGCACAGTTATAAGGCTGTTCCTTGGCAAGGTAGCGCTCGATAAGGGCGTCGTCGTAGTTCCTGAACTTGACCTCGAAGGGAATCACTTTGGCCTGGGTATGGCCGCTGCGGCTGTTGTGCAGGCACAGCGCGGTCTGGAAAAAGACGCTCTTGCCGCGCATCATCCGCAATTGCTTCAGGGCATTCTCGTGGTTGCCCGGTTTGCCCAGTTGCATGTCGCCCAGCATGGCCACCTGATCCGAGCCGATGATCAGGGCGTCAGGATGGGAGGCGGCGACCGCTTTGGCCTTGGCAATGGCAAGGCGTAGGGCCGTGGCGTCGGGGGCCTCTCCGGGAAGAGGCGTTTCGTCCACGTCGGGGGAGGTAACGCTGAAAGTGAGCTTCAGGCGGGACAGTAACTCCCGGCGATAGGGGGAGGTGGAGGCAAGAACCAGTTCCTGCGTCATGATGCTTGCCTCCGGTCGGTTTACTCGGGCTGGATTTCGATCAGCGCTTCGTCCGGAGTGACGCTGTCACCCTTTTCCACGAAGATGCCGATGACGGTACCGGAAACCGAGGTTTGCACTTCGTTCTCCATTTTCATCGCCTCAATCACCAGCACGGCGTCGCCGGCCTTCACTTTCTGGCCGGCGGCCACTTTCACTTCCACGATGGTGCCGGGCATGGCGGTGGTGACATGGCCCTGATGGGTGGGACGGGGGCACTTACCGGCGGACTGGGCCGGCTTGTCGCCGCTGGATTTCTTACTGCTGGCGGCCGTGGCCACCGCGCCGCCGCTGCCGGCGTAGACCTCGATTTCGTTCAGGGCTTCGACGATGACCTCTTCCGGCACGCCATCCACGGAGACGAAGAACGGTCGCTGCTCTTCGCCCTTGTGGCCGGAACCGGAAATCTTGATGTGGTAGGTCTCGCCGTGGAGGGTGACGTTGAACTCGTCGGCGGAGTACATGGGGCCGCAGGAGAGGTTGGTGCCCGGGGGAAGCAGGGGCTCCGCCTTGAGGGTGCCGGCGGCACGCTCTTGCAGGAAGGTGCGGCCGAGGTCGGGGAACATGGCGTAGGTGAGGATGTCTTCCTCGGACTTCGCCAACCCTTCCACTTCGCCGCGCAGCTTGTCCATTTCGTCTTCCAGCAGGTCCGCGGGACGGCAGGTGATGACTTCGGCATTGCCGACGGCGATGCTGCGCACTTCCTCGTTGATATGGCCGGGGGCGCGACCGTAACGGCCCATGAGGTAGTTCTTGACCTCGGTGGTAACGGATTTGTAGCGCTCACCGGTGAGCACGTTGAGCACGGCCTGGGTGCCGACGATCTGGGAGGTGGGGGTGACCAGCGGGGGGAAGCCCAGGTCTTCGCGGACGCGGGGAATTTCGGCCAGCACCTCGTCCATGCGATCCAGGGCGCCCTGCTCCTTGAGCTGGTTGGAGAGGTTGGAGATCATGCCGCCGGGCACCTGGTTGACCAGGACACGGGTATCCACGCCGGTGAAGGCGCTTTCGAACTGCCAGTACTTTTTCCGCACTTCGCGGAAGTAGGCGGTGATTTCCTGCAGCAGGGGCAGGGAGAGGCCGGTATCGTACTCGGTGCCCGCCAGGGCGGCCACGATGCTCTCGGTGGAGGAGTGGCTCGCACCTTCGCCGAAGGAGGAGTTGCAGGTGTCGAGAATGGTGGCCCCCGCTTCCACGCCCTTGAGGAAACACATGGCGGAGAGGCCGGAAGTGGCGTGGCTGTGGAGGTGGATGGGCATGTTCACCGCGGCCTTGAGGGCCTTCACCAGCTCGCCGGTGGTGTAAGGCGTCAGCAGGCCGGCCATGTCCTTGATCGCCAGGGTGTCGCAGCCCATGGCTTCCAAGTCCTTGGCCATTTGGACGAAGTAGGGGATGTCGTGCACCGGGCTGGTAGTGTAGCTGATGGCGCCCTCGGCGGTCTTGCCGGCTTTCTTCACCGCCTCGATGGACACCTGCATGTTGCGCAGGTCGTTCATGGCGTCGAAGACGCGGAACACGTCCACGCCGTTGTCGGCGGATTTCTGCACGAAGGCCCGCACGACATCATCGGAGTAGTGGCGGTAGCCGAGCAGGTTCTGCCCCCGCAGCAGCATCTGGATGCGAGTGTTGGGCAGGGCGGCACGCAGCTTGCGCAGGCGCTCCCAGGGGTCCTCGCGCAGGAAACGGACGCAGGAGTCGAAGGTCGCGCCACCCCAGGCTTCGAGGGACCAGAAACCGACGCTGTCGAGCTTGCCGCAAATGGGCAGCATGTCTTCGGTGCGCATGCGGGTTGCGATCAGCGACTGATGACCGTCGCGTAACACCAGTTCGGAAATGTAGACTTTTGCCATACTCCAACCTACGTAATTGAATTATTGGGATGCTTCGCCGTTAGAGGTGCGCACCGGAATTATATGCCCTCATGGGCCGCAATGGCCGCCGCAATGGCTGCGGCCAGCAGTTCCGGCGGACGGCGGATGGTGTAGTTCGCCAGTTCCGGATGGGACTCCACGAAACTGGTGTTGAACCGGCCGCTACGGAACTCGCTGTTTTTCAAAATTTCCTTGTAATAAGGGATGGTGGTCTTGACGCCGTATACCGTCATGTCGGAGAGGGCGCGCAGACCGCGCTCGATGGCGCTCTCCCAAGTCAGGTTCCAGACCGTGAGCTTGGCGCACATGGAGTCGTAATAAGGGGGGATGACGTAACCGGTATACATGGCCGCATCGGTACGCACGCCGGGGCCGCCGGGGGCGTAATAGCGGGTGACGCGGCCGAAGCTGGGCAGGAAGCCGTTTTGCGGGTCCTCCGCGTTGATGCGGAACTCCATGGCGAAACCGTTGTAGCTGATGTCCGACTGCTTGTACTGCAAGGGGAGGCCGCTGGCGACGCGAATCTGCTCCTGGACGATGTCGATGCCGGTGATCTGCTCGGTGACGGTGTGTTCCACCTGCAGCCGGGTATTCATTTCCATGAAGTAGAAGTTGTTGTCGGAATCCAGCAGGAACTCCACCGTCCCGGCATTCTCGTAGCCCACGGTCTTGGCCGCCTGCACCGCGAGGCCGCCGATATAGTCGCGCTGGGCTCGGGTGAGCTGGGGAGAAGGGGCGATTTCGATCAGTTTTTGGTTGCGGCGCTGAATGGAGCAATCGCGCTCGAAGAGGTGGACCGCATTGCCCTGGCTATCCGCTAGGACCTGAACCTCGATGTGCTTGGGGTTGACCACGCATTTTTCGAGGAACACTTCCGGCTTGCCGAAGGCTTTGGCGGCTTCGGAAACCACGCGCTCGTAGTTGCGGATCAGTTCTTCTTCGCTGTTGCAGCGGCGAATGCCACGGCCGCCGCCGCCGTTGGTGGCTTTCAGCATCACGGGGTAGCCGATCTTGTTGGCCAGCTGGCGCGCCTCTTCCACGTTGGCCAGGTTGCCGTCGCTGCCTGGAATGACGGGAATGCCGGCTTTGATCATGGCCTTGCGGGCTTCGATCTTGTCGCCCATCTGGCGAATGACTTCGGCGGAAGGGCCGATGAAGCGAATGCCCCGGCGGGCGCAAATCTCAGCCAGCACCGGGTTCTCGGACAGGAAGCCGTAACCCGGATGGAGGGCGTCGCAACCCGAGGCCACGGCCAGGTTGACGATATTATGGGCGTTCAGGTAGCCGATCACCGGATCGGAACCGATGTTGTAGGCTTCATCGGCTTTCTTGACGTGCAGGGCATGCCGATCGGCATCGGTGTATATGGCGACCGATTTGATGCCCATTTCGGCGCAGGCGCGCACGATGCGCACCGCAATTTCGCCCCGGTTGGCAATAAGTATTTTTTTGATCATTAGAAGCCTAGATCTCGTAGAAAGACGGTTACCGTGATTCGAGCCGGGCGGAAACTCAAGGATTCGCCCCGGCTGTTCAAGCTTTTTTGACAGTCAAAGCCAAGAATTGTATCATGCGCGCCCAATGTCTGAACAGCCAGCTATCAACGGTCTGGAGTTCGCCCGGAAAGGCGAAACGCTAAGCGGGGATGTCCCCGTGGCAGCGTTGCGCCGGGTGAGCGGCCTGCTTTCATCCCGCGACGGGGAGGTTCATTATGAACTGTCCGGCCTCGTAAATGAAGCGGGCAAGCCCATGCTGCAACTCAAGTTGCAGGGCCGTCTCAGGATGGTTTGCCAGCGTTGCCTGGGGGAGATGGACTATCCTCTGGCAACGGACACCGAGCTGGAGCTCGTGGCCGATGAGAGTGGCCTCAAGCCGGTTGAAGAGGAAGCCGAGTCGGTCGATACGGTTGTCGCAGACAAAGAAATGGATGTGGTGTCTTTGGTGGAGGAAGAAATTCTGCTGGAGATACCGATGTCGCCTAAGCATCTCGAAGGCGAGTGCAGCGAGGCCGGACACGTTCCTGCCCAGCCCAAAAGCAATCCCTTCAGCGCCTTGGCGGCCTTGAAGAAGCAACATTAAGTTTTTATTAAGGAGTAATCATGGCTGTTCAGCAGAACAAGAAGTCCCCCTCCAAGCGTGGCATGCACCGTGCCCACGATTTTCTGACCAACCCGCCCCTGGCCGTGGAACCCACCACCGGTGAAGTGCACCTGCGCCATCACATCAGCCCCAACGGGTACTACAAGGGTCGCAAAGTCGTTCGCACCAAGGGCGAGTAACGCCTTGTCCGGCATCTTCATGCTTGGATCGGCTGCCGGAACCCTGTCATAAATGGATATTACCGTCGCAATTGACGCCATGGGCGGCGACCATGGCGCGCACGTGACCGTGCCTGCCGCCCTGGAATATCTGAAGCGGGACCTTGAAGTCAATATCGTCCTGGTCGGCCTCCAGGACGTTCTGGAAAAAGAGCTGAAGGCGCGTGGCGCCTCTACCGGCCCGCGTCTGCGCATCCATCACGCCAGCGAGGTCGTCACCATGGACGACCCGTTGTCGTCGGCGTTGCGGAGCAAGAAAGATTCTTCCATGCGCGTGGCGATCAACCTGGTGAAAACCGGGGAGGCCAATGCCTGCGTGTCTGCCGGCAATACCGGCGCCCTGATGGCGATTTCTCGCTTCGTCCTCAAAACCCTGGCGGGTATCGAACGGCCGGCCATCGCCACCACGCTTCCCACCAGGCGCGGCCATACCTACGTTTTGGACCTGGGGGCCAACGTGGACTGCTCAGCCGAGCACTTGTTGCAATTCGGCATCATGGGCGCCATGCTGGCTTCCGCCGTCGACCACAAGGAAGCCCCCTCGGTCGGCCTCCTCAATATCGGCGAAGAGGAGATCAAAGGCAACGAGGTGGTGAAGGAAGCCGGGGATTTGTTGCGCGCCAGCCATCTCAATTTCTTCGGCAACGTGGAAGGGGACGACATCTACAAGGGCACCACCGACGTAGTGGTGTGCGATGGTTTCGTCGGCAACGTGGCCTTGAAAACCTCCGAGGGATTGGCCCAGATGCTGGCCACCTTTCTGCGGGAAGAGTTCCAGCGTAACATCCTCACCAAGATCATGGGGCTGTTGGCGCTCCCCGTGCTGAAAGCTTTCAAAAAGCGCGTCGATCACCGCCGCTACAACGGCGCCAGCTTGTTGGGCCTGCGTGGGATCGTCATAAAAAGCCATGGCTCGGCTGATTCCTTTGCCTTCCAGTTCGCCATTGAACGAGCGGTGGAAGAGGTGAGGAACGGTGTGCTGCGACGCATCAGCGACCAAATGGCGATCCTGACCAACGAGAGGGCACATTCTTGATTTATTCCCAAATCACCGGAACCGGCAGCTATCTGCCGGAAAAAGTCCTGACCAACCACGATCTGGCAAAAATCGTAGATACCTCGGACGAGTGGATCGTCGAGCGTACCGGCATTCGTGAACGTCACATCGTGGCCGAAGGGGAAAACACCAGCGACTTGGCCCTCCATGCCAGCCGCAAGGCCATCGAGGCCGCCGGTATCGATCCCAACCAGATCGACCTCATCGTGGTGGCGACCACTACCCCCGATTTCGTTTTTCCCAGCACGGCCTGCCTGCTGCAGGAAAAGCTCGGTATTCGCGGCTGTCCGGCCTTCGACGTGCAGGCGGTGTGCAGCGGTTTCATCTACGGCGTTTCCGTGGCGGACCAATTCATCCGTTCCGGCCAGAGCAAATGCGCCCTGGTGGTGGGCGCGGAGAGCATGTCCCGCATCCTCGACTGGCAAGACCGTGGCACTTGCGTACTGTTCGGCGACGGGGCGGGAGCGGTGATTCTTCAGGCCAGCGATAAGCCGGGCATCGTCTCCACCCATCTCCACGCCGACGGCAGCCAACACCACCTGCTGGAAGTACCGGCCCGCATAGAGGGCGGCAAGGTGGTGGGCAACCCCTACCTGGTGATGGATGGCGGGGCCGTATTCAAGTATGCCGTCAACGCACTCGATTCCATTGTTGAAGAGGCACTGGCCGCCAACAACATGGACAAGTCCGAGGTGGACTGGCTGGTTCCCCACCAGGCCAACCTGCGCATCATCAAAGGCACGGCGAAGAAACTGGGCATGAGCATGGAGCGGGTGGTGGTGACCCTGGACAAGCACGGCAATACTTCCGCCGCCTCCATTCCCCTGGCCCTGGACAGTGCGGTGCGCGAAGGCAAGATCAAGGCCGGCGAAACCGTTCTGCTGGAAGGCATCGGCGGAGGCTTCGCCTGGGGCGCCGTGCTGGTGCGCTGGTAATCAATACAAAACACTCGAGAGGGATGGGATGAGTTTCGCTTTCGTATTTCCCGGCCAAGGCTCCCAGTCCGTGGGCATGATGAACGCCTACGGCGACCTGGCCGCTGTGCGTGACACCTTTACCGAGGCGTCCGACGTGCTCAAGCAGGACATCTGGGTCATGGCGTCCGAAGGCCCCGCCGAAGCCCTGAACCAGACCGTGAACACCCAGCCGGTGATGCTCACCGCGGGCGTGGCGGTCTACCGCGCCTGGCAGGCCCAGGGCGGCGGCGCACCGGCCTTCATGGCCGGCCACAGCCTGGGTGAATACACCGCCTTGGTGGCCGCCGGCGCCCTGGCTTTCGCCGACGCGCTGCCCCTGGTGCGCTACCGGGCCGAGGTGATGCAGTCCGCCGTGGCCGAAGGCGTGGGCGCCATGGCCGCCATCCTGGGACTGGACGACGATACCGTGCGTGCCGTGTGCACTGAAGCGGCCCAGGGCGACGTGGTGGAAGCGGTGAATTTCAACTCCCCCGGCCAGGTGGTGATCGCCGGCAACAAGGCCGCCGTGGAGCGGGGCATGGAACTGGCCAAAACCAAGGGTGCCAAGCGGGCGCTGCCCCTCCCCGTGAGCGTGCCGTCCCACTGCGCCCTGATGCGGCCCGCTGCCGAGAAGCTGGCCCAGTATCTGGCCTCCGTGCCCGTGAAGGCACCGGCGATCCCCGTGCTGCACAACGCAGACGTGGCCTCCTACGACAACGAAGCCGCCATCAAGGATGCCCTGGTGCGCCAGCTGTACAGCCCGGTGCGCTGGGTGGAAACCGTGCGCGCCCTGGCAGACCGGGGCGTGACCCATGTGGCCGAATGCGGCCCCGGCAAGGTGCTGGCAGGCCTCAACAAGCGCATCGACGAGCGGGTACAGGCCCTTGCGTTGGCGGACGGCGCCTCCATCGCCGACAGTAAATCCGTTTTAATTTAATTTGTTATGCGGCTTTGTTCATATAACGAATAAACGCAAGGGAGAGACAGAAAGTGGATAATCGGGTTGCATTGATCACTGGCGCCAGCCGTGGCATCGGCAAGGCGATTGCACTGGAGCTGGGCAAGGCGGGGGCAACGGTTATCGGCACGGCTACCAGCGACAGCGGTGCGGAGGCGATTTCCGCCTATCTCAAGGACGCAGGCGTGAAGGGGGCCGGCATGGCGCTCAACGTCACCGACGCCGCCCAGGTCGAAACCGTGCTGGAGAACATCCGCGGCCAGTTCGGCGAGGTGGCGGTCCTGGTCAACAATGCCGGAATCACCCGCGACAACCTCCTGATGCGCATGAAGGAATCCGAGTGGGACGACATCATGGAAACCAACCTCAAGTCGGTGTTCCGCATGTCCCAGGCGGTGCTCAAGGGAATGATGAAGGCCCGTTACGGCCGCATCATCAGCATCGCTTCGGTGGTGGGGGTGGCGGGCAATGCCGGCCAGACCAACTATGCCGCCGCCAAGGCCGGCCTCATCGGCTTTTCCAAGTCCCTGGCACGGGAGGTGGGCAGCCGCAATATCACCGTCAACTGCGTGGCGCCCGGCTTCATCGACACCGACATGACCCGCGCCCTCTCCGAGGAACACCGCAATGCCCTGCTGAAGCAGATTCCCCTGGGAACTCTGGGGCAGGCGGAGGACATTGCCGCCGCCGTGGCCTTCCTGGCATCGTCCCGGGCCGGTTACATCACCGGCGAGACGCTGCACGTCAACGGCGGCATGTACATGGGCTGAAGCCCGCGCCGCGCGGAAATTGCGGCGGTTTGTTGAAAGTTTAAACTCTGGTAGAATCTCGTCGATTTTGCCTCATTCTCAGTGAACTGAAAGGGAAATAACAGATGGAAAACATCGAACAACGCGTCATCAAGATCGTGGCCGAGCAACTGGGCGTTAGCGAAGCCGAAGTGAAGAGCGAGTCCTCCTTCGTGGACGACCTCGGCGCGGATTCCTTGGATACCGTTGAGCTGGTGATGGCGCTCGAAGAAGAATTCGACTGCGAAATCCCTGACGAAGAAGCGGAAAAGATCACCACCGTGAAGCAGGCCGTCGATTACATCAACGCCCACCTCAAGTAATCCAACCGCATCAAACCATTCCGCATATAGATTAACGGAGTCGTTTTGTCCCGACGCAGAGTAGTCATCACCGGTCTCGGGGTCGTTTCCCCGGTCGGCATCGGTGTCGGCGAGGCCTGGTCCAACCTCCTCGCCGGCAAATCCGGTATCACCCGCATCACCCGCTTCGACGCTTCCGGCTTCGCTTCCCAGGTGGCCGGGGAAGTCAAAGGGTTCGATGTCACCCAATACCTTTCCGCCAAGGACGCGCGTCGCATGGATGTCTTCATCCACTACGGCATGGCGGCCGGCATCGAGGCCATCAAGGACTCGGGCCTGGAGGTGACGCCGGAGAATGCCGATCGCATCGGCGTGAACATCGGTTCCGGCATCGGCGGCCTGCCGATGATCGAAGACACCCACAGCACCTTCCTGGAGGGCGGCCCCCGCAAGATTTCGCCGTTCTTCATTCCTGGCACCATCATCAACATGATCTCGGGCAACCTGTCGATCATGTTTGGCATGAAGGGTCCGAACCTGGCCGTGGTCACCGCCTGTACCACCGGTCTCCACGCCATCGGCCTCAGCGCCCGCACCGTCGCCTATGGCGATGCGGACGTCATGGTCTGCGGCGGTGCCGAATCCACCGTATCGCCCCTGGCCATCGGCGGCTTTTCCGCCGCCAAGGCCCTCTCCACCCGCAACGACGACCCCGCCACCGCCAGCCGTCCCTGGGACAAGGACCGTGACGGTTTCGTGCTGGGCGAGGGCGCCGGGGTGATGGTGCTGGAGGAATACGAGCACGCCAAGGCACGCGGTGCCAAGATTTACGCCGAACTGGCGGGCTTCGGCATGAGCGGCGATGCCTTCCATATGACCGCACCGGACACCGACGGCCCGCGCCGTTCCATGGCTCACGCCCTGCGCGACGCCGGCGTCAACCCGGACCAGGTGCAGTACATCAATGCCCACGGTACCTCCACACCCCTCGGAGACAAGAACGAAACCGAGGCCATCAAGCTGGCCTTCGGCGACGCAGCCTACAAGCTGGTGGTGAACTCCACCAAGTCCATGACCGGCCACCTCCTCGGCGGGGCGGGCGGGCTGGAATCGGTGTTCACCGCTCTGGCCGTTCACCACCAGGTCTCGCCACCCACCATCAACATCTTCGAGCAGGACCCGGAATGCGATTTGGACTACTGCGCCAATACCGCCCGGGAGATGAAGATCGACGTGGCGCTGAAGAACAACTTCGGCTTCGGTGGCACCAACGGCAGTTTGGTGTTCAAGCGGGTATAGGCTGTTCTTTCATCAACGAAGCGGGCCGGTATATCCGGCCCGTTTTGTTTACGGGACCATTCAGCGGGTACAATGGCTCACCTGCAAACCGGCCAACTGAAGCATGCCTACGGACCTCGATCACGCCATCAGCCTTCACCAGGCAGGACGCATCACGGAGGCGGAAGCCGTCTATCGCCAGATATTGCAGCGCCAACCCAATCAGCCTGACGCCTTGCATCTCCTCGGCGTGGCAGCGCACCAGCAGGGAAACGGGGCCTTGGCCAGGGAGCTGATCGAACGCGCCATCCGGCAGCGTCCCCAAGTGGCGATGTTTCATAACAATTTAGGGGAAGTGCTGCGGGCTGCGGGAAAACTCGCCGAAGCGGCGGGAAGCTACCAGCAGGCCATCGAACGGGACCCCGGCTTCGCCGCTGCCTGGGGCAATCTCGGCCTGGTGCTGCACCAGCTCGACCACCAGGCCGATGCCCGTGTCTGCCTCGAACGCGCACTCCAGTTGCAGGAGAACTTTCCGGACGCCTGGAACAATCTTGGCTTGGTTGCCCAGTCCCAGAAGCGTTCGGAAGAGGCGGAAGCCTGCTATCGGCGGGCCATCGAACAGAATCCCTCCCATGGCCTGGCTCTCAATAATCTGGCGAATCTGAAGGCGGAACAAAAGTCCTTTCCCGAGGCCATCGCCCTTTACCGGCGGTCTTTGTCTGCGGATCCCGGCAACGCCATGGCCGCCATGAACCTGCTGCACCACCGCCTTAACATCGCCGACTGGGACGAAAGCCTGGAAGCGCTTGCCCAACAGGTGCGCGCTGCCGTGGCAGGGGGGAGGGACTATGGCGTCAGCCCTTTCTCGTTTTCCACCCTTTTCGCTACCGCCGAAGAACAGCGCCGCTGCGCGGACCACTGGGCCGCCAGCCGCCTGGTCCCTCTGGCGGCAACCGCGGGGGAACTGGGACAGGCGCCTCTGAACGTGCCGGAAGGCAAGCTGCGCATCGGCTACCTGTCGCCGGACTTCCGCCTGCATCCGGTGTCGCTGCTGGCGGTGGGGCTGCTCGAAGGCCACGACCGCTCCCGTTTCCAGGTTCATGGCTACGGCATCGGTGCCGACGACGGCAGCGCCCTGCGCCGGCGCATGGTCGAGGCCTGCGACCTGTTCCGCGACCTGTCCGGCCTGTCTGCCCTGGAGGCGACCCGCGCCATCCGGGGCGACGGCGTGGATATTCTCATCGACCTGGCGGGCTACACCCAGGGGGCGCGGCCGGAAATCCTCGCCCTGCGGCCCGCGCCCATCCAGGTGGGCTACCTCGGCTATCTGGGCACGATGGGCGACGGCATTCTCGACTACCTCATTAGCGACGCCATCCTGACGCCCCCCGATGCCGAGGGCGGCTACGCGGAAAAGCTGGTCCGCCTCCCCTGGTACCAGGTCAACAGCCGGGAAGCGCTGGCTCCACCACCGACGCGCCGTCAGGCCGGCCTGCCCGAGGAGGCGACGGTCCTGTGCTGTTTCAACCAAACCATGAAAATCCAACCCGTGGTTTTCGACCTCTGGCTGGATCTGCTGCGCCAGGCGCCCCAGGCGGTGCTGTGGCTGCTGGCGGAGAACGAGTGGGCGCGGGAAAATCTGTTGCGCCATGCCGAAAAAGCCGGCATCGGGCCAGAGCGCCTGGTTTTCGCTCCCCGCGTCGCCCCCGAGGAACACTACGCTCGCTTGCAACTGGCCGATTTATTCCTCGATACTTTGCCCTACAACGCCGGCACTACGGCGTCGGATGCCCTCTGGGCAGGGGTGCCGGTGCTAACCGTCCAGGGCGAGACCTTCCCCGCCCGCATGGCGTCGAGCGTGCTCGCCGCTTTCGGCCTGCCGCAGCTGATTGCCCATTCCCTCGACGAATACCGGCAACGGGCGCTGGAACTGCTGCAGGAGGCGGGAAAGCTCACCGCCCTCAAGGCGGAGGCTGCCCGACTACGCCCCGCTGCAAGGCTGTTCGATACCGCCGCCTTCACTCGCCATTTCGAGGCGGCCCTGGAAAAGATGGCGGCACGCCAGCGCCAGGGCCTTCCGCCCGAGCCCATCACCATCATCGAATAGCTTCCACCTAGCTGCGCCCATCCGCGTCTCGCGCTATCCTGTAGCATCAGCCTGATCGGCGAGGGAGGTACCTCATGAAGCTTACCGTCCTTGGCGCCAGCGGCGGCATCGCCCGCGGCCTGCGCACTATTTCCTTCCTGGTGGACGACGATATTTTGATCGATGCCGGTACCGGGGTGAACGATCTCACCCTGGAACAGATGGCGGCCATCCGGCACGTCTTCCTCACCCACGCCCACCTGGACCACATCGCCTGCCTGCCCATGCTGGCCGATGCCGCGCTGGACCGGCGGGTACGGCCCTTGACGGTCCACGCTCTGCCAGAAACCCTGACCGCCCTCAAGGACAGCATTTTCAACGACCGCGTCTGGCCCGACTACACGGTGAAACCCACGCCGGAGGCTCCATGGGTGGCCCTGGAGCCCGTTGTTGTCGGACAAGCGGTAGACCTCCATGGCCGTGCGGTTACGCCCCTGCCAGCCCGGCACTCGGTACCGGCGGTGGGTTATGCCGTGGAAGAGAAGGGCGGCGGTTTCGCCTACAGCGGCGACACGACCCTGTGCGAACCGTTCTGGGCGGCGGTGAATGGCATGCCGAAGCTGCGCTATGTTTTCCTGGAATGCACCTTCCGCGACGACGTCAGCCCGGAGCTGGCGCTGGAATGGGGGCATATGACGCCGCGGTTGTGGGCGGAGGCTTTGGCTTTGTACCAAGGCGTCGCCGAGGTGCGGGTGGTGCACATGGAGCCGGGGAAGGAAGATCGCACGCTTGACC
The DNA here is from genome assembly GCA_050177075.1 of Sulfuricellaceae bacterium. Taxonomy (GTDB): domain Bacteria; phylum Pseudomonadota; class Gammaproteobacteria; order Burkholderiales; family UBA9220; genus UBA2239. Next base: position 18,209 of record JBFXHL010000018.1, on the reverse strand, counting down.
AGCTGGCACATGCGGCAGGAATTTCCCTCGTACAAGCTGAATCAGGGGGTGTATTTAACCTCTGAAGTCGCTCTAGGAAAACAGCGCCTGAATTTTCTCAACATTCGGCTGCTCCACCACACCCTTCTCGGTAATCAACCCCGTCACCAACTCCGCCGGCGTCACGTCAAAAGCCGGGTTCCGCACCTGCACGCCTTCCGCCGCCCACTGGCAGTCCCGGTAGCCGGTGACCTCATCCGAGGCTCGTTCCTCGATGGGAATGTCGGCGCCGCTGGCGATGGTGAGGTCGATGGTGGAGAGGGGGCAGGCGACGTAGAAGGGGATGTTGTGGCGCCTGGCCAGGACGGCGACCATGTAGGTGCCGATCTTGTTGGCTACGTCGCCGTTGGCGGCGACACGGTCGGTGCCCACCACCACGGCGTCGATTTCGCCCCGGCTCATGAGGTAGCCGGCCATGTTGTCGGTGATAAGGGTAACGGGGATATTCTCCTGCACCATTTCCCAGGCGGTGAGGCGGGCACCTTGGAGGAAGGGGCGGGTTTCGTCGGCGTAGACGCTGATTCTCTTGCCCGCGTCCCGGGCGGAGCGGATCACGCCCAGGGCGGTACCGTGGCCGGCGGTGGCCAGCGCTCCGGCATTGCAGTGGGTCAGCACCCGGGCGCCATCGGGAATATAGGCGGCGCCGTATTCGCCCATGGCCTTGTTGATGCGGATGTCCTCGGCGGTGATGGCATGGGCTTCCTGCAGCAGACGGTGGGCCACGTTGTCGTTGGACTGGCGGCGAACGCTATCCCAGACCTTTTTCATTCTTTCCAGCGCCCAGAACAGGTTCACGGCGGTGGGGCGGCTATGGGCCAGGATGTCGATGCCATCCTCCAGCCAGCGGTCGAATTCGGGTTTGTCCAGGGGCTGGAGGCGGCGGGCTTCGAGGGCCACACCGTAGGCGGCGGTGCAGCCGATGGCGGGGGCGCCCCGCACCACCATGGCACGGATGCCTTCGGCCACCGAAGCGGCGGAATCGTAGGCGATGTATTCGAAGCGGGCAGGGAGGACGCGCTGGTCGAGGAGTTCCAGGCGGTCGTTGTTCCAGCGCAGGGTTTCAAAGGCGGTGGGGGTTTCGTAAGTTGTGCTCATATATTGATCTTTATCAGTGAGTTGGAGGTGTTTTTAAATAAATGACCGCACATTTCTGCCACCAGTTTAGCCCCGGCTTCAGTGCTGTTTCCAGCCAGCAACACGGCATTGGCGTGCCGCCCTTGACCGACGAGTTTCGTCAGCGCCTGTTCCAGCTGTTTGGAATCGTCGTCGGCAAGAACGATGCGATTCGTCACGGGGGATAAAGCCAGCAAGGGTTGCAGCTGCATGAGCGGGAAGTTTGCCGGCGCCACGACGTGGTCCACGCCGCCGTAGCGCCGGGCAGCCATTTCCAGAGCGTCAGCAAGGGCCTCCGGTGCTTGTGTGTCGCAGGCTATGCCGAGGTAGGAAGGGGGCGGGAAGAGGGTTGCCACATCCCGGGCCTTATCCAGTCCCACCACGGCAGCGCCTCTGGCCAGGAGGGCGTGGGAGCAGGCTTGGCCGAAGGGGGATGCGGCTTCCGCGACCAGGACGATTTGGCCCGAGAGAGGGCGCTGTTCGTCCCCCCGTACCTTGTGCTCGAAGCCGCCGTATTCCACTTCCGCCGCCAGGATTTCCCCGGCCGGCAGCGCCCGGTAGCGGTCCAGTGCCGAGGCGCGGCTGATGATGTCGATGGTGTGGCGATAGACCTCGGCCGCGGCGTCGGCGTAGAAGGCATTGACCCCTATGGCGCACAGCCCCAGTTCCGGGTCGAGGACGATACGGGGAGCGCCATCGATGCGTTCCACGGCGCCTGTCAGGGTGGAGAGATAATGGCGGTAGCTATCGCCGTAGGCAACGACATCCCGCCCCAGCATAGGCACGCGCTTGGTGAAAATGGCATGATGAGGGGTCGCCGGGCCCTGCTGGGAGATGTCTGCGACGTCCGGGCGACGGGCAAAGGCCAAGGCCGTCGGGGAGTTGTCCACGGTGAGGATGAAAGGGCGGTTGTTTCCCTGGCGGCATATGGCCCGGCGCAGGTCGGCGATTTCCAGACCTTGCCGGCGGGGGAGAGAGCTTTGCTCCTCGGGAAGTTTCCAGGCCTGGTTTGCCTTGAGGTGATCCTCGGCCCGGGAGACCAGGGCGATCATGCGCTCATAGGCTTCACGGGCGGTGGCGCCAAAGGCAAAAATACCATGATTCATCAATACGATGCCGATCGTTCTTGACGTCATTTGCTGCTGCACGGCTTCCGCGCAGCACTGGGCGAGATCGAAGCCGGAGCTGCGGAAAGGGACGATCAGGACTTCATCGCCATAGACGGTGCGGATGCGTTCCTCGCCATGCTCCGTGTTACCCACCGCCAGCAGGCTGTCGGCATGGGTATGGGTGACGAAGGGAAAGGGCAGCAGGGCGTGGAGCAGGGTTTCGATGGACGGGGTCGGCGCCTTGGCGCAAGTCATGGCGCAGGAAAAGGCATTCAGCAGCACGGGAGTGGAGACTCCGTGCAGGGCCAGCAGCGGCAGCACCTGTTGCAGGCGCACCGGCGAGAAACTGTCGCGGTTCGCGTCTTCCAGGCTGGTGCCGCTCCCTTTGACGTAAAGAATATCTTCCTCTTCGCCGTAGAGGTTCCGTTCGCGCACTTTGGCCGAGGTGTTGCCGCCGCCGAGAAGGACCAGGGAGTGGTCTTCCCCCAGCAGGCGGGAGAGATAAACCAGTTGGTCCAATTCGTCGTTATGGGCGGTCAGGTCGGCGTCTTTCCAGCGGCTTTTCATGGCTTGCCAATCAGCTTAAAATTGCATTATTTTAGTCGGTAACGCGATATTCTTGATGCTGTTTCAATAAAGCATCAGCGTGCTTTGTTTTAATTGATCTTTTAGCAGGAGGGTCAAATGGCCATGAACGGTGTCGGGGGCGGGGGCGCTTCCCAGATTTATCAAATGCTGGAGCTTAACAAACAGTTGAACGTTCAAGCTTCCCAGCGCAGCATCCAGGCGACGGAAAAGGTAAAGGCCACGGCGTCTGCGGTAATCGACCTCAGTATCGCCAACCAGCAGCGTGCCGTCGCAGCGGGAAATGACAGCCTTTCCCAGCTGGGCAAGTTCATCAACACCAAGGCTTGAACAGCAGCTCAATGCCAAGGAAGTAGCTCGCGGAGCTACTTCTTTTCACTGGCAGTCGGGCTTTTCTGGCACTGGATGATTCCCTGGGCCACCCTTTGGGTGCCCAAGACACCGGAATCCAGGCCCTCGGTGAATTCCAGTATCTGATAGCCGTTATAGCCCTTGGTGGCGGCGATCTGCTCGGCCCGGTATTTGAAAAGCTGGGCCGCTTCGCCGTCCCCTCCGGAAGAGAAGGTCTTTTTCTTTAGGAATATTCGGTACTTGTCGCCGCCTATCGGCATGTCGTCCAAAGACCAGGAGGGGAGCAGGGTGTTGATGGCGGCGGCAGTGGTGACGCCGAGGATGACCGGGTTGATGCCGGGCACCATGGAATAGGGGGTGGTCAGCATCGAGCTGGTAAAACCGAAACTGCCGTTGCTGTTGGGAGCGTTTGGGGTCGTGGTGCAGCCGGCCAGGGGTAGCGTCCCAGCCAGGGCACAGAGGAAAATCCGGCGCTTTATGGTGTTCGATATCCCGCTCATGGAGCCATTTAACTACAAGCCCTGCGGGCTGGCAAGCCGAGGAGGGAGGCTTTGCCCGCTATAATCTTCCGTCTTTGGAACGGCAGCGTGAGACTTGAGTATGCAACAACGGCATCATGTACTGAAACTCGCCACTCGTGGCAAGGGGCTGTATGAATTCACCGGGGAAGTGCTGGGTTGGGTGGCGGGAAGCGGTCTCCGCAATGGTCTCCTGACGCTTTTCGTGCGCCACACCTCGGCCAGTCTGTTGATCCAGGAAAACGCCGACCCGACTGTACAGGCGGATTTGGAATGTTTTCTATCCCGCTTGGTCCCCGATGGCGACCCGATGTTCAGCCACCGCATGGAAGGGCCGGACGACATGTCGGCCCATGTGCGCACGGCGCTCACCCAGGTTCATCTGTCCATTCCGCTGTTGGACGGCAACCTGGCCTTGGGCACTTGGCAGGGGATATTTCTCTTCGAACACCGGCTTGATCCCATACAACGGCAAGTGGTGCTCCACTTGGTGGGCGAGTAATTTTTCGGAATTACCCCCAGGGTTTTGTGTAGAATAAGGCCCTTTCACAATCCAACGGCAAGGGGTGGCATGGCAGACAAGCTGGCGATTATGCTGCTGACGCTTGACCCGGAGCGTCCTCATCTGTGTGGTACCCCGTTTTTCCAAGCCGCTGCGGCAGCGTCCATGGATGTGGACGTGGAGATCTACTTTTCCAGCCGGGCAGTACGCCTCTTGGTGAAGGGCGTTGCCGACAGTATTTATCCCAGCGAGAGCCAGCACAAGACGGTGTACGAGTTCATGAAGGATGCTGCCAAGCTGGGCGTGAAGTTCTACGCCTGCGGCGGCGGCCTGCCTGAGTTGGGTGTCAAGGGAGAGGATTTGATTCCCGAGTGTACCGGCATGGCCGGTGCTGCCGCTTATATCCAGCGTGTCATGGACGACGAGTGGAAGGTGCTCAGTTATTGACCGGGCGCGTCGTGATGCTGGATAAACCGCATCAGCCGAATGAACGCCGTTTCCAGTTCCTCCGCCAAATTTCCTAGCCGTTCCGGTTTTTCCGCTTTTGCCGCCGTTTCGGCTGCCCGCGCCAAACCAGTCATTTCTTCTGCCAGGATATAGGCGGATGCGCCTTTTATTTCGTGGGCAAGACGAGCGGCGGCCCGGCAATCGCCGTCTGCGCCGGCCTGGACCAGTTGCTCGATCAGGGGCGCAGTGGTGGAGAGATAGAGTTGCAACAGTTCACTGACAGCGGTGTCGTCCTGGCGGAAATTTGCCCGCAAGTGCTGCAGGTCCAGCGGGCTGTCAGTTGAAGCAGCCATCGTAGCGGCATGGGGTAGCCGGTCCCATTCCGCGAGAGTTTCCCGCAACACGTCCATGCGCAGGGGTTTCTCCAGGTAGTCGTCCATGCCGCTGGCCAAGCAGCGTTCGCGGTCGCCGGAGAGGGCATTGGCTGTCATGGCGAGGATGCGCGCCTTGGCGGTCCGCCCCAGTTCGGCTTCCAGCTGGCGAATTTTAGCCGTCGCTTCGAAACCATCCATTTCCGGCATTTGGCAGTCCATCAAGATAATGTCGTAGGCGATACGCCGAGCCGCCTCGACCGCCTCCAGACCATCGGCGGCGATGTCCGCCCGCAACCCCAGTTTGCTCAACATGTAGAGGGCCACTTTTTGATTTACCGGGTTGTCCTCCACCACCAAGATATGGCAGACATGGTTGAGGGAGGATTCTTCTGCCCGGAGAGGGAGGCTGGAGTCCGCCTCTTCATCGCCGCGGAGCACGGCACGCAGGGCAAGATTGAGACGTTCCCGCCGCACGGGCTTGCTCAAGCAGGCGTCGATGCACTTTTTATCCCTGAGGTGAATCTGCCGCTGCCTTTCGGCAATGGTGCTGAGCAGCACGATCTTCGACGTTGGCGCCTGTAAGCGGGCCTGCTCCAAGAGCCTGTCCGAGTCGGGCAGGGCGCTATCAAGCACCAATACGTCCTGCCCAGCATGCAGCAGGGCCATGGCCTCGTCAACGGAAGCGGCCATCGAAATGCCGCTGCACCAATCCCGTAAATGGGGGATCAATGCGGCTGACAGGGAAGTCGACGGGGAAGCCAGCAAGATCCGGCAAGCGGAGGGAGCGTCGCGGTGTGGTGTCGCGCCTTCGCTCTGCAGCGGAAACTCCAGGCTGAAGTCGAAGGTGCTGCCCTTACCTGGAGTGCTCGCCACCGTGATTGTCCCACCCATCCGTTCGCAGAGCTGACGGGAGATGGTGAGGCCCAGGCCTGTCCCGCCGTACTTCCGGCTGGCCGAGCCGTCAACCTGGGAGAAAGGTTGGAAGAGACGCTTCTGCCCCTCCTCGCTGATGCCGATGCCGGTATCGCTGACAGCGAAGTGGAGACGGACGCTGGCCTCGTCCCGGGAGGCTTCCCTCACCTGGATGAGTACCTCGCCCTGGTTGGTGAATTTCACCGCGTTGCCTACCAGGTTGACCAGAATTTGGCGCAGTCGGCCAGGGTCGCCCCGCAGCCTGTCGGGAAGATCGGGGGGGACGTCGCACACCAGCTCCAGGCCTTTGCTCTGAGCTTGCTCCGCCAGGAGTTCGGCCACGTCTTCCACGGTTTCCGCCAGATTGAAGGCGACAATCTCCAATTCCAGTTTTCCAGCCTCGATCTTGGAAAAATCCAGAATGTCGTTGATAACGGTCAACAGGGCCTCGGCGGAATTCCGCACGGTATTGGCGTAATCCCGTTGCTCGTGGGTGAGGGGAGTTTCCAGAAGCAGGCCCACCATTCCCAACACGCCGTTCATCGGCGTGCGAATTTCGTGGCTGACGTTGGCGACGAACTCCGATTTCAAGCGTGCGGCCTCCAGGGCGGCGTTGTAAGCATCCTGGAGTGTCTGTTCCGCCATCTTGCGTTCGGTGATGTCGCGCATGATGGCCTGGGTGACGATGCGGCCATCGAGACGCATGGAGTGAAGGGCGATTTCCACCGGGAAAAGGCTGCCGTCGGCACGCTTGCCCTGCCAATCGAAATAGCAGTGGCCTTCCGCCATCGCCAGGGCAATCTGCTGCTGGGCATATTCGGCGGAACTGAGCCCGTTGGGCTGCGTTTCAGGCCCCAGATCGGCGGGATTGGAGGCAATGAGCGCTTGGCGGGATGGATAGCGGAACATCAGGACCGACGCCGGATTGACGTCGATGAATCCTTTGCTGTCCAGCAGCACGATGCCGTCGGAGTTGGTATCGAACAGGGTTTTGTACTTGAGCTGCTCTTTCTCGATATCCAGGGTCTGGCGAGCGATGCGGCGGATGATCAGGACGGCGATCACCAGGCCGATGCCGGCGGCGGCTACTCCCATGAAAATCATCAGGAAACGGGTGTCGGCATAGGAGGTGGCGGCATTCTTCGTCGCCTGCAGCGTGGCCTTGCGCTGAATGTCGAGCAATTCGTTGAGCTGCTTCACCAGCGCTTTCTGCATTGGAATGGCGTAATCCTGGAGAATTTGCAGCGATTCCCGGTTCTGGCCATTCATGGCCAGTTCGATGGCGCGGAAGACATAGGGCTGGGTCATGGCCGTCTGGTTGGCGATGCCCTCCAGGACAACGCGTTCGTCGTCGGTCAGGGACATCTGCTCGAGCTTTTGCCGCGCACTGGCGTAGGTATCGCCGAATTCATAGAAACGAAGGAGTTCGTCTTCCTTCGCGAACGGGTCGGTGAGCACCACGATGGTGTGCATGCTGATGGCCCGGTTGCGCAGCGCATCCTGCATGGTGCTTGCCAGCTCGGTCTTGACGTTGTTCTCGTTGACAATGTGTTCGAGGTTGGCATTGAGAGATGCCATCTGGTTCAGGCCGGCGACGGTCAGGCCGACCATCAGCAGGAGGGAAATGGCAAAACCGGTGGCAAGGCTGAGCTGGATGTTTTTCGAGAACATGGGGTGAAGAGGGTGGCGACGTGTTGCCATGCTACCTTTTTTCGCCACCCGCGAAAATAAAACGCCCGCACGGTGGCGGGCAGTGCGCCGTCTTGACGCTAACGCTGCGGCCTTTGGCGACGGCCGCCCAGCATCGGGGGGCTTAACCCGCGCCGGAAGAACACATGGCTATGCAACGCTAACGTCAGTCTTCGAGGAGGCTTCGCAGCATCCAGGCGTTCTTTTCATGAATTTGCATGCGTTGGGTCAGAAGGTCCAGTGTCGGTTGGTCGTTGGCCTTCTCCGCGATGGGGAACACGGCACGCGCAGTGCGCACCACCGCCTCCTGGCCCTCCACCAGCTGGCGGATCATGTCCTTGGCCTTGGGTACGCCGCTTGCCTCCTTGATGCAGGTCAGCGCGGCAAATTCCTTGTACCCGCCGGGGGCGGGGAAACCCAGGGCCCGAATACGCTCGGCAATCAGGTCCACGGCCATCCACTGCTCGTTGTACTGGTCCATGAACATGAGGTGCAAGGTCTGGAACATGGGGCCGGTGACGTTCCAATGGAAGTTGTGGGTCTTGAGGTAAAGGGTATAGGTGTCCGCCAGGAAACGGGACAGGCCTTCCGCGATCTTGGCGCGGTCCTTGTCGTTGATGCCGATGTCGATGGATGCGGGGGATTTCATAATGCTCCTTTCTTCTTTGGTGGGGTGATCAATGGAGATCCGTGGCGAGACTGCTACGAACGCCGATGGGTATTTCGCATTCGGTGCGATAGGCGGGGTGGTCGATACCGGCCCGCACTGTCGCACCGCGTTTGACGGCTGCGATCATCTGCGGACTGAGTTCGAAACGCAGGAAATGGACTGCGGCGGTCTTGTCGCCGGTTTCACGCTCCAGGTCCTCGTTGGCGATGGGATGGACCCTGTCGTGGCCATCCACCTGTATCCAAACGGCGCGTTCGATGCCCATCAGCTTGGCAAGGGCTTGGCGACGCTCCTCCGCATCGGCGTATTCCAGCATGAAGGTGGCTTTCCAGTTGCTGCCGTCCGGAATCAGGGGGTTGTAGGCATCCAACTCGTCGGCGATGCCCTCCGGTTCGAAAATCCGCTCGATGCGGAGCATTTCCTGGACCTGATACTGCATGGTCAGGCGGTCCTCGAAATAGAGCGCAGCGTGGTCGCCGAGGGGCAGGCGGCGGTTTTTCTTGTGGGCCATGACTTCCGTCCGGAAAGCATTCCGGATGCGAGCGTACTCTTCGAGGGAGTAAAGGGTTTGAGGCGTCAGTTTTTCCATCGTGGAATTCCCAATAATAGTCATATTCCGTAAGCCCGGCGCAACAAAGAAATCGGGTGCTCGGGAGGACGCCCGTCGGCGAGGCCGTTCTCGATGTGGTGCCCGGCCATGGCGCAATCGCTGCCGTAGTGGTCGGCCTTGGCCGATTGGACGCGGCTCACCACGGGTTTGACGATCTTCATCGAGGCTTCGTGGAATTCCTTTTTCACCGCGTAAGTCCCGTCGTGGCCGGAGCAGCGCTCGATGATTTCCACCACGCTGCCGGGCACCAGGGACAGGATATCGCGGGTTTTCTGGCCGATATTCTGCACCCGCTGATGACAGGCCGCATGGTAGGCCACCTTGCCCAGGGGCTGGGAAAAATCGGTCTGCAACTTGCCTTCCTTGTGGCGCAGCATAAGGTATTCGAAGGGGTCGTAGAACGCCTCCTTCACCTTCTGCACCAGGGGGTCGTCGGGGAACAGGAGGGGCAGTTCCTGCTTGAACATCAGCACGCAGGAGGGGATGAGGGCGGTGAGGTCCCAGCCCTCGTCCACCAGGCGGGCCAGTTCGGGGACATTCACCTCCTTGGCGGCCGCTACCGCCTCCAAGTCCCCCAGCTCCAGCTTGGGCATGCCGCAGCAGCGCTCCACCTTCGGCGTGGTGACGGGGATGCCGTTGTGCTCGAAGACGGCGACAAAGTCCTCGCCGACACCCGGCTCGTTGCGGTTCATGTAGCAGGTGGTGAAGAGGGCCACCTTGCCACGGGTCTTGCCGGCGGCTTCCGCCGTCAAGGAGCTGCGGTGGCCTTTGAGGCGTTTGCGCAGGGGCTTGCTGTGGAACTCCGGCAGCTTGGCGTCGGCATGGATGCCGGCTACCGCTTCCAGCACCTTGCGGGCCGGGCGCACCTTGTTGACGGCGTTCACCACCTGTGCCACCACGGGAATACCGGCAAAGCTGCCCACCGCCTCGGTGCTGGTCAGGATACGGTCCCGCAGCTTGACCTCGCCCTTGTTGAATTTGACCGCCTTGGCCCGCAGCATCAGGTGGGGAAAGTCGATGTTCCACTCGTGGGGCGGCACGTAGGGGCACTTGGTCATGTAGCAGAGGTCACAGAGGTAGCAATGGTCCACCACCTTCCAGTAGTCCGTCTTCGCGACCCCATCCACCTCCATGGATTCCGAGTTGTCCACCAGGTCGAACAGGGTGGGGAAGGATTGACACAGGCTGACGCAGCGGCGGCAACCGTGGCAGATGTCGAATACCCGTTCCATCTCCTTGAACAAGGCTTCCTCGGCGTAGAAATCGTCGGATTTCCAGTCGATGGGGTGGCGCGTGGGGGCTTCCAGATTGCCTTCGCGGATAGAACTGGCCATGGCGTTTCTCCATGTCGCGTTGGTGTACGCCACCGACCGTGGAGACGGCCGGCGGACCTGGGGATCAGTCGACCAGACTGTCGAGGGCTTTCTGGAACCGGTTGGCGTGGGAACGCTCGGCCTTGGCCAGGGTTTCGAACCAGTCGGCGATTTCGTCGAAACCCTCGTCCCGCGCGGTCTTGGACATGCCGGGGTACATGTCGGTGTATTCGTGGGTTTCGCCAGCGACAGCAGTCTGGAGATTCAGGCGGGTGGAGCCGAAGGGCAGGCCCGTTGCCGGATCGCCGCAGGCTTCCAGGTATTCCAGGTGGCCGTGGGCATGGCCGGTTTCGCCTTCGGCGGTGGAGCGGAAGACCGCCGCCACGTCGTTCTGGCCTTCGATATCGGCCTTGGCGGCGAAATAGAGGTAACGGCGGTTGGCCTGAGATTCGCCGGCGAAGGCGTCCTTCAAATTCTGTTCGGTCTTGCTTCCTTTGAGTTGCATGGTTTCCTCCTTGGTGCGTGGGGAGACGGTTAACTACCCGAGTTGGGCTGGTGGGTATGCCGCTTCACTATAGTTGCCAAACCCTTGCGGAAGGAAATTGATTTTTCAAAAGCTACTGATAGTTTATGCCTATCAGCGGAACACGTAGCGTGCTCACCATAGAAAAAACAGCCAAATCCATGGGCTGATCAGGCCAGAGACGGCTATGGCGTAACACCCGAGGGGAAACAGGCGATTCCCACGAGGCGTCAGGACGCGCAGTATCCGCAAGCCGAGGCCGAGGCTCCACAGTGCCGCCACGACCAACAAAGCGGCTCTGGCGGCAGAAAGCCATGGCAGGGTGATGCCTTCGGCGTTAAGCAAGGTCGTGGTCAAAGCGGAAAGGCCGAGGAAGACACCGAATCCTCCGATAGGGATCAGGCCCAGCGCCAACCGATGGCGGAACGCGGCACCCTTGAAGCCGGCCAAGCGAACGGCCGCATTCAGCCAAAATGTGGCCCACAACCCGAGCAGCAGTGCGGCGGCGCCGATATAGGCGACGATGGAAAGGCCGTCTAGCCAGGTGAAGACATCGTTAGCCTGGGGATAGTGGGTCAACAGCCACCAGGGGGCATTATCCTGAAGAAGGAAATAGCTGTCCCGGTCCACCAGCCACCCGGCGGCGGCCATTTTGCCTTGAACGAACCAGGGCGACGCCGTCCACTGGAAAGCGCCGGCAGCGGTGCCGATCAGGCCGAATACCAAAAGCCGGGCATCCCAGGCCAGATTACGCTCGCCGGGAGAAACAGCCTCGCTGCCCGGCAGGCGGGAGGCGAGGCGGATGGCTCCCCGGTGGCTGCTGCAGCGACCACACATATGACATTGGGAAGCTCCCTGCATGCGTCGCAGATCCAGGAGCGGAGCGCAGTTTGTGGGCTGGGCGGGACGGGGCGAGAATTGCCACTTTTCCCGGTCAACCTTGAAATGAAACGCCGACAGCCGGGAAAGCAGGGCGAAAACCCCGGAAACCGGGCACAGGTGCCGACACCAGACCCTTTTGTCGCGGCCATAGACAAGCCCCACCAGGACGGCTGCCACCGTGGATCCGCCTAGGACGAGCAGGACCGCCTTGGGATACTCGTAAACGCTGACCAATTGGCCATAAACGGTGGTCAGGACAAAGGCGACGAAGGGCCAGCCTCCCCATTTCAGCCAGCGGGGGACGGGCCTGCCCAGGCCGTAGCGGCTGGCTGCTTCCGTAAGCGTGCCCTCTGGGCACAGCAGGCCGCACCAGACGCGCCCCAGGCCCATGGTGGTGAGTATGACGAAGGGCCACCACATTCCCCAGAAAACGAACTGGGCGAAGAGAGTGAGATTATTGTAGAGATGGGCGGATTCTGGCGGCAACGGCAGGAAAGCGGGCAACGACACGAGGGCCAGATAGAACACCACCACGGCCCACTGGATACCGATTACCCATCCCCGTTTGCGGCGCAGGAACTCGCCGACCCGGTAGAGCAGGCCGTCGGCCCTGGTTGGCGGGGGGGCATGAGGATGGATGGGAATATGGGGATAGCGCATGTCATTGGCCTCCTCGGCCGGTTTCGAAACGGAACGGGATTCGGACAATGCCGTCCTTGCCTGCTAGTTCCACGGTTGCCAACCACTCGCCGTGGCCGGCAATGCAAACGGGCAGGGCGGTTTTCCCGCGATAGAGGCCGGGTTTGACCGGGTCCAGGGTGACGCGGCTGCTCCCCATGGGAGGGTCCGTGGCGGTAATTTCCACGGTGGCAACCGCGACGCGGCCATCCGCCAGACGAAGCTCGACGTCAAAAGGCTCGGCGGTCGAGAGCGGTAACGGGCGGAAACCCAGTTCAAGCTGTGTTCCGTCGGGCAGGGCGACGCCGCAAGCCTCCCGGCTCAAATCGCAGTCCTCCACGACGGGCAGCAGAACAGGAGCGGGAGCCGAAAACACCATTACCTTCACCAGCAGTATGATCCCCAGCAAGCCGACAGCCGCCCCGCTCAGCGCGCACTTGGGGCATGCGCTGTCGGGAAGGGGAAGGCTTGCCGCCGCCGTCATGCTCATGGCTTCGCCACGGCCACGGCGCGGGGCCGTAGCAGGACGGCAACCAGCGCCCAGTAGGCGGCGTAGGCGAGCGCGAGCGTCAGCGAGGGATGCGCCCGGTAGCCGGTGAAGGAGGCGACGAGGCTTCCCGCCGTCGAACTGTCGTCCAGGATGGCGGAGGAGTCCCACAGGGGGTCCGCCAGGGTCGACAGCAGTTCCATGCCGATCAGGCGTTCCACGCCGCCCATGAGGAGGGATGAGGCAAGCAGCAGCAGCACGATTCCGCTGAGGCGGAAAAAAAGCCGATAACTCAGGACGCGCAGGCCCCGGCTGACTCCCCAGGCGGTAAGCAGCGCCAACAGGAATCCCGCCGCGGCACCCAGGAAGAGGGACTGGGTGCCCATCTGTCCCGCTCCCAGGCCGTAGAGAAAAACGGCGGTCTCGCCTCCTTCCCGCGCCACCGCCAGGGCCGCCAAAACGGACAGCCCCATCCAGTTGGCTTTCTCGGCAGCCCGGGCGGCGCCCGCCTCGAGTTCCCGCTTCATGCCGCGGCCGTGTTTGCCCATCCACAGAACCATTTGGGTAATGAGGATGGCGGCGGCGAACAGCAGGGCGGTCTGAAAATATTCCAGCGTTTCGCCGGCCAATTCGTTCTGCACGAACAGCATCAGGGCGGCTAGGACAGCGGCGAGGGCCACACCTCCGGCGACGCCTCCCCACAACCAGGGAATTCCCGGGCGACCGTTGGCGCTGTTTTTCAGCCAACCGTAAAGAATGCCGACCACCAGCAAGGCCTCGACGCTTTCGCGCCAAACGATGAACAGGGCGTTACCCATGGCTCCCCCTTATTTGGCGACAATCCGGCCTTGGGCCGTGTCCGGATGGAACTCGCCGAAAAAGCGGTAGCTACCCGGTTTGAGGGGGGCGAACACCAGGAAGGACGTAACGCCCGGGGCGAGGACCTTTTCCTTGCGCAGTTCGGTGCTTTCGAATTCCTCGGCTCCGGGTCCCTTGTTGGTGATAATGATCTTGAAGCGCTCACCGGCCTTGACTTCGATCGTTTCCGGGTAAAAACGTCCATTCTGGATCGCCAGGTTGTAAACAGGCAGTTCCGCCGCGTTGGCGGTCTGCAGCAGAACCATAAAAAAGGAGAGGGCAAGGAATAGTTTTTTCATGACAACGAGGGCTCCTTGATTAGAAAGTGAGTTGGGCGCGCAATCCCATTATTTTCAGGGCCGAGGATGCGCCGTGGCCGCCTGGGTTGCTGATGTACTGGAAGTCCGGCGACAGCTCGAACTGCTTGTGAATGCGATAGCGGTAATAGGCTTCCAGCACCTTTTCCGAGCCCGAAGCGGTATAGCCATAGTCGGGCACGCCGTCGCTATTCGTGTCCACAGTGGCGGAATCGCGGTTGAAGTCGGCGCTGGTGTGCTGGAGGCCGAACGCCAGACCGATCGCGTCGCCACCGCGCTCCCAGTAGGAACCGCCGAGCTCGGCGCCGAAAGACAGCGCGCGGTCGAAGCGCACGTGCCCCGTGGTTTGCTGGCCAAAGCGGCCGAACAGCGTGGTGTAGTCGCCAGCACGCTGGTCGAAGCTCAGGCCCCAGCCGGTATGGGATTCGAACGTGCCGTCATAGGCCGGCCCCTGACCGTTGCGCCAAGCGTAGATGCGGTAGTTGCCGTCCAATCCACCCAAGAACTTGCGCTGGGTTTCGAGCTGGGCGATGACCAGTGGAGAACTGAAGAAACGCTCGTAGTTGGCGCCTCTGCCGGATCCGAATATCCCCAAGGACGCGCGCCAGCTTTCCGGCTTAGCTTTCTGGTTCAGGTAGGAGAGACGAAAACCGGGAGAAAATCCGTTCGCATCGACACCGATATCGCCTCCCGCATCCAGCAGGGCGTTATGAACGAAAACCGTATTCAGGAACTGGCGTGTTTCATCGTTGGCCGCCGCATTCTGATCGAAGAAGACGAAGGGGTCCATCTTGCCAAAATTGATTTCCAGGCTTTCCCGCGAACGGGGTTTGAAGCCGCCGAAAGGCAGGGGGATGGAGGCCTGATACCAGGCTTGACCGAGAATCGCCACGCTGTTGTCCGGATCGGTATTGAGGGCGCGGAAGGCGGAAGCGTTGGGTTTGGCATATACCGGCAGATCGTTGAGCCCTTTCCCTTGTCCGATGCGAAATTGAGCGAAAATACGGTTCTCGGTATTACCGATATCCGGTAGCGGCAGGGTAACGTAAACATCACCACGGTAGTTAAGCTGGCTCGCGCCGTTGGGAGCGGCTCCAGGGGTGGTGCCGCTTGCCTTTTGCGCAGTAGTGGTAAAGCTCATGCCTGCGGTAATGCCTTCCAACGCCTCCACCGTGCGAGCTTGCTTCTGCATCCCTAGGGCCTGGTACTCGACGGCCTTCAGACGGGAAGTGATTTCAGGTTCGTTCTCGCTGATATTCTCGCTTTCCAGGCCCTTTTCCAGGCTGGCGCGGCTTTCTTCCAGCGACTTCAGCCGCTGCTCGACATTGCCGGCTTGAACGGGGGATGCGAGGCGTTTTTCCAGTTCGGCATTGCGCTGCTCGATTTTTTCCAGTCGGGCGGAAAGACGCTTCAGCTCCTTCAGCAGTTCGGTCTGATTTGCGTCGGCCGCATTTGCCGCGCCGGAAAACGCCATCAGCGCAGCGGCCATGGCAATGGGCCGGTGTGAAAAGAGGCGCATTAATATCCCCCTTTCTTGCCGATACCCACGTAGGTGAATTCATATTCCACCTCGAAAGGCTTGAACCAGGGGCGCACTCCAGTCAGCCGATCGGTGTGACGACCGAAATGGCTCTGGGGATTGGAACTGGGGGGGAGGATGGTGTATTTCACCCGGTATTTTCCGGGCCCCATCAACTTGACGTTGTCGCCGTAGTGGGGACCGTCGTTGGCGACCATGGGCATGAAGTCGCCGCTGATCTTCTTGTTGTCGCCTACTTTAGTGATTTCGTATTTCACCAGCAGGTAGGGAATCCAGGCGCCTTCTTCGAAACCGTTGGGATTATTGGCCAGGGCGTGGATGTCAGCTTCCATGTGGACGTCGGATTCCTCGGCCTTTTTCATCATGCCGTCCGGTTCCATGGTCACCGGCTGCAGATAGACAGCGGAAATTTCCATACCGGCCCTCTGCTGGGGAGTGCCAATGGGATATTCCACAGCCTGGGCGGCGGCGCCGAATCCTGCCAGAGTAAGGCCGGTGATGGCAGAGAGAAGGTACGTGCGCGTTGCGTTGAACATTAAAGCCTCCTTGGGTAGTCAGTCAGTAAGTCATTTGGCTGGCTGCCGGGTAGGGAGGCCCGATGGCTGGCTGGGTGTTGCTACTTGGTCAAAATAAGTTTTCCGTTGCGGGTAATGGTCAGCCGGTATGCTTCTCCTTCATGAATAATCCGCAGGTCCCGTGCTCCGGCAAACAATTCTTTTGTCGTAATGCATCGTGTCGATGGCATATCGCTGTCCGCCTGTCTCGGCGCGAGAACAGCTTCATGCCGTTGTGGAGTGTTTTTCATCGTGCTATACCCGTTGCCATCCTGTGGAAATGGCCGATAGGTAGTCGTACAGGGCTTCTAGGCCAGCATCGGTGCGCTGCTGGAGCTCATCAAGGTTGAGTTCACCGCGCTCCAGCAAATAGCGGGTCAGCGTGCTGCCCCATTGCATGATGGTTGTAGCTGTCTCCGCATCTAAAAAGCGAATTTGCGGGTCATTGCGTTCCAACCAGGCATCGATCACGATTTTCATGTTCATCTCCTCGAACTTGGTAAACCCATTATAATGAGAATCATTATCAATCGCAACAGGATCAATAACGGGAGAGCGATATGTGACTGCACGACTAACAATCGCTGGCTCCCTATTTGCGCCGGGTAATTAGGGTAGCTACACTGAACCGATAACCAGAGGGGAGGTTCAATCGATGTCGGTCGGCGGAATAATTTTTTTGGCGGTTCTCGGCGTGGTGGTGTTCTATGGCATCACCTGAGGTTCCCTCGGTTTTTCGTCTTCCAAGAGGTGGATTTCATCCTACCAGTTTTCTGCCATGCTGAGTGCTGGTCCACTCCGTCATGAACTGGGTCGGCGACTTGTAGCCGAGGGTCGAATGGCGCCGTTTCCGGTTGTAGAACACCTCGATGTACTCAAAGGCATCCGCCGTGGCCTCGGCCCGCGTCGCGTAGCGGGTGCCATGAACTTGCTCGTTCTTGAAGCTGTTGAACCAGCTCTCCGTCGGCGCATTGTGCCGGGCTTTGCCCTCTCGCCTTACGGCTCGCGAAACTTCGCTCCGCTCGTTTTCCCAGCAGTTTCCCTTGCGGCTCATGGAGCAGCTCATGCCGTACTCGGCGAGCTTCTCCTGGAACGCCCGGCTGGCGTACTGGCTGCCCCGGTCCGAGTGGTGCAGCACGCCAGGCGAAGGCTTTCGGCGGAACCATGCCATGGTCAGCGCATCCGTTACGATGTCCGCCGTCATCCGGGGCTTGAGAGACCAGCCGATCACCTCGCGGTTGAACAGGTCGAGCACGATGGCCAGGTACAGCCAGCCCTCGTCCGTCCAAAGGCAAGTGATGTCGGAGGTCCAGACTTGGTTGGGGGCCGTCGGAGCGAAGTTCCGGCCCAGGAGGTCCTTTGCCACCGGCAAGGCGTGCCTGGAGTCCGTCGTCGCCTTGTAGCGCCGTTTGTGCCGCGCCCGGATGCCGTTCTCCCGCATCAGCCGCTCGACCCGTTCCTTGCTGGCCGAGAAGCCGCGATCTCGCAGTTCCCTGACCATCCTGGGGCTGCCATAGGCCCCCTTGAGCTCGGCGTGGATGGCGCGGATCAGGGCCAGCATCTGGGCGTCCGTCAGCCGTCTCCGGTCGGGTGTGCCGCCACGCTTCCAGGCACGGTAGCCGCTCGTGCTGACGTCCAGCACGGCGCACAGCTCGGCCAGCTCAAAGGTTTCGCGCTGCGTGTCAATCCAGGCGTACTTCACAGCGCATCCTTCGCGAAGTACGCCGCCGCTTTTTTTAGAATTTCGCACTCCCGCTTGAGCCGGATGTTCTCGGCCCGCAACCGGGAAAGTTCCATTTGCTCCGGCGTGACGGGCTTCGCCCCCGGGCCGTTAAGCTTGCCGGCATCCGCTGCCTTCACCCAGTTCCTGAGCGTCTGCTCGATCAGCCCAAGCTCCTTGGCGACCGCCGCCACAGTCTGCCCTGCCTTCACCCGCTTGACCGCCAGCTCTTTGAATTCGGCGGTGTATTCCTGCTTCGGTATCTTCATCGTCGTTCCTTCCAAAAGTGACTGCGATTTTACGTCACCCTTGGAAGACGAAATTTCGGGGGAAGCTCAGGTGGAGGCCTATCCGGACCTGAAAGCCAATGAGAATTTCCAGCATCTTCAGGGCCGTATCACCGGCCTGGAGAATGCCA
>JBFXHL010000017.1:0-36516 GCA_050177075.1 Sulfuricellaceae bacterium | reverse complement strand
TCATGCCGCCGAGCGTGTTGCCGAGGGTGGCGAGGCCCAGGGCGGGCCAATAGAGTTCCGGCTTGAATTTCAGCAGGGCGAACAGGGCCGCTTCGGAGCCGCCGGGGAGCAGGGTGGCGGCAAGGAACCCGGAGAGGAAAATGGCGGTCAATCCGGTGTCGCCGACGGTCCAGGTTTCCAACAGCATGTCATCCCCTTTCCCGGCAAACGGGGAGCGGACGGTGAGAGGGGGGCGCCATGGGCATGTTCGGCGAGCAAGGAAAAAGGGGGCTAATGTACCCTATCCGGCGCCGTTTGCGGGAATTTGGAACCGGACGGACAGAGCCCGTACAATGGATGCAACGCTGAGAAAGTTAAAGGAAGTGCAATGAAAAAATGGTTGTTGGCCGTGGTGGCCGTGGTGGTGGCGGGGGGCGCGGCCCTGTTGCTGACCGACCGTCAGGAAGCGCCCAAGGCCGTGTTCACTCTCCTCTCCGGTGAAAAGCTGCCCCTGGACAGCCTGCGCGGCAAGGTGGTGCTGGTGGATTTCTGGGCCACCAGCTGCCCCGGCTGCGTGAAGGAGATGCCCAAGCTGGTGGAAACCCATAACAAATACCAGGGCCAGGGCTTTGAGACCGTGGCGGTGGCCATGAGCTACGATCCGCCCGAGTACGTGAAGGCCTTTGCCGCCAAGAACGGACTGCCCTTCAAGGTGGCCCTGGATGCCGACGGCGGCAATGCCAAGGCTTTCGGCGAAGTGCGCCTGACCCCCACCTCTTTCCTGATCGACCGCCAGGGGAACGTCGTTCAGCGTATCCTGGGGGAGCCGGATTTTGCTAAGCTGCATCAACTGATCGAGCAAAAGCTGGCCCAGGCTTCCTAGGCGCCGGCGCCAACAGGGAGGGCAGCGGCATGAGCGTCAGCTTCAAGGGATATTTCATCCAGCAGGCCGATTACCAGCATTGGGCCAACGAGGCCCTGTTCGCCGTCCTCGACCGCCTCGACGACGGCGTCCGCAAGGCGGACCAGGGGCTGGCCTACGGCAGCCTCCACCGCACCGTGGACCATATGCTGGCGGCGGTGCGTGCCTGGTTCAACCGTCTCCAGGGGGCGGCGGGGGAGGCCGACGAAGGCGCCCCGTTGTGCCCGGAATGGCAGGCCCTCAAGAACGAGTTGCGCCATGAGCTGCGGGGCTTGCAGCACTGGCTGGAGGGAATGCCCGAAGGCTATTTCGATGAGCGGATATTCTATGCCGCTGGCGGCGAACGCCAGTCCCTGTGGGTCCGGGATGCCCTGACCCAGCTCATGACCCATCTCTCCTTCTGCCGCGGCCAGGCGACGGCGGCGGCAACCCGGCTGGGCGTGGCGGCGCCGGAAGCGGACTATGTCCGCTACAAGCGCGAAATGGAGCGGCACATCGCCCACCTGCGGGAGGCCGAGGAAGAAAGGCGGGCCAGTTCGGCCGGCGAACCGCCGCAGTAGGCGCTTATTCCTTCAGCAGCGGCAGCACCAGGTCTTCCAGCCTGCCGGCGTGGACCTGGCCGCTGATCTTGTGGCGGACATGCCCCCGCTTGTCGAGGATGAAGGAAGTGGGCAGCCGGCTCGGGCTGCCGAAGGCGCGGGACAGCTCGGCGTTGTCCAGGGCGACGGGAAAGGTATACCCCTCCTTGGCCAGGAATTCCTTTACGACTCTGGCATCGTCGTCCGTGCTCACGGCCAGGATTTCGAACCTCTGCTCCCGGTGGTCCCGGTAGAACCTTTCCATGGCCGGCATTTCGTGGCGGCAGTAGGGACACCAGGTGGCCCAGAAGTTCACCAGCACCACCTTCCCCCGCCATCGGCTCAATGCCATCGTATCGCCGCTCAACAGCACCGCCTGGGCGTCGGCGACGGGGGTGTCGAGGTCGGTGACCCAGGCCGGCGGGCGGAACCAGAGGTAGGCGATCAGGCCCAGCAGAACCAGGGTGAGCCAGTCCGGGCGGTATTTCTTCAGGCGCTGCCGCCAGGGGGCGGCGCTTTTCTCTTCGGCGGGCATTGGGGTATAGTCGGCGGCATTTCCCTCACCCCCGCCCTCTCCCGCTTGCGGGCGAGGGGGATGAGGAGTTTCGCTTCGCGAGTTTTATCATAAGAGGATTGTACCGTGCTGTGGGTCAAGGCGTTTCATATCGTGTTCGTGGTGTCCTGGTTCGCCGGCTTGTTCTACCTTCCCCGTCTTTTCGTCAACCACGCCATGGCCATGGAGCCGGCGGAAATCGCCCGCCTCAAGTTGATGGAGCACAAGCTCTACCGCTTCATGACCCCCCTCGGGGTCCTGGCCCTGCTCTTCGGCACCTGGCTGTGGCTGGGGTGGGGTTTCCACGGCGGCTGGCTTCACGCCAAGCTGGCCCTGGTGGCCGTGCTGGTGGGCTACCATCTGTACTGCGGCAGGCTGGTGAAGGATTTCGCCGCCAACCGCAACACCCGCTCCCACGTCTTCTACCGCTGGTTCAACGAGCTGCCGGTGCTGATCCTGACGGCGGTGGTGATCCTGGTGACGGTCAAACCGTTCTGATTCCCTGCTGGTAAATCCCCTCGATCTTTTCCCGGTAGCGCTGGAGAAGCTCCGTCCGCTTCACTTTCAAGGTGGGCGTGAGGAGGCCGTTGTCCACCGACCAGGGTTCCCGGAAGGCCAGCACCCGCCGCACCCGCACATGGCGGGGAAAGTGGCGCAACTGGGCGTTGGCCCGCTTGAGCAGGGTCTTCTCGTCGGATTCCCGGCTCACCGCCAATAAAACCAGGTAGGGGCGCCCTTCCCCGGCCAGCATCACCTGCTCGAACACCGGATCGTCGAGGATGGCGGTCTCGGCATCGGCGGGAGGCAGCTTTTCGCCGTTGGACAGGACCAGGATGTCCTTGGTCCGCCCCTTGATGGCGATGCGGCCGTCGCGGAGGTCGGCCTGGTCGCCGGTGTTGAGCCAGCCCTCGCTGTCCAGTACCGCGGCGGTGGCGTCGGGACGGTTCCAGTAGCCTTGCATTACCGATGGCCCCCGCACCAGCAGCTCGTGGGCGTCGTTGACCTTCACTTCCACGCCTTTCACGGGGCGGCCCACGGTGGCGGGGTCGTTGTCGTCCTCCCGGTTGGCCGCCACCACCGGCGAGGCCTCGGTGAGGCCGTAGCCGTGGATGAGGTTCAACCCCAGGCCGATGAAAGTCTTCGCGATGCGCAGTTCCACCGGCGCGCCGCCTACCACCGGCAGGCGCAGCCGCCCCCCCAGCCGCTGCAGCAAAGGGCGGGCCATCAGGCGCCGCAGCAGGGGATGGAGCGCCCGTTCGGGAAAGGAAGCCCGGCCCTGGAAACGGCGCCAGCCGACGGCCACGGTGAGGCGGAACAGGGCCAGCTTGAGGGGGGAGCGGGCCAGGGCCTGCTCGATGCGCTTGAGGAAGCGCTCGAATACCCGGGGCACGGCGATCATCACCGTGGGGCGGAGTTCCGCCAGGTCTTCCGCCAGTTGGTTGATGGAGCGCATGGCGGCCACCGGCACCCCGGCCTTCAGCGGCGCATAGTAGCCGCAGGTGCGCTCGAACATGTGGGCCAGGGGCAGGATGGAAATCAGCAGGTCGTCGTTCAGGGTGACCACCTCCAGCACCGCTTCCACGTTGGCCAGGATGTTGCCGTGGGACAGCATCACTCCCTTGGGGCGGCCGGTGGTACCGGAGGTGTAGACCAGGGTGGCGAGGGCGGCGGCGGGGAGGTCGACGACGGTGAATTCGCCCTGGGCCGGCAGCCAGTCCCGGGCTGGAACGGCAGGAGGCGTGGCGTCGTCCTGGAGGCAAACCACCGTCGGCAGCCCGGCCGTCAGGCCGGCCAGGGTCGGCAGGAGACGGGGACTTTCCGTCACCAGCAGGCGGCTGCCGGAATCGGCCAGAATCCAGGCCCAGTTCTCGGCGTTGTCGTCCGGGTAGAGGGGCACCGTCACCAGCCCCAGTCCCAGGGCGGCCAAATCCACCGCCCACCAGTCGACGCCGTTGCGCAGGGCGATGGCTACCCGATCGCCGGGATTCAGACCGTGGCCGCGGAAAGCTTGCTGCCAGCGGCCGGCCAGGGCGGCGATGGCGCCGGCATTATAGTCCCGCCAGGCGCCTTCCCGCCACTGGCGGTAGAGCACCCTGTCCGGGGCGGCGAGGTGCTGCTGGAGGAGGGCGGCGAGGTTGGACATGGGGGAGTGTCTGCGCCCGCAATGGGCGTCCCGAAACGGGATACGCCTTCGGATATCCTCGCCGGGACGACGGCGGGCGCGTTGTGGGCGGTTGGGCTGCTCTTACACGATGTCCAGATGGTCGATACCGGACATGATGTCCTTCTCCTTGGATTCCTTGCCTTGGAGCTTGATCTTCAGGCGCAGGTCGTTCATGGAGTCGGCGTTGCGCAGGGCGTCCTCGTAGGTAATCTGGTCGGCCTCGTAGAGGTTGAACAGGGCCTGGTCGAAGGTCTGCATGCCCAGTTCGTTGGACTTGGACATGATCTCCTTGATGCCGTGGACCTCGCCCTTGAAGATCAGGTCCGAGATCAGGGGCGAGTTGAGCAGGATTTCGATGGCCGCCGCCCGGCCCTTGCCGTCGCGCTTCGGAATCAGGCGCTGGGACACCACCGCCTTGAGGTTGAGGGACAGGTCCATCAGCAGCTGGGCCCGGCGCTCCTCGGGGAAGAAGTTGATGATCCGGTCCAGGGCCTGGTTGGCGCTGTTGGCGTGGAGGGTGCCCATGGCCAGGTGGCCGGTTTCGGCGAAGGCGATGGCGTGGTCCATGGTTTCCCGGTCGCGGATTTCGCCGATCAGGATCACGTCGGGAGCCTGGCGCAGGGTGTTCTTCAGGGCCGCTTCCCAGGACTCGGTGTCCACCCCCACTTCCCGCTGGGTGACGATGCAGTTCTTGTGTTCGTGGACGTATTCCACCGGGTCTTCGATGGTGATGATGTGGCCGTAGCTGTTCTCGTTGCGGTAGCCGATCATGGCCGCCAGGGAGGTGGATTTGCCCGAACCGGTGCCGCCGACGAAGATCACCAGGCCGCGCTTGGTCATGGCCACGTCCTTCAGCACCGGGGGCAGCCCCAGATCGTCGAAGTTGGGAATTTTGGTGGTGATGGTGCGCAGCACCAGCCCCACCCGGGCCTGCTGGACGAAGGCGTTGACCCGGAAGCGGCCGATGCCGCCGGGGCTGATGGCGAAGTTGCATTCCTTGGTGGCTTCGAACTCCGCCGCCTGCTTGTCGTTCATGATGGCGCGGGCGATGTCGGCGGTGTGGGCGGCGGTGAGCACCTGGTTGGAGACCGGCGTCATCTTGCCGTCGATTTTCATCGCCGGGGGAAAGCCCACGGTGATGAACAGGTCCGATGCCTTCTTGGTCAGCATCAGCTTGAGCAGGTTGTGGACGAATTCGGTGGCTTGGGAGCGTTCCATCTGTGCTTCCTTGAGTTTGATCGGCCGGAATCAGCCGAAGAGGTCCTTGTTGGCCGCCTTGCCGCGGGCCTCGTCCCGGGTGACCACGTTGCGCTGCACCAGCTGCTGCAGGTTCTGGTCCAGGGTTTGCATGCCCACGCTCTGGCCGGTCTGGATGGCGGAGTACATCTGGGCGATCTTGTTCTCCCGGATCAGGTTGCGGATGGCGGGGGTGCCGATCATGATCTCGTGGGCCGCCACCCGGCCGCTGCCGTCCTTGGTCTTGAGCAGGGTCTGGGAAATGATGGCGCGGATGGATTCGGAGAGCATGGAGCGCACCATGTCCTTTTCCGCCGCCGGGAACACGTCCACCACCCGGTCGATGGTCTTGGCCGCCGACGAGGTGTGCAGGGTGCCGAACACCAGGTGACCGGTTTCCGCGGCGGTCAGCGCCA
The DNA here is from genome assembly GCA_050177075.1 of Sulfuricellaceae bacterium. Classification (GTDB taxonomy): domain Bacteria; phylum Pseudomonadota; class Gammaproteobacteria; order Burkholderiales; family UBA9220; genus UBA2239. Next base: position 30,668 of record JBFXHL010000017.1, on the reverse strand, counting down.
AGCGGATGGTTTCCAGGTCCCGCAGTTCGCCCACCAGGATCACGTCCGGGTCCTCCCGCAGGGCCGAGCGCAAGGCGTTGTTGAAGCTCAGGGTGTGGGGGCCCACTTCCCGCTGGTTCACCAGGCACTTCTTGCTTTCGTGGACGAATTCGATCGGGTCCTCCACCGTCAGGATGTGGCCGTATTCGGTGTCGTTCTTGTGGTCGATCATGGCCGCCAGGGTGGTGGACTTGCCCGAGCCGGTGGGGCCGGTGACCAGGACGATGCCCCGGGGCTGGTCGGCGATTTCCTTGAAGATGGCGGGAGCGTTGAGCTGCTCCAGGGTCAGCACCTTGGAGGGAATGGTCCGGAACACCGCCGCCGCGCCCCGGTTCTGGACGAAGGCGTTGACCCGGAAGCGGGCCAGGCCGGGCACCTCGAAGGAGAAGTCGCACTCCTTGTTTTCCTCGTAGAACTTGCGCTGGCCGTCGTTCATGATGTCGTACACCATGTCGTGCACGTCTTTGTGCTCCAGGGCCGGCACGTTGATGCGGCGCACGTCGCCGTGCACCCGGATCATCGGCGGCAGGCCGGAGGACAGGTGCAGGTCGGAGGCCTTGTTCTTGACCGAGAAGGCCAGGAGGTCGGAAATTTCCATTTATAATGCTCCCGTGGTGGTCCGGTACTTCTTAGAGTAGGCGGTAATTTGGAAACGATAGCCAGCGCCCTGGAATCTGTCAAACGACGCATCGCCGCGGCGGAGGCCGGTTGCGGCCGTCCGGCGGGGAGCGTTTCCCTCCTGGCGGTGAGCAAGACCCACCCCCCGGAAACGCTGCGAGCCGCCTATGTCGCCGGCCAGCGGGCTTTCGGCGAGAACTACCTGCAGGAGGCCCTGGCGAAAATCGACGCCCTGGCCGATCTGCCCATCGAATGGCACTTCATCGGCCCCATCCAGAGCAACAAGACCAAGCCCATCGCCGAACGCTTCGCCTGGGTCCACAGCGTGGAGCGGGCGAAAATCGCCGACCGCCTGTCGGCCCAGCGTCCGGAAAATTTGCCGCCTCTCCAGGTGTGCCTCCAGGTAAACGTCAGCGGCGAGGCCAGTAAAAGCGGCGCCTTGCCGGAGGAGTTGCCGGCCCTGGCGGCTCATGTGACGGCCCTGCCCAATCTCGTGCTGCGGGGCCTGATGGCGATTCCCAGGGATACCGATGATGTGGCCGAGCAGCGGGCCCAGTTCCGCGCCCTGCGGCAGATGTTCGAAGATCTCCGGAGCCGGGGATTCGCCCTCGACACCCTGTCCATGGGCATGTCCCACGACCTGGAAGCGGCCGTGGCCGAGGGGACGACCCTGGTCCGGGTGGGAACGGCGATTTTCGGCCTCCGGCCGAAAAAAGCCTAGCCTGCTTTTACTTTCCCGCCATGGCTTGGTCGAGGAAGCTCTTCACATAGCCCACCAGCTCCGCGTCCTTGTTGTTGAAAAAATGATCGGTGGCGGGAGCCATGATCTGCTTCGCCCTCGGCACGGCCTTAAGGGCGGCGGCGCGGGCCTTGGCCGACCTCAGTACCGGCGGCAGGTCGTTCTGGCCGTAGAGGTCGAGGACCGGGAAGGCGAAGGTCTTGCCCGGGGAGAAGTTGCCCGACAGGCCGATGGCCACCCAGGCCGCGGGGCAGGCGCGGGAGCAGTGGGCCAGGTAATAGTCGGTCATGCGGCTGCCCATGCTGTGGGAGACGAAGGCGATTTTCGTGTAGCCCTTGGCCTGGAGGAAATCCACCGCCGCCGCCAGGCGCTTTGCCGCTTCGGGAAAGGTGGGGGGGTAATCCTCCGGTTTGGCGTCGTTGGCCAGTACCGGCATCTGCACCGACAGGGTGGTGTAGCCGGCGTCGGCCAAACCGTTGCGCAGCACGCCGATCAGGTTCCAGTCCGGGTGCACGCCCATGCCGTGGATCACGATCACCGCCCCTTTGGCGTTGGGGACTTCGGTATAGAGGGTGAGGAATTTGTGCTCGCTGCCGGCTTCCAGGTACACCGGGTCACCGGTGACAATGCCGGGGACGATTTCGTCCGCCCATTTCTTTTCCCGGGCATAGTCGGCGGCCTGGGCGGTGAGGGTGGCGAGCAAAAGGACCAGCAGGACCAAGTAGCGCATGGTTGTCTCCTTCTTGTGATGGGGTGCCTCAGAGCAGGCTGGCGAGCATCCGTATTCCCAAAATATACAACAGCAGAGCGAAGATTTTCTTCAGCTTCGCCACTGGCAGGCGATGGGCCAGCTTGGCGCCGAGGGGAGCCAGGGGCACGCTGGCCGCCATCAAGCCGGCGAGAGCGGGGAGGTAGACGTAGCCCAGGCTCCAGGGAAGGGTGGTCGCCCCTTGCCCGCCGGTGACATAGCCCAGGGCGCCGGCGGCGGCGATGGGAAAGCTGATGGCGGCGGAAGTGGCGATGGCCCGGTGCATGGTGACGTTGCACCAGGTCAGGAAAGGCACCGACAGGCTGCCCCCGCCGATGCCGACGAAGGCCGAGACGCCGCCGATGACGTTGCCGGCGGCGAACATTCCGCCCTTGCCCGGCAACTGGCGGCTGGGCTTGGGGCGGAAGTTGAGCAGCATCTGGGTGGCGACGTAGAACAGGAAGCAGACGAAAAAGATTTTCAAGAAGGTGGTGGGTAGGCGGGAGGCCACCAGGCTGCCGGCGAAGGTTCCCACCAGGATACCGGGGGTGATGGTCTTCACCGTGGCCCATTCCACGGCACCGTGGGCGTGGTGGGCTCGTACCGAGGACAGGGAGGTGAACAGGATGCTGGCCAGGGATGTGCCGAGGGCCATGTGGATCACCTGCTCGTGGGGGAAATGCTGGGCCTCGAAAATGAAGGTCAGCACGGGGACGATGATCAGGCCGCCGCCCACCCCCAGCAGGCCGGCGAGAAGGCCGGCGAAGGCGCCGGTGGCCAGGTACAGGGCCCAGGCGGTCACGCTGTTTCCCCCAGCAGCGCCAGGATGTATTCCCATTCCCGCGGGTCCACCGGCGTGATGGAGAGGCGGTTGCCCTTCTGCAGGATGCGCAGGGTCGCCAGCTGCGGGTGCTGGCGAAGCTCGGCGATGGACAGGAGGCGGGTCTTCTTCACGAAGCGCACGTCCACGTTGAACCAGCGGGGATTCTCCGGCGTGGCCTTGGGGTCGTGGTACTTGTGGGAGGGGTCGAACTGAGTCCGGTCCGGGTAGGCCTTCCGCGATACCTCGGCCAAGCCGGCGATGCCCGGCTCGGCGCAGCTGGAATGGTAGAACAATACCTTGTCGCCGACGCTCATCTGGTCGCGCATGAAGTTGCGCGCCTGGTAGTTGCGCACCCCGTACCAGTCGATGGTTTTCTGGGCGGCGAGGTCGTCGATGCTGAATTCGGAGGGCTCGGATTTCATCAGCCAGTAGCGCATGGGCAATCCTCGGGTTGACGGTTTTTGAAACGGTAGCAGCGGGATTCGGTCACCACCAGGTCGAGGGGGGTGTCCCAGGGGTCGGCGGGGAGGGCGTCCACCTTCTGGCATTCGAAGGCTACCCCCGCCAGCACCGGTTTTCGCCAGGCCCTGCGGTTCCTCAGGTAGGCCAGGCTGGCATCGTAGAAGCCGCCGCCCATGCCCAGGCGGTTGCCCCGGGGGTCGAAACCCACCAGGGGCATGAACAACAGGTCCAGCTGCCAGGCGCGCGCCCAATGGTGGGACCAATGCTCGGGGATGCCAAAGCGGTTATGGCCCCAGGCGGCCGCCTGACCGGTGAGAAGGGTGAACCACAGCTTGCGCCGACCTCGCTCGGGCACCACGGGCAGGAAGCACTGGCGCTTGTTCCACAGGGCCTGGTTGAGGAGGTGGAGCAGGTCCATCTCGCCGTCGTTGGCGAGGTAGAAACCGATGCGCTTGTGGCGCAGCAACAGCGGCCCAGCCACCCGCCGCAGGCGGCGGGCCGCTTCCCGGCGCTGGGCCGGGGAAAGGTCGTTGCGCCGCTTCCGCAGAAGGGTTCTCAGTTCGCGCTTGTTCATTCCGGGGTGGAGGGTGGGGGTCCCCCGCCTGCGCCGTCAGGCCGGCATCTTGAACCGGGGTTCAAGGGGGTCGCTACCGGAGCGCATCAGGTGCGTCCGCGAGGGACGCTCACAACAGCACTCTTGATGGCGGCAACCGATGCTCGCAAGCATAGGTTCAAAGAATATATGACCTTAACGAACGCCGCAGGGGAAAACTAAAACAGGTCGTCCTGATCGGACAGGGCTTGATCCAGTTGCGACTCCAGCGATTTAATTTTACGCCGAAACTCGCCCACGTCAAAGGAGCCGCCGAGGCGGGTGGAGAGGAATTCGTGGGTGATGTTGAGGGCCGCCATGATGGCGATGCGCTCGACGCTGGTCACTTTGCCGGTGTCGCGGATTTCGCGCATGCGCTTGTCGAGGAACTCCGCCGACTCCAGCAGGGCGGACTCGTCCTCCTCCGGGCAGGCGACGCGGAATTCCCGCCCCATGATGGAGACGTCCAGGGCTTTGACCGGGGAGTTCATTCTTCAGCGACCTCGGGAATGTGCTGCAGCAGGGTTTCCAGGCGGGACGCGGCGGCGTCGATCTTGTCGTGCATGCGCTTGTTCTCGTCCCGCACCGTCGCCAGTTCCTGGCGCAGGTGGATATTCTCCGCCCGCAGCCGCTGGCAAAGCTGCACGGTTTGCACGATTTTCTCTTCCAGAGTCTTGAGTTCCGCATCCATGGCGCACACTATACTGGGGAAAATCCAGCTTGGTCAACTGATAACAGGCCGTTTTGAAAGTAATTTGTCGGCCGGGCCTCAGCGCAGCCAGACGGTCTTTGCATTCACGAATTCGCGAATGCCGTGATAGGACAGCTCCCGCCCGAACCCGGAGGCCTTGATGCCGCCGAAAGGCAGGCGGGGGTCGGACTTGACCATGCCGTTGATAAAGGTGCCTCCCGCCTCGATGGCGGCGGACAGCATTTCCGCCCGCCGGGTGTCCTGGCTCCACAGGCTGGCTCCCAAGCCGAAGGGGGTGTCGTTGGCGATGCGCAGCGCGTCCTCCTCGTCCTCTGCCCGGATGACGGCCATCACCGGGCCGAACAATTCCTCCCGGTACGCCCGCATGCCGGGGGTGACCCGGTCCAGCACGGAGGGCGGATAATAAGCGCCTTCCCCCGGCAAGGGCTGGCAGCCCAGGAGAGGCCGCGCCCCCTGGTCGATGGAGTCCATCACTTGGCGGTGCAATTCGTCCCGCAAATCGGTCCGCGCCATGGGGCCGATCTGGGTATCCTCGCTCAGGGGGTCGCCCACCTTGAGTTCCTCGGCCTTGGCGACCAGGAGGGAAACGAAGCGATCGGCGATTTCCGGCGCCAGGATGAGGCGCTTGGCGGCGATGCAGGATTGGCCGCAGTTCTGATAGCGGGAGGCAATGGCCGCGTTGGCGGCGGCTTCCAGGTCGGCATCGGCGAAGACAATGAAGGGGTCGGAGCCGCCCAACTCCAGCACGCATTTTTTCAAATGCCGACCGGCCGTTTCAGCCACTCTGCGGCCGGCGTTTTCCGAACCGGTCAGGGTGACGGCATGGACGAAGGGACTGGCGATGGCCTCGGCCACCTGCCCGGCGCCGATCATCAGGGTGGTGAATATTCCCTCCGGGAAACCGCTGTCGCGAAACAGTTTTTCCAAGGCAAGGGCGATGCGGGGAACATTGGAGGCATGCTTGAGGGCCACCGCGTTTCCAGCCATGAGGGCCGGGACGGCGGCGCGGAACACCTGCCAGTAAGGGAAATTCCAGGGCATGACCGCCAGCAGCGTGCCGAGGGGCTGGTAGGTCACGTAACTGCGCCCGGCGTCGGACTCCACCGGTTCGTCCTGGAGGAAATGCCGCGCCCACAGGGCATAGTATTCGCAGGTCAGGGCGCATTTCTCCACTTCGGCACGGGCTTCCCGCAGGGGTTTTCCCATTTCCTCGCTGATGAGGGTGGCGTGGGCTTCCAGATTGGCGCGCAAATGGAGGCAGGCCTCGTGCATCAATTCGGCACGGTGGTCGAAGCTGGTGAAACGCCAGGTGCGCCACGCCACGTGGGCCAATTCGAGGGCGTTGTTGAGGGCGCCGCTGTCCCAGTCCGGGTAGCTGGCGATAAGCCGCCCGTCGGCGGGATTTACGCTGGCATGAGGCATCCGTGCTATCCTAGCGGCGTAGGCGGAGAACCCGGCAGGGCTGACGGGATAAGGCTTCGCCTGGATTGTGAAAGCGGTTTTCACTATAGCAGGTTATGCGCGGAATTTTACTGATCGGCGTCTTGTTGCTCCTTGCGGGCAGCGGCGTTTGGGCGGGCGAGGACGAGGATTTTCTCGCCGCTCGCGACGCTTACCGCGCCGGTGACGGTCCGCGGGTGGCGGCCTACGCCCAGCGCCTGCAGGGCACGGTGCTCGGCCCCTATGTGGCGTCCTGGGATTTGCTGATGCGTCTCGACGATGCCAGCGAGTCCGAAATCCGCGGCTTCATCAACAGCTACGCCGACAGCCCGATTTCCGACCGGGTGCGCGCCGAGTGGCTGCGGCGCTTGGGCAAGAAGCAGAACTGGCCGCTCTTCGCGGCCGAATACCCCCTCCTCGTCAATGCCGATCCCGAACTGGTTTGCTACAACCTGCAGGCCCGCCTGGCCCGCAGGGACGGTACGGCGTGGGAGGATGCGCGCACAGTCTGGCTGACCGGCGATTCCCTTCCCAAGAGCTGCGGACCGGTGTTCGACGCCATGGCCGACGCCGGCAAGCTGAGCGGCGAAGAAGTGTGGGCCCGCGTGCGCCTGGCGCTGGAGCAGGGCAATACGGCAACGGCCCGCGGCGCGGCGGAACGCCTGCCGGCCAATCAGCAGGGGCCGTGGCTGGACCAGCTGGGGCTGGCCGCGGAGAATCCCCAGCGTTTCCTCGATCGCCTGCCCGTGGACTTGAGAAGCCGGGGCGGGCGGGAGTTGACCATTTTCGCCCTCTACCGCCTCGCCCGCAGTCAGCCCGACCTGGCCAAGTCCCAGTGGCAGGAAGTGCAGGGGCATTTCAGCCAGTCCGAACAGGAGTACCTGTGGGGGCAGATGGCTTTCCAGGCGGCGCGCCGTCTCTACCCCGATGCGCTGGGGTGGTTTGCCAAGGCGGGCAAGCTGAGCGATGCCCAGCTGGAGTGGAAAGCCCGTCTGGCGCTCAGGGTCAAGAATTGGAACGAGGTGCTCGCCGCCATCAATGCCATGTCCGACGCCGGGCGCCAGCAGCCGGCATGGCGCTACTGGAAAGGGCGCGCCCTGAAGGCCCAAGGCAAGACGGCGGCGGCGAACGCGATATTCGCCCCCTTGTCGGGGGAACACCTTTTTTACGGCCAGCTGACCGAAGAGGAGTTGGGCGCGGTCGTCGGCGCTCCGTCCATCGCCTACAAACCCGGCGGGGAGGAGATCGCCGCGGTGCGGAAACTGCCCGCCATCCAGCGCGCCTTGGCCCTTTACCGGCTCGGTTTGCGCACCGAGGCGACCCGGGAGTGGCTGTGGGGCACGCGGAATTTCAACGACCGCCAGTTGCTGGCGGCGGCGGAGGTGGCGCGGCGGGAGGAGTGGCTCGACCGTTCCATCAATACGGCCAACAAGACCGTGCAGCTGCACGATTTCACCTTGCGTTTCCCCACTCCCCACTACGATGTGATGAGCCGCTATACGCGCCAGACCGGCCTGGACGACGCCTGGGTGTACGGGCTCATCCGCCAGGAGAGCCGCTTCGTCCAGATCGCCCGTTCCTCGGTGGGGGCCAGCGGGTTGATGCAGCTGATGCCCTCCACCGCCCGCTGGGTGGCGAAAAAACTGGGAATCCGGGATTTCCGCCAGTCGGCGGTCAACGAGCTGGACACCAATCTGGCCTTCGGGACGTATTACCTGCGCCATGTGTTGGACGAATTGGACGGCCATCCGGTGCTGGCCACCGCCGCCTACAACGCCGGGCCGGGCCGGGCGCGGCGCTGGCGCGATCCGCAGCCGATGGAGGGGGCGATTTACGCCGAATCCATTCCCTTCAACGAAACCCGCGACTACGTGCAAAAGGTGATGAGCAACGCCGCCTATTATTCCGCCATCCTCGGCCGTGGCCTCATCTCGGTGAAGGCGCGTCTTGGCATCGTCGGCGGTGGTGATGGCTGGCGGGACGGCGACGCCAAGGACTAGCGCTTCCGCTATACTGGGGTGCGTACGCCTTACCAATTTGTCGGGTTCTGAATGATTGTTCAGACGGCCGGCGTTTTCGGTTTCGGTAGGGCGGGTTTTAGAGCCTATTTCAGCGGGTTAACCTGATTTCCGGTCAAGGCCAAGCATGATTATTCAAACGGTATGTGTGCTCGGTGGCACGGGTTTTGTCGGTCGGCACGTGGTGGCGAAGCTGGCGGCGGCCGGCTATCGCGTCCGGGTGCTGGCGCGCAGCCGGGAAAAGAGCCGCCACCTCTGGCTGTTGCCGGAGGTCGAGGTGGTGGAGGCCGATGTCTGCGACGAGAAGGTCTTGCGCCACCAATTCGCCGGCATGGATGCCGTGATCAATCTGATCGGCATCCTGCACGAAAAACGGCGCGGGGATTTCAAACGCATTCATGCCGACTTGCCGGTGACGGTGGCCCGGGCGTGCCTCGATGTCGGGGTGCCGCGCCTGCTCCACATGAGCGCCCTGCAGGCCCACGAGCACGGCCCCAGCCGCTACTTGCGCAGCAAGGGGGAGGGGGAGGGCAGCGTGCTGCGGGCGGCCGATCACGGGCTGAAGGTGACGGTGTTCCGGCCGTCGGTGATCTTCGGCCCGGGGGACTCTTTTCTCAACCTGTTTTCCCCCCTCGTCCGCCTGGCGCCGATTATCCCCTTGGCCTGTCCCGAGGCCAGGTTCCAACCGGTGTACGTGGAGGACGTGGCCCAGGCCTTCGTCGCCAGCCTCGGCGAGGCGAGCACCTTTGGCAAGCGCTATGACCTCTGTGGTCCCAAGGCTTACAGCCTGAGGCAACTGGTAAGCTACGTGGCCGCCTTGAATGGGGTCTGCCCGGTGATCCTGGGGCTGGGGAATCGGCTGTCCTATTGGCAGGCCCGCTTGATGGAACTGTCCCCCGTCAAGATGCTGACCCGGGACAATTACTACTCGATGCAGGTGGACAGCGTCTGCGATTGTCCCTTCCCGGCGGTGTTCCGGATTCGGCCCGTCGCCCTGGAGGCGGTCGCCCCCGCCTATATCGGGCGGTCCTGACGTCCTATGCGTATCTACACGGTAGGCGGCGCGGTGCGCGACGAACTGCTGGGGTTGCCGGTCCAGGACCGGGACTACGTCGTGGTCGGCGCCACCCCCCAGGACATGGTCGCCCGAGGCTTTCGGCCGGTGGGCAAGGACTTTCCGGTGTTTCTCCATCCCCGCAGCCATGAGGAATATGCCCTGGCCCGCACCGAGCGCAAGGCGGGGAAGGGGTACAAGGGTTTCCAGGTCTATGCCTCCCCCGAGGTGACCCTGGAAGAGGACCTGGCCCGCCGCGATCTCACCATCAACGCCATGGCCCGGGATGAGACCGGGGCCCTCATCGACCCCTATAACGGCGAAGCCGACCTGAGGGCGGGGGTGCTGCGCCACGTCAGTCCGGCTTTCGTCGAGGACCCGGTGCGCATCCTGCGGGTGGCCCGCTTCGCGGCCCGCTTCGGTTTCCGCATCGCGGAGGAAACCCTGGCCCTGATGGGCGAGATGGTGGTCAACGGCGAGGTGGACGCCCTGGTGCCGGAACGGGTATGGCAGGAGTTGTCCCGCGGCTTGATGGAGTCGAAGCCGTCGCGGATGTTCGAGGCGCTGCGGGCATGCGGCGCCCTGGCGAAAATCCTGCCCGAGGTGGACCGCCTGTTCGGCGTGCCCCAGCCGCCGCTCCATCACCCCGAAGTGGATACGGGCGCGCACGTGATGATGGTGGTGGACCGGGCGGCGGAGAAGGCGGCTTCCCTCGCGGTGCGCTTCGCCGCCCTGGGGCATGACCTCGGCAAGGGCGCCACCCCGGCCGAAGAATGGCCGCGCCATCACGGCCATGAGGCCCGCGGCGTGGAGTTGCTGGGCCCCCTGTGCGAACGGCTGCGGGTCCCGGCCGAGTGCCGCGACCTGGCCGTGCTTGCTGCCCGCTACCACGGCGACATCCATCGCGCTTTCGAGCTGCGTGCCGCCACCGTGCTGAAAATTCTCGCCGAGGCCGACGCCTTTCGCCGCCCGGAGCGCTTCCTGGAGCTGCTGGCGGTGTGCGAGTGCGATTTCCAGGGGAGGGAGGGCTACCGGGAGCGCCCTTATCCCCAGGCGGGTTTCTTTCGCGCCGCCCAGGCTGCCGCGCTCGGCGTGGACGCGGGGGCGGTGGCCAGGGCTTGCCGGGACCCGGCGACGATCAGGGAGCGGGTTCACGAGGCCCGCCTGGCCGCCTTGTCCGCCTGGCGCGAGGAGGTTGCGCCGCAGGCCGGCTAACGCTTTCGGCGCGGGGCGATAAAAAAAGAATGGCTTGAAAAGAAACTGGATTTGACAGGGGCGGTTTTCATGGAATAGAATTCGCGCCTTTCTTCAAAAAGATTAGTGGGATTTCCGCAATGAAAACCTTTTCCGCGAAACCGCATGAAGTGAAGCGTGAGTGGTTCGTCGTCGACGCCGCTGACAAAGTGTTGGGCCGTTTGGCGGCGGAAATCGCGCACCGCCTGCGTGGCAAGCACAAGCCCGAATACACCCCTCACGTGGACACCGGCGACTTCATCGTCGTGGTGAACGCCGACAAGCTGCGCGTGACCGGCAACAAGGCCCAGGACAAGATGTATCACCGCCACTCCGGCTACCCCGGCGGTATCTACAGCACCAACTTCACCAAGCTGCAGCAGCGTCACCCCGAGCGCGTGCTGGAAAAGGCCGTGAAAGGCATGCTGCCGAAAGGTCCCCTGGGCTATGCCATGTTCCGCAAGCTGAAGGTGTACCGTGGTCCGACCCATCGCCACGTCGCCCAGCAGCCGAAACAACTGGACATCTAAGGAATCGTCATGATCGGTAACTACAACTACGGTACCGGCCGCCGCAAGAGCTCGGTGGCTCGCGTGTTCATCAAGCAAGGCTCCGGCAAGATCATCGTCAACGACAAGCCCGTTGACGAGTATTTCTCCCGCGAGACCAGCCGCATGATTCTGCGCCAGCCCCTGGAGCTGACCAACAACCTCAACGCTTTCGACATCAAGGTCAACGTGGTCGGCGGCGGCGAAACCGGCCAGGCCGGCGCGGTGCGCCACGGCATCACCCGCGCCCTGATCGATTACGACGCCTCCCTGAAGAGCGCCTTGTCCAACGCCGGCTTCGTTACCCGCGACGCCCGCGAAGTGGAGCGGAAGAAAGTCGGTCTGCGCAAAGCCCGTCGCCGCAAGCAGTTCTCCAAGCGTTAATCGCGACGCGACGCAGCATGGAAAAGCCGCCCTCGGGCGGCTTTTTTATTGCCTAGCGGTGGGGGCTGTTTTATCATTCCCAGTCCGACTTAAACCATAGACAGAGCAAGGGATTTCATGATCAAGGCAGGCATCGTCGGCGGTACGGGGTATACGGGTGTCGAGTTGCTGCGGCTGTTGGCCCAGCATTCCGAAGTTGAACTCACGGCCATCACTTCCCGCAAGGAAGCGGGCATGGCGGTGGCGGACATGTTTCCCAACCTGCGCGGGCGAGTGAGCCTCAAATTTTCCGACCCCCAGGATGCTCCCCTGGGCGACTGCGACGTGGTGTTCTTCGCCACCCCCAACGGCGTGGCCATGCAGCAGACTCGCGAATTGCTCGATGCCGGCGTCAAGGTCATCGACCTGGCGGCGGATTTCCGCATCAAGGACGTGGCCCTGTGGGAGAAATGGTACGGCATGCAGCACGCCTGCCCCGACCTCATCGGTGAGGCGGTGTACGGCCTGCCGGAAATCAATCGCGACCAGGTGAAAGGCGCACGCCTCATCGCCAACCCGGGCTGCTATCCGACGGCAGCGCAATTGGGTTTCCTGCCGCTGATCGAAGCGGGGGTGGTGGATACCGCCTTTCTGGTGGCCGACTGCAAGTCCGGCGTCTCCGGCGCGGGACGCAAGGCGGAGGTGCATACCCTGTTCGCCGAGGCCAGCGACAACTTCAAGGCCTACGCCGTTCCGGGCCACCGCCATTTGCCGGAAATCAAGCAAGGCCTGGCGCGGATGGCGGGCAAAGAAGTGAACCTGACCTTCGTGCCCCATCTCACCCCCCTGATTCGTGGCATCCACGCCACCCTCTACGGTCGCCTGACCAAGGACGTGGATCTGCAAGCGCTGTTCGAGGAGCGTTACCAGGGCGAGTATTTCGTCGACGTGCTGCCGGCGGGCGCCCATCCGGAAACCCGCTCCGTGCGCAGCGCCAACCATTGCCGCATCGCCGTCCATCGGCCCCAGGGCGGTGACACCGTGGTGGTGTTGTCGGTGATCGACAACCTGGTCAAGGGCGCCGCGGGCCAGGCGGTGCAGAACATGAACATTCTCTTCGGCTTGCCGGAGAACGCAGGTCTGCAGCAGATTCCGCTGCTGCCATGAGAACGGTCAAGCGCAAGCTGCGTCGCCGTTTCGGCATCGCAGCGCCGCAGATGGCGGTGCGCACCCACGTTCCCTGGTATTGGCGCTGGACCCTGTTTGGCCTGGCTGTGGCCCTGGGTTTGCTGTTCGCCCAGGAAATATTCGATTCCGGCATGCGGGTGGCGGGTTTTGCCCGCGACGAGACCGGCGGAGAGCTGGTGCGCTTGCGCGGGGAGGTGAAGCGGCTGGAGAAGGAGAATGCCGACTTGCGAGCCACCGTGGCGGCCGGGGAGCGACAGCTGCAGATGGAGCGTTCGGCCCAGGCGGATTTGACCAAGTCTCTCAAGAGCCAGCAGGACGAGAATTCCCGGCTGCAGGAAGACATCGCCTTTTTCCAGACCCTGATGCCACGGGGCAAGGGGACGAACCAAGTGACCCTGCCCCGCTTCAAGGTCGAGGCGGGGGGCATGCCGGGCGAATTCCGCTACCGCCTCCTGGTGATGCAGGAGGGGACGCGGGAAAAGGATTTCCGCGGCCGGGTGCAGTTGTTGGTGAATTACGTCCTCAACGGGGAAAAGGGTGTGCAGGTCGTGCCCGCCGTGGGAGAGAGCCTTCCCGGATTGGAGTTGAATTTCCGCTATTTCCAGCGGGTGAACGGAAGTTTTCAGGCGCCCCAGGGAGCGGTGGTAAAATCCGTCCAAGCTCGGGTGTTCGAGGGGGGGGCAACGTACCCCAAGTTGCAGCAGACCGTAGTTCTGCCTTAAGGGAGCTAGCATGTTCTTCGGAAAAAAAACCAGCAGGCCGCAGAATCGCATCGATACCCTCATCGGAGCGGGCACCCGCATCGAGGGAAACATCACCTTCAGCGGCGGCCTGCGCATCGACGGCCACGTGAAGGGGAACATCAGCGCCGAGGCGGGGCAGTCCGGCACCCTCGTCCTGTCCGAGTCGGCCCGGGTAGACGGCGAAATACGGGTTTCCCACGTGGTCATCAACGGTCAGGTGATGGGGCCGGTTTACGCAACCGAATACGCGGAACTGCAACCCAAGGCCCATGTCACAGGGGATGTGCACTATAAAACGCTGGAAATGCATCTCGGCGCCATCGTCGAGGGCAAGCTGGTGTACCAGGAGAACGGGGTGGCGCATTATCACTCCCCCGTCGCGGCCGAGGAGAACAGCGGTGGAGAGAAGGCTGCCGATTGACCGAGCAAGGGTGACGGCGCATAATTGTCTAGTGATTTTGTTAAGTATTGAGGAGGTTTGCCATGAATGCAGTGACCGAAGCGCCGAGCCCGTTGATTTTCACCGATAGCGCGGCCAAGAAAGTGAAGGAGTTGATCGACGAGGAAGGCACCCCGGGCCTCAAGCTGCGGGTCTTCGTGACCGGCGGCGGCTGTTCCGGCTTCCAGTACGGTTTCACCTTCGACGAGAGCGTGAACGAAGACGACACCACCATCGAGAAAGGCGGCGTGACCCTGCTGGTGGATTCCATGAGCTTCCAGTACCTGGTGGGCGCGGAAATCGATTACAAGGAAAGCCTGGAAGGTTCCCAGTTCGTGATCAAGAACCCCAACGCCGTGTCCACTTGCGGCTGCGGTTCCTCCTTCTCCGCCTGAGCGAGGGAAGCCGCGAGGAAAAGCCCCGCTACGGCGGGGCTTTTTTATTGCCGAATCAGAGGGCGTCGATCAGTTTGCGGTAGATGGTGTTTTCCAGGATCAACCGCTCGCTCGGTTGCAGGTCGACGAATTCGACGCCGTGATGGATTTCCGGCGTCCCGTTGGAGACGTCGAAGTCGCCGCTGATATGGCGGATGACGCCGCGCAGGGTGAGGTATTCGTCCGAGCCGTGGCCTTCGCAGCGGAAGGCAAGCACGATGGGCGTGCCCTTTTCGCCCAGGGTCTCCTTGGCGGTCACTTTGGCGCCGGAAATGCTCAGGTCGACGATGACGGCGGCCCGGGGCGGCTTGTCGGGGGCGTTCTCCGCCGTTACCGAGGTGATGTAGTTGCAATCGATGCGTTCGGCGGTACGGATTTCCAGCTTGTTGACGAGTTTCGGGCTCGCCAGGTGGAGATGGGGATAGGGGGCGGGGTAGGACTTCAGCAGGTGGGTTTCGAAGGCGAAGGCGTGCTTGCCCGAGAAGGCGCGCACGATGAAGGGCTGCCGATCGAGGAAGATCAGCGGCTTGCCGTCCCGCACGGGGGTGGTGACGATGAGGGAGCTGCCGTCCAGATAGCCCACCAGCTTGGTGAGGTGGCGCGCCTTCTCCCCGGTGATTTCCTGCAGCTGCAGACGATCGCCGATGCGCAGCTTCATATCGCTGAGCTTCATCTCCACCCCATCTTTGCGGGGCGGCGGGGGCGGGGCCTTGTCCTCGGCGGGGGATGGATTACGCAGCAGAGGCCGGGGCGAGCGCTTGGCCGGCTTGAGGTCCCATTTGGTTTCGCGATAAAGGCCCTGGGAGCAGAGGATGTCCAATTGACGCTGGTTCTGCACGACGACCCCCTCGTTCATGAGGAGGTTGTGATTGGCGTCGTAGATCGGCCAGGGCAGGGGCTTGCCCACGGCGATCTCGGCTTTTTTGATCGGTACCAGGCTACTCATGCTGGTCGTGACCCTCGCGGCGGTCGGTTGTAAGCGGATACGGCTACTCTTGGCGGCAGCGCGTTGCCGCCAAGAGTAAAGGGATGCCCCGGGGTTTACAAGGGGCTCCCGTTCTTCTTGTATTAACCCTGGGTCAGGCGGGTCAGGGCCTCGCGGTATTTCTCCGTGGTTTTCGCCGCCACGTCGGCGGGCAGGGCCGGGGCGGGCGGCTTCTTGTTCCAGTTCTGGGCCTCCAGCCAGTCGCGCACGTACTGCTTGTCGAAGCTGGGCGGATTGGCGCCGGGGGCGTAGCTGTCGGCGGGCCAGAAGCGCGAGGAATCGGGTGTCAGGGCCTCGTCGATGAGGTGCAGGATACCGGCGTCATCCAGGCCGAACTCGAACTTGGTGTCGGCGATGATGATGCCCCGGGTGAGGGCGTATGCCGCCGCTTCTTGGTAGAGGGCGATGCTCACGTCGCGGACCTTGGCGGCCAGCTCCTTGCCCAGCAGTTCCTCGGCCTTGGCGAAGCTGATGTTCTCGTCGTGGGCGCCTACCTCGGCCTTGGTGGAGGGGGTGAAGAGGGGCTCGGGCAGGCGGTCGGCTTCCCGCAGGCCGGCGGGGAGCGGAATGCTGCACACCGTACCGCTGGTCTTGTATTCCTTCCAGCCGGAACCCACCAGGTAGCCGCGGACGATGGCCTCGATGGGCAGGGGCTTGAGCTTCTTCACCACGATGGCGCGGCCCGCCACCTGGTCCTTTTCCTCGGCGGCCACCACCGTCTCGGGGGCGATGCCGGTGAGCTGGTTGGGGACGATGTGGGACAGTTTGTGAAACCAGAAATCGGCCACGGCGGTGAGAATCTTGCCCTTGTCGGGAATCGGCGTCGGCAGGACCACATCGAAGGCGGACAGGCGGTCGGTGGTGACGACCAGCAGTTTGTCCTCGCCCACGGCATAGATGTCGCGGACCTTGCCGCGGTTGAGGAGGGGCAGGCTTTTGATGTCGGATTGGAAGAGGGCGCTCATGGTTTTTCCTGGATGTCAGCAATCAGTTTTTTTACCGGGGCCGGCAGGGCCGCGCCGCGGATTTCTTCAAGGTTGAGCCAGAGGCCACCCGGCTCGGCGGCCCGCTTGCCGTCCGGCCGCACGGCCATCAGCCAGGGCGCGATGTGCAGCCGGAAGTGGCTGAAAGTGTGCGTAAAACCCGGCAAGGGCTGGCAGGATTTTACCATCACCCCGTAACGCTCGGCAGCAGACTTTTCCGGCGGGACGCCGACGGGGAGTTCCGGCAAGCTCCACAGGCCGCCCCAGATGCCCGTCGGCGGCCGTTTTTCCAGATAGATTTCGCCGTCGCAAAGGAGCAGCGCCATGGCGGTGGTTTTTTCGGGCAGGGCCTTGCGCGGCTTGGGGCCGGGGAAATCCTTGACGCGGTTTTCGCGGTGGGCGAAGCACAGATCGGCCATGGGGCATTCCGCGCAGCGGGGCCTGCCGCGGGTGCAGAGCGTGGCCCCCAGGTCCATCAGCCCCTGGGTGTAGGCCTCGATGCCGCGTTCGGGCAGGAGATCTTCGGCCTGTCGCCAGAGGGCGTTTTCCACCGCGCGGTCGCCGGGATAGCCGGCGATGCCGAAGCAGCGGGTGAGTACCCGCTTCACGTTGCCGTCCAGAATGGCGAGGCGGCTGCCGAAGGCGAAGGCGGCGATGGCGGCGGCGGTGGAGCGGCCGATGCCCGGCAATTCGGCGATCAGGGCGGGGTCCTTGGGAAAGGCGCCGTCATGGCGCTCCATCACCTGCAGGGCGGCCCGGTGCAGGTTGCGCCCCCGGGAGTAGTAGCCAAGACCGCTCCATAGGGCCAAGACGTCCTCCTCGGTGGCGGCGGCCAGGTCGGCGAGGGTGGGAAAGCGGGCCATGAAGCGGAGGTAGTAGGGGATGACGGTGGCCACCTGGGTCTGCTGCAGCATGATTTCCGACACCCAGATGGCGTAGGGATCGCGGGTGTTTTGCCAGGGCAGATCGTGGCGTCCGTGGACCTGCTGCCAGGCGATGAGCTTGTCGGTGAAGGGGGGCATCAGCGCTTGAACAGGTCCTGCAGGCCCTTTTTGAGTTCGTCCCGGGCCTTTTCCTTTATCGCCTCCTTCTTCTCCTCCACCTTGGCCTTCATCGCGCCTTCGGCGATGCCGGCGAAATCCAGGGAGTAGGAAAGCTTGTCGAAGGGGCCGCGAATGCGCACCGGGATGGTCACGCCCTTGAGGGACGCCAGATCCTGGCCGCCCTGACCTTCCAGGGTGCCGACCACGGTGGTCTTGGCAAGATAATCCACGCTCCCCGCGCCCAGGTTGACGTCGCCGTTGCCGCTCAGGCGCAGGAGGGGGGACTTGCCGTTGAGGTCGTCGTTGTGGGCGATGCCGTTGGCGATGCGGAAAGAGGCGGAGAGCTCGCTGAAATCGGTTTTCTCCTGGGCGTTGGCGGCGACGGTCTGCTCGCCCCGCAAGCTTCCCAGCTTGGCCTTGGCGTTGCGCAGGGTCTGGGCGAGGTTGATGCCCTTGATGGCGCCGTCCCGCAGACTGACGGCGGCGCTGCCGGCGAGAGTTTTCTTCATGGCGCCGACGGTGGCGCCGCTGGCGCTGACGTCGAGGTTCAGGTTGCCGCGCCCCTCCAGGATGTCCTTGTCGGCGGCGTCCTTGAGCAGGGGGCCGATGCTGATCCCGGACAAGCGCTGCTGTGCCGACACTTGAGGGGTGCCGCGGGCATTGACCGCCAGGGACCCGTTGAGGGTGCCCTGGTAAAGATTGGCGGAAAGGGGGGCGACCTGTAGCTTGCCGTCGTCGGCCTTCATGTCCAGGCGCAGGTTGCTGGCCTTGACGTTGGAGACCTTGAGGTCGCCGATGCGCAGGCTGCCGCTGGCGTTGAGGGCCTTCAGCGCCGACAGGTCCAGGGGTTGCTCGGCGGAATTGCCCGCCTTCGGCCCCGGCGGCAGGTAGCGGTCCAGGTCCAGCCTGTCGAGGGCGATGTCGAAGGTGTAGGCGGGGGGGGCAAAGGCGGTAAGCCCCAGCTTGGCCTGCAGGGCGCTTTCATCCAGGCGACCGTTGAGCGCGAAAGCGGCATTGTGGTTCGGGATGTCGAGGCTACCCTTGCCCTTCAGGTCGGCGCTCAGCTTGCCGCCGGGAAACTTCGGATTGTTCACTGTCACGCTGGCCGCCAGGGAGGGAAAGTCGAAGCGCCGGGCGTCCAGGTCGCCGTTCACCGGCGTGCTGAGCTTGCCCTGGAAGGCGTTTTGCCCCTGGGTGCCGTCCAGATCGACCTGCATTTCGCCGATACGCAGCGCCCGGGCATTGCCGCTGATGCCGGGCATGGTGAGGCGGGCGTGGAGCTTGGCGCCAGGGTGGGCGATGTCGGCCTCCAGGGTGATGCTTTCTCCGCTGGCTTTGTCGGGAGCGATGTCGACGCGGGGCGCGTCCAGTTTGACCTCGAGGCCCTCACCGCTGACGCGGGCCTTGAGATTGTCCAGGCGGTAGTGCTTGGCGTCCAGGTCGAAAAGGAAGCCGGAGGAGAGCTTCACCTGGGTTGCCGTTTTCGCGCCGCCGCTTTGCACCTGGAAGCCGAGGTCCAGGTCGCTGGGGGCGCCGTTGGCAATGCGTCCGGTGGAGAGATCGAGACCGCTGACCACCAGCTTCTGTCCGCCCTGGCGGTCGTCCAGGGTCAAGGCCGAATTGCTGACCTTGACGCTGTCGATGTCGAACTTGAACTGTGGGCTTTCTTCTTCCTTTTTCAGCAGATCGTCGATATTGGTGCTGCCGTCCGGGTTGCGGATCAGTTTGGCGCGCAGGCCGTCGATGCGAACCTGATCCACCACCAGTTGCTTCCTCAGCAGCGGGAGCAGCGCCAGGAAAACCCGGGCGTTGCCCACCGAGGCGAATTCCTCCTGGCTGTTGCGCTCGCTCAGGGACACCTTGCCCAGGTCGGCGCCGATCTTGGGAAAGAAGGCCAGCTTGATATCCCCTTGGATATTCAGGGTCCGCTGTTTCTTCTCCTGCACCAGCTTGACGATCAGGGGTTTGTAATCGTTGGGGTTGAAGGTGGCGACCACTACTCCGGTGAGGATGGCGAGGATGGCGAAGAATCCTGCCAAGGCGTACAGCCCGTACTTGAGAAAGCGGTTCATGGAAGCTCCAGCGGGTAGAGGTCGTCTTGGAACTGTAGCAAAAAAGGCCGGCGGGGGCGTGGAGCGGGTGAAGGGAATCGAACCCTCGTATGCAGCTTGGGAAGCTGCCGTTCTACCATTGAACTACACCCGCATGCTAGAATCGCCATTCTACTGGATTTCGGCGGGTTGTTGAAGGTGTTGCAGCTTACGGTCAACGGCGTTTCCCACGCATTCGAGGAGCCTCTCAGCGTAGCTCAGTTGGTGGAGAAGCTCGACCTGGTCGGCAAGCGCATCGCCGTGGAGCGCAACGGCGAGATCGTGCCTCGCAGCCTGTTCGCCGAAACCGCTCTCGCCGACGGCGATAAGCTGGAAATCGTGGTCGCCGTGGGCGGCGGCTGATTCCTCCCATATCCACTGTTTCAGGATTCCCCATGGACCAACTCGTCATCGCAGGCAAAGCCTATTCGTCCCGTTTGCTGGTGGGCACGGGCAAGTACAAGGATTTCGACGAAACCCGCCGCGCCGTCGAGGCCTCCGGCGCCGAGATCGTCACCGTCGCCATCCGCCGCACCAACATCGGCCAGACCGCCGGCGAGCCCAGCCTGCTGGACGCCCTGCCGCCGTCGAAATACACCTATCTGCCCAACACCGCCGGCTGCTACACGGCGGACGACGCCATCCGCACCCTGCGCTTGGCGCGGGAGCTGCTCGACGGCCACGCCCTGGCGAAGCTGGAGGTGCTCGGCGACCCCCACACCCTCTACCCCAACGTGGTGGAGACCCTCAAGGCCGCCGAGGTGCTGGTGAAGGATGGCTTCCAGGTGATGGTCTACACCTCCGACGACCCCATCATCGCCAAGCAGCTGGAGGACATCGGCTGCGTCGCCGTGATGCCCCTGGCCTCCCTCATCGGCTCCGGCATGGGCATCCTCAACCCGTGGAATCTGCAGATCATCATCGACACCCTCAAGGTGCCGGTGGTGGTGGACGCCGGCGTGGGCACCGCCTCCGATGCCGCCATCGCCATGGAGCTGGGCTGCGACGCGGTGCTGATGAACACCGCCATCGCCGGCGCGAAAGACCCGGTGCTGATGGCCTCCGCCATGAGGAAAGCGGTGGAGGCCGGGCGCGAAGCCTACCTGGCCGGCCGCATGCCGAAGAAGGTCTACACCGCCAGCCCCAGCTCCCCCACCACGGGGATGATCGGCAAGTGACCGAGGAACTGCGCAACCGCCCCATCCGCAGCTTTGTCCTGCGCCAGGGGCGGGTCTCCAATGCCCAGCGGCGGGCCCTGGACGAGCTCAAGCCGCGCTACGCCATTCCCTTTCAGGCCGAGTTTCTCGACCTGGACCGGGCCTTCGGCCGCGCCGCGCCGAAAATCCTCGAAATCGGCTTCGGCATGGGGGAGACCACCGCCCGCATCGCGGCGGCCCATCCCGAGAACGATTACCTGGCCATCGAGGTCCACTCCCCCGGCGTTGGCAGCCTGCTGAAGCAGGTCGACGAATTGGGCCTCGCCAACGTGCGCATCATGCAGCACGACGCGGTGGAGGTCCTCAAGCGCATGATTCCCGATGCCTCCCTCGACGGGGTGCATATCTTCTTCCCCGACCCCTGGCCGAAAAAGCGCCACCACAAGCGGCGCCTGATCCAGGCGCCCCTGGTGGCCCTGCTGTGCGACAAGCTCAAGCCTGGCGGCTACTTCCATGCCGCCACCGACTGGCAGGAGTACGCCGAACACATCCTGGCGGTACTCGCCGCCGAGTCGCGCCTGGTCAACAGCGTCGAGGGCTACGCCCCCCGGCCCGACTACCGGCCCCTGACCAAGTTCGAGCAGCGGGGGCTGCGGCTCGGCCACGGGGTGTGGGACCTCGTCTTTCGCCGCGCCTAGCCTCAGCCCGCCTACAGGCCCACTGCCCGGGCCTGAAAGCCCATGTCGCGAAGGGTGGCGACGATCCGTCCGGCGCTGGTCGCGGCAGGGTTCCGACGCGGAGACGCCGCCCGCCGCTTCTAGCCGGCATCGTGCGCGGCCGATCACGGCGGCGTCCAGCCGCTCCTTGAAGTGAACCATCAGCTGTATGTCCATGGGACCTCCCGAATCAATGAATGTCTGGGTTGGGGACGGCGCCTAAAAATCGTCTTCCACCTTGAAGGCATTGAACACCACGTCCACCGCCATATTCCTGGCGCCGTGGTGCACCGCGTCCAGGATGTCGCCGTCGTTCCACCCCATGTTCCGCAACCGGTCGAGGTCGGCCTTTTCCACGGCCTTGGGGGTTTTGGTCGCCTTCAGGACGAACAGCAGCATGGCCTTGTCCCTGTCCGGCAGGGGGGCGTCCACCGCATTCCGTTTGGCCGCCGCCACCTGTTCGGCGGACAGACCGGCCCGGTGAATCAGCATGGCCTCGTTGAAGCCGACGCAGTATTCGCACGCGTTTTCCTGGGAGACCAGCAGGCGGATCATGGCGAGGAGCGGAAAACCCAGGGTCGGGTGTTCCCCGTAATAGCGTATCTGTGCCCATTGCTGGGCCAGCAGCTCGGGGCTGCTGCTGTAAAGCTGGAAGGCGTTGGGAATCCGGCCGAAGGCTTGTTCCATTTCGGCGTAAAGCGCACCCAGCGTGCCGTTGGCGTTTTGTGGCGGGACGGTGGCGATGAGGCTCATGGACGACTCCTTTCGTGATTGACATACCGACCGACTGGTATGTTACGGGCTGAAAAAAATGGGGAGTGTCCCCCCATCTTCTGACGCGGCTACGGTTTCGGGGTCAGCAGCCCCTCCACGTAGCCGTGCAATTGCTTCATGCAAAGGGCGAAAGTTTCCGGCGATTGCAGGTTCTTGGCGATCCCGATGCACCCCTCCCAGGCCGAGACCACGAACAGGGCGGCCGCCTGGGTATCCACGTCCGCCCGTACCATGCCCTGGGCCTGGCCTCGCTGCAGCGCCTCCTCGACAACGCTCTGCCAGCAGGTCAGTACGCTGTTGAGGCGGGATTTGAAAGTTTCGTCCAGGGGGCTCATTTCCTGGATCAGGTTGTTCAGGGGGCAGCCCAGCTTGATGAACTCGCCGGGTACCCGTTCGTGGATGGTGGCGATAATCTCCAGCAGGGTTTCCACCGGTCGTTCGCTGTCCCGCAGGGGGTTGAAAATCAGCCGCTCCAGCCGGGCCTTGATCACTTCGTCGATCACCGCTAGCCCCAGGGCCTGCTTGGTGGGAAAGTGGTGGTAGAGAGCGCCCTTGGTCAGGCGGGTGTCCGCCAGGATGTTGGCGATGCTGGCCGCCTGGAAGCCGCAGCGGTGCATTTCGCAAAACGCCGCGTCGAGAATGTTCTGCCGGGTCAGATCGGGTTGACGTGTTTCCATGGAAATATTACATACCAACCGGTATGTATGTGTCAAGGGCTAAGCGGAGGCAACGGCAAGCAAGCGTTTGACGGAGGGTTCTTCGGCCCGGAGGGGCTTGGTAGAATACAGCTTTTTCAGGTCATGGCCTCCCTCCCTTCCTCCTGGCAATTCTGGATCGACCGCGGCGGCACGTTCACCGACATCGTCGCCCGGGCCCCCGACGGCCGCCTCAAGGTCCACAAGCTCCTGTCGGAGAATCCCGAGCGCTATCGGGACGCCGCCATTCAGGGGATTCGCGACCTGCTGGGCCTCGCTCCCGGCGAGGCGATTCCGCCCGGCGCCGTGGAGGCGGTGAAGATGGGCACCACCGTCGGCACCAACGCCCTGCTGGAACGCAAGGGGGAACCGGTGGTCTTGGCGATCACCAAGGGCTTCGGCGATGCCCTGGAAATCGGCTACCAGAACCGCCCCGATATCTTCGCCCTCAACATCGTCAAGCCCCAGCCCCTCCACCGGCGGGTGATCGAAGTGGAAGGCCGCCTCGACGCCCGGGGCCGGGAAATCGCGCCCCTCGACCTGGGACGCGCGCGGCGGGACTTCCAGGCCGCCTTCGACGAGGGCTTCCGCGCCGTCGCCATCGTCCTCCTCCACGGCTACCGCTACCCTGAGCAGGAGCGGCGGCTGGCCGAATTGGCGCGGGAGATCGGCTTTCCCCAGGTGTCCGTCTCCCACCGGGCCAGCCCCCTCATCAAACTGGTGGCCCGGGGCGACACCACCGTCGCCGACGCCTACCTTTCCCCCCTCCTGCGCCGCTACGTGGCCCAGGTGGAAGAGGGCCTCGGCGGCCAAGGGCGGCTGTGGTTCATGCAGTCCAACGGCGGCCTGACGGCGGCGGACGCCTTCCAGGGCAAAGACAGCATTCTTTCCGGCCCCGCCGGCGGCATCGTCGGGGTGGTGAAAACCGCCTCCGCCGCCGGTTTCGAGCGCATCATCGGCTTCGACATGGGCGGCACCTCCACCGACGTGTCCCACTTCGCCGGGGAATACGAGCGCAGCGTCGAAACCGTGGTGGCCGGCGTGCGCCTGCGGGTGCCCATGCTCCACATCCACACCGTGGCGGCGGGGGGCGGCTCCATTCTCCACTACGAGCAGGGGCGCTTCACCGTGGGCCCCGACTCCGCCGGCGCCAATCCCGGCCCCGCCTGCTACCGCCGCGGCGGCCCCCTGACGGTGACCGACGCCAACGTGATGCTGGGCCGTATTCAACCCGCCTTCTTCCCCCGGGTGTTCGGCCCTGACGGCAGTCAGCCCCTGGACGCCATGGCGGTCCGGCATCAATTCGCTGAGCTGGCCGCCCAGACCGAGCGCAGCCCCGAGGAGGCCGCCGAGGGCTTCCTCGCCGTGGCGGTGGAGAACATGGCCGACGCCATCAAGAAGATTTCCCTCGAGCGGGGCTACGACGTCACGGCCTACACCCTGTGCAGCTTTGGCGGCGCCGGCGGCCAGCACGCCTGCCGGGTGGCCGAGGCCCTCGGCATGGGGCGGGTGTTCCTCCACCCCCTGGCCGGGGTGCTGTCCGCCTACGGCATGGGCCTGGCGGAACAGCGCCTGCTCAAGGAACGGGCGCTGGAAGCGGTACTGGGCCCGGACCTGATGCTGCAACTGGAGGCCCTGTTCGCCGAGCTGGAAGCGGAAGGGCGGGCGGAAATGGCGGCCCAGGGGCTGGCGGAGGGGGAGCTGACCGTCATTCGCCGCGTCCACCTCAAGGTGGATGGCACCGACACCGCCTTCCCGGTGGAATTCGCGGCCTTCGCCGAACTGGAAAGGCGTTTCCAGGCGGCTCATCGCGCCCGCTACGGCTTCGTGTTCGAGGGTCGGCGGCTGGTGGCGGAGGCGGTGTCGGCGGAGCTGGTGGCGCGAATGGAGGCTCCGCCCGGGGAGGACGGCGAAGGGCTGCCGCCGAACCCCGCCGTGGCTGCCGGCGAGGCGTCCCTCTTCGTCGCCGGGGCATGGCGCGAGGTGCCGGTTTATCGGCGCGAGGATCTGGCGCCGGGGGCGGTGCTGGCCGGGCCGGCCCTGGTGGTCGAGCCCACCTCCACCATTGTCGTCGAGGCGGGCTGGCACGGGCGGGTCACGGCCGGAGGGGCGGTGGTGCTGGAGCGGACGGCAGCCGCGCGCGCCGCTCGGGACGCCCGCGCAGCAGCGACGGGCGTGCCCGACCCGGTGCTGCTGGAAATCTTCAACCGCCGCTTCATGTCCGTGGCGGAGCAGATGGGCGTGTCCCTGCAGAACACCGCTCACTCGGTGAACATCAAGGAGCGCCTGGATTTCTCCTGCGCCGTCTTCGACGCAACCGGCGACATGGTCGCCAACGCCCCCCACATCCCGGTGCACCTGGGCTCCATGGGGGAGGCGGTGAAGTCCCTGATCGCCCGCTTTGGCGCGGAGATGTCCCCGGGCGACGTCTATCTCGCCAACAGCCCCTACGCCGGCGGCACCCATCTGCCGGACATCACGGTGGTGATGCCGGTGTGGCGGGAGGGAGAACTTCTTTTTTACGTCGCCGCCCGGGGCCACCATGCCGACGTGGGGGGCATCACCCCCGGCTCCATGCCCCCCGCCAGCCGTCGCATCGAAGACGAAGGCGCCCGTTCCGAGGGGCTCAAAATCGTCGCCGGCGGTGGCTTCCTGGAGGAGGCGGTGGCCGCCTGGCTCGGCGCCGGCCCCCATCCGGCCCGCAACATTCCCCAGAACCTGGCCGATCTGCGAGCCCAGGTGGCAGCCTGCGAAACCGGGGCACGGGAGCTGCGGCGGATGGTGGAGGAATTCGGCCTGCCGGTGGTGCGGGCCTACCTCGGCCATGTGCTGGACAATGCCGAAGAAGCGGTGCGGCGGGTGCTGGAAACCCTCGACGGGGGAACGTTTGTCCAGCCCCTGGAGAGCGGCGGCGAAATCCGCGTGGCGGTGGCCGTGGACCGGGAGAAGCGGCGGGCGGTCATCGATTTCGGTGGCACCTCCCCCCAGGGGGGCAACAACTTCAACGCCCCGGCGGCGGTGGCCAAGGCGGCGGTGCTGTACGTGTTCCGCACCCTGGTGAAGGAGGCCATCCCCCTCAACGCCGGCTGCTTGCGGCCCCTGGAAATCGTCATTCCCGAAGGCTCCCTCCTCCGTCCCGTCTACCCGGCGGCGGTGGTGGCGGGCAACGTGGAAACCTCCCAGCACGTGGTGGACGCTCTCTACGGCGCCCTCGGCGTCCTCGCCGGCAGCCAGGGGACCATGAACAACCTCACCTTCGGCGACGGCGAGCGCCAGTACTACGAGACCATTTGCGGCGGGGCCGGAGCCGGGGCGGGCTTCGACGGCGCCAGCGCCGTCCACACCCACATGACCAACTCCCGCATCACCGACCCGGAGGTGCTGGAGTGGCGCTTCCCGGTGCGGGTGGAGGCGTTCTCCGTGCGCCGCGGCAGCGGCGGGGCGGGCAGGCATCGCGGCGGCGACGGCGTGGTGCGGCGCCTGCGTTTCCTCCAGCCCATGACCGCCGCCATCCTTTCCAGCCATCGCTCCGTGGGGCCGTCCGGCTTGGCGGGGGGCGAAGGGGGCCAGCCGGGAAGAAATACCCTGCTGCGGGCGGACGGCACGGCCGTGGCGCTGCCTGCCTGCGCCGAGATGGCGATGGCGGCGGGGGACGAACTGGTGATCGAAACGCCGGGAGGCGGCGGTTACGGCCCGGCCGCCGAGCTATAACCGCCGGCGGGGCTCTCAGAAGTAGCCGCGCAGGTCTTCCGGCGGCAGGGGATGTTCCCGCTCGATCTGTTGATGGTACTTGCCGTTGACGTTGGCTTCGATCTGCAGGTAGCGGTTCTCGCGGGTCGGGGCGCTGAGGTTGTCCCGTTCGATCTCTTCCGTGTAGTGGACCAGGTGGCGCCTGACGGCGTTGGGGAAGCGCCGGTCCAGCTGGAAGCCTTCGCGGGCGAGGGCGGTTTCCAGTTCCTCGCAGGTGTGCTCCCTCAGGTCGTAGGCCACCTCCACGCAGGCGCCGTCCTCGCAGCGCCGGACGGCGACGCGGTTCAGGCTTTCCAGGGTTTCCACGATACGGCGGATTTCCTCCGTCGAGGGGTTGCTGAAGCAAATCTTGCGGCGCTTGAGCGCCTCGGGGTCGAAGTCGTGCATGAGTGTCTCCTCTCTTTCGGGCCGGTTTCTGGCGAACCGGTAGGCTCTAAGCATAGATCATCGAGAAGCCAAGCCCAAGCCTCGCCTATAATGGAGACTGTCCGAGCTTGCGGAGCCCCCATGAAAGCCCTGTGGTTGACCCTGTTGTGCCTCCTTCCCCTGACGGCCGTCGCCGACGTCTACGAATGGGTGGACAAGGACGGCCGCACCCATTACTCGGATACTCCGCGCCCAGGCGCCAAGCGCATCCCCCTGCCCGATTTCCAGCCCGTTCCGCCCCCGCCTTCCCTCGAGGGCACCTTCCCCGACAACCCCGGGGCCGATGCCCCGGCCCCGGTCCTCACCGCGCTGCGCGTCGTCAAGCCGGGGGAGGGTGAAACGGTCTTCGACAACAGCGGCAGCGTGACAGTTGAATGGGTCACGGAGCCCTCCGCCGCCGGCATCCGCTACCAGGTACGGCTGGACGGCCAAGCGCAGCCGGCGCTGCAAAGCGGCCGGTCGCTGGTCTTGCAGGGGGTGGAGCGGGGCGAGCACACGGTGCAGGTGAGCGCCGTCGACCCCGACGGCCGCCCCCTCGCCGAGTCGAAGCCGGTGACGTTCTATCTGCGGCGCGCCTCGCGGCTTTGAGGGGGGCGGAATCCGTTGAGGATGCTTGTCTTGAAATAGGTTCGTCGTAGGGAGTGGTAACGGTAACAACAGCCAAAGGGGGTCCGCAATGAATCTGGTCGAACGCGTCAAGAAAATCCTGCTGCAACCCAAGTCAGAATGGGAGGCCATCGCCGGGGAAAGCACTTCGGTGGCCGATCTCTACCGGGGTTACATCCTTCCGCTGGCGGCCATCGGGCCGCTGGCCTCCATCGTCGGCATGTCCCTGGTGGGCATCCACATGCCCTTCATGGGCACCTTCCGGGTGCCCCTCGGCGGCGCCATCGCCTCCGCTCTTACTAACTTCGTGCTGACCCTGGCCGGGGTCTTCGTCGTCGCCCTCATCATCGACGCACTGGCCCCGGCCTTCGGCGGCGAGAAGAACCAGGCCCAAGCCCTCAAGGTCGCCGCATATTCCTCTACCCCCAGCTGGCTGGCCGGCGTCGTGCTGCTGGTCCCCATGCTGGGGATCGTCGGCCTGCTGGCGGCCCTTTACGGCCTATACCTGCTCTACCTCGGCCTGCCCCGGCTGATGAAGGCACCCCAGGAAAAGGCCGCCGCCTACACGGCCGTGGTCGTGGTGGTGGCCATCGTGGTGATGATGGTGATCGGCGGCCTGAGCAACTTGTTCATCACCCCGCCTTCCCTGCCCATGGGGGGCATCGGCCCGGGCATGGGCGGCGGCTAGTTCTTCCGGCTCGCCGTCCACAGGGCGGCGGCGAGGATGACGGCGAAGCAGACGGCCGCCCAGCCGGGGATGCTGACGGTGAGGAAGGTCCAGGCCACCTCGGTGCAGTCGCCGATGGCCTGGAACATGCCCGGCCACCACTTGGCCAGGGGCAGGGCGTTGAGCAGCTTTTCCTCGGGGCTGACGCCGCATTCGAAGGAAAAGGGCGGGGGGAAGTGGAGCAGGTAGAGCTGGCGCAGTGCCACCCCCAGCCCGCCCAGGGCGGCCAGCCCGATCAGCCCGCCGTAGAGCCGCCGTCCCGTTCTGCCCGGGTTGTGGAGGGCCGCCGCCAGCGCCAAGCCCCCCGCCAGCAGAAAGGCGATGCGCTGCATTACGCACATGGGGCAGGGTAGGAGGTACAGCACCTTCTGGAAATAAACCAGGCCGACCGCCGGCAGGCCGAAACCGGCGGCGGCGATGGCGACGTAGAGGGAGCGGCTGCTTATTCTCATGGAACCTTCCTTGTCATGCCGTGGCGGACTCGATGAATGCCTTCAGGGCCACGGCGTTGTTGTGGGTTTCGTCCTTGGCCGCGTACACCAGGGTGACCGGCCCGCGGCGGACTTCCCCTAAGAGCGGCGCCAGGGCCTCCGGGTTCCGCGCCAGCTCCAGAAAATAGCGGCGCTTGAATTCCTCCCAGCGGGCCGGGTCGTGGCCGAACCATTTCCTGAGTTCGTCGCTGGGCGCCGCCTCCTTCAGCCACAGGCCGATGCGGGCGGCGTCCTTGGACACGCCCCGGGGCCAGAGCCGGTCCACCAGGACACGGAAGCCGTCGTCCGATGTTGGAGGCTCGTAGGCGCGTTTGAGCTTGAGCATGGGCAACCCTCCTTCTGGGTCGGCGCCTCGACTTGTCAGCCCTCGGTTTCCCACAGAAACATGCTCGTTTCTTTATGGAGAATCCGCAAGCCATACGACTTCGAACAGGCCGACCCCGCGAACCCGTAACAGACGTGAAGCGGCAACAGATGTTCTTCGCGGGGATGGCAATAGCGGGCGAAAGGCGCGGATTCCCAATCGACCAGTCTTTGACGGCGCGTGTCCTCCGAAATGCCTTGATTGGCGCATGTATCCAACAGCCAACGCTCGAACACCCTGTTGGCGGACCTTGAATCATCGGTCTCCGGCGCGAAAAAAGCGTGCATGTTATGGAAGGAAAATCCCGAGCCGATCAGCAGCAACGATGGATCGCGCAAGCGTTGCAGGGAGCGGCCCAGTTCCATGTGGGCCCGAGGGTCGAGGCCGGCGACCAATGACAGCTGCACGCAGGGGATATCCACTTCCGGATACATGATCTTCAACGGAACAAAAAGCCCGTGATCGAACCCCCTGCGGTCATCCGCACTTGCCGCAATGCCCGCTTGTTCCAGCTGTTCGACGATCGAGCGGGCCAGGGGCGGGTTGCCAGGGCAGGGGTATTCGATTTCATAGGATTCCGGCGGAAAGCCGCTGTAATCGTAGATCAGGCCCGGATTCTCAGCCGAGGTCACCGTCGCGGCGCGCGCCTCCCAGTGGGCGCTGACGACGATGATTGCCGAAGGCCGCGCGATCCGTTGCGAAATCTCCCGCAGACACGACACCATCTCGGAATGTCCCTCGTCCCCTAGAAGGGGCAATGGGCCACCCCCGTGGGAGAGGAACAATGCGCGACGTTGGGAACTCACCGATATCTCTGATTAAAGCTAGCGTTTGAATTCACTGAGTAATAGGGGGCAGACCACGGTTTTGCTACAGATTTCAGGGTGAAACCGTGGTCTGTCCCCTATTGTTCCCACACTAGCGGAGCGTCCCTCTCGAAGCGTTTGTTAGCCGTGATAGCGTGCCAGCACATTGAGAATTTTCCTGATAGCGGCGGCCAAGAAGGGTTTTGAACTAAGAAATTTCGCAACGGGTGGTGAGACCCGATAGTAAATAGCGATGAACATGCGGCCAGCGACGGAAGGCTGGAGGGTTTCATCGCGGAAGTGCCTGAGAGCGATAACTTCGGGGGCGTGATAGTCACCATAAACGGCAGTGGCAATAAAGCACCAACCAAAATCTTTGTAGGTGCCACCGCAAAAAGGGCAGACAGATTTACTTGGCTCGCCCCTGTAAGTGATGATTCGAGGAACCATCTTTTTTCCGCAATGGGTGCATGTGGCTCTGTCATCATTGCCCCCTCGGCTTGAGGGTGCCTGAGATTTTGCCACGATGGAAACAGACGATGCCTTCGGCCCTTTCTTTCCTTGACCAGACTCAAAACTGACGACATCACCATTACGTGGGAGATTCGCTCCCTGAATATCTCTGATGTTGAAGTAATGCTCTTTGCCATCGTCGGCCACGATGTAGCCATAGCCCTTTTCCTCAGAGAACCATTTGACCTTGCCTTGCACAGAGACTCCTCTTAAAAAACGGCTAACTACAGAGTTGACCGGCACGCCAATGTGTTTGATAGATAGGCAACAATTTGAGTTTTCCTCGTTGT
Source organism: Sulfuricellaceae bacterium (assembly GCA_050177075.1). GTDB lineage: Bacteria > Pseudomonadota > Gammaproteobacteria > Burkholderiales > UBA9220 > UBA2239. The sequence goes on along the minus strand of JBFXHL010000017.1, from coordinate 59 downwards.
TGAACGTGCGATGAGCGTGTCCGGTCTGACGCAAAGTTAGGCTCGATGGGCCGTGCATA
>JBFXHL010000016.1:0-37712 GCA_050177075.1 Sulfuricellaceae bacterium | reverse complement strand
CTGGGTGATGTTGTTGTAGCGGTATTCCTTGATGGAATAGAGCTTGTAGAAATCGGGAAAGTCCCGAATGATCGCCCGGGCCAGCAGGGACAGGTCGTAGGGGGTGGAATAGTGCTGGGGATGGGGCAGACCGGTGGCGTTCATGAAGTGGGTGTTCTTCATCCCCAGGCGCTGGGCCTCCTGGTTCATCAGGGCGGCGAAGGCGTCCTCGCTGCCGGCGATGCCTTCCGCCAGGGTAATGGCGGCATCGTTGCCGGACTGGATGATCATGCCGTGAAGCAGTTCATCCACCGTCACCTGCATGTTGGGGGCGATGAACATGCGTGAGCCCTCGGCCTTCCAGGCTTTCTCCGACACCGGCAGGGTCTGGGTGAGGGACAGGCGGCCCTGGTGGATGGCGGTGAAGGCAATGTAGGCGGTCATCAGCTTGGTCAGGGAGGCGGGCTCGACGCGCTCGTTGGCGTTGCGTCCCGCCAGGGTCTGCCCGCTGTGGTAGTCCACCAGGACGTAGCCCCGGGCGTCGACCTGCGGCGCGGGCGGCGGCGGCAGAAGGGGCTGCTGGGCGGGAGCGGCGGTGGCGAGGGCGCTATTGAGCAATAGGGCCGCGAGGGCGAAGAGAGAAGTGAGTTTCATAGGCTCCGTGTCGTTCGAGTTATGAGGGCAATAGCCCTGTTAGTACGACGGGCATGGCGTTAGTTCCTCAGCGCACCACGACCACCGGCTTGAGGGACAGCGCCTCCTGAACCTGGGCCGCCGCCGTGCGGGCTTCCGCCTGGCTGCGGTAGGGACCGAGGTGGACCCGGAACAGGCCGTCCTTGCTCTGAATGTGCAGGATGTCGGCCATCTTGCCCAGCTGGTCCCGCAGGCGGGCGCTGAAGCTCTCGGCGTTCTGCCGGCCGCTGAAGGCGCCGAGCTGGAGGAAATAACCGCTCTTTTCACTGTCGAGGGGGATCGCCGCTTCCTTCACCGGCTCCGGGGCGGGCCTGGCGTCGCTGGCCACCGTCGTCGGCTCCGCCGCGGGAGCGGCGGGATTGATCAGTTCCACGTCCACCAGGCCGCTGCCGTTTTGCAGCAGCCCCAACTTGTAGGCGGCGGTGTAGGACAGGTCGATCAGGCGACTGCTGAGGAAGGGACCACGGTCGATGACCCGCACCACCACCGACTTGCCGTTGGCCGGGTTGGTGACCCGCACGTAGGACGGAATCGGCAGGGTGGGATGGGCGGCGGTCATGGCGTACATGTCGTAGGGCTCGCCGGAAGAGGTGTTCTTGCCGTTGTACTTGCGCCCGTACCAGGAGGCATACCCCTCCGCCTTGTACGGCTTGAAGCTGGTGTCGGGAACGAAGGTCTGGCCGAGAACGGTATAGGGTTTGTTGGCGAAGCGGTGCAAGGGCTCCACCTTGGGCACGGCGTCGGGGATGGCGTCCAGGTCGGGCGGCGGATTGTCGCCGGGGCCGTCGTCCTGATAATAGCCGCCGCCGTACTTCGGCAGGGAAGACTTGGCGGCCGGCGCCTTGGAGGAAGTCGGGCGCGTGGCGCTGCCGGCGCAGCCGCCTAGAAACAGCAGGACAACGAAAAGCAGGGTGAACCGGGTGGCCATGGATGATCCGCAGGAGAAACTGCGGCCATTATACACTCAAGTCTGGACCAGCTTCCGGTGGGTATGGATGCTCATCAGAATGCCGAAACCCAGCAGCAAGGTCACCATGGACGTGCCGCCGTAGCTGACGAGGGGCAGGGGCACGCCCACCACCGGCAGGATGCCGCTCACCATGCCGATATTGACGAAGGCGTAGGTGGCGAAAGTGAGGGTGATGCTCCCCGCCATCAGGCGGGTGGACAGGGTGGGGGCGCTGGCGGCGATGAGCAGCCCCCGGCCGATGATGATCGAGAACAGGACCAGCAGGATCAGGCCGCCCACCAGGCCGAACTCCTCCGCCAGCACGGCGAAGATGAAGTCGGTATGGCGCTCCGGCAGGAAATCCAGATGGGCCTGGGTGCCATTGAGCCAGCCCTTGCCGAAAAGCCCCCCGGAGCCGAGGGCGATGGTCGATTGGATGATGTGGTAGCCGGCGCCGAGAGGATCCGAGGTGGGATCAATCAGGGTCAGGATGCGGGTCCGCTGGTAGTCGTGCAACAAGTGCCACAGAATAGGCGCGCTGGCCCCCGCCGCCGCCATCAGACCGACGATCACCCGCCACGACAGGCCGGCGAGGAACATGACGTAGAAACCCGAAGCAAAAATCATCAAAGCCGTTCCCAGGTCCGGCTGCTTGGCGATCAGGCCCACGGGCACGATCAGGATCAGCGCCGCCCAGGCAAAATCCCGCAGACGCAAGGCGGCCTGGCGATAGTCGAAGTACCAGGCCAGCATCAGGGGCACGGCGATACGCATCAGTTCCGAGGGCTGAATGCGAGTGACGCCGATGTGCAGCCAGCGCCGGGCGCCATGACTGATTTCGCCGAAAAGGGCCACCCCCACCAGCAACAGCAGGCCGACGACGTAGGCAGGAATGGCCAGGCGCAGGATATGCTGGGGAGGGACATTGGCCACCGCCCACATGATCGCCAAGGCCACGCCGATGTTAGCCATCTGTGCCGCCACCCGCTCGATGCTCTGGCCCGAGGCGCTGTACAGCACCACCAGGCCCAGCAGCATCACCAAGGATAGGGAAGCCAGCAGGAAACTGTCCACATGGGCCGTCAGCCTGGCCCACAGCGCTCTAATCATGGCCGCCGCTCTCCTCCGTGCCCGGGTCCGCCTGCTCCGGCGCCGGCTGGGCAGGCATTTTGCCCAGCAGGTAGTAATCCATCACCATTCGGGTAATGGGCGCCGCCGACTGGGCGCCGAAGCCCGCGTTCTCCGCGATCACCGCCACCGCGATGCGGGGCTTCTCCACCGGGGCGAAGGCGATGAACAGGCCGTGGTCCCGGTGGTATTCCTTGACCCGGGACTCGACGTATTTCTCGTTCTGCTTGATGGCCACCACCTGGGCCGTGCCGGTCTTGCCCGCCGAGGTATAGGCCGCGCCGGCAAACGCGCCGGCGCCGGTGCCTTCCTTGTTGACGCCGGCCATGGCCTCCTTGACGATGGCGATGTTTTCCGGCTTCAGGGCCAGAACCCGCTCCACCTTCGGGTTCACAACGGTACGGGCGCCCGTGCGCACGTCCTCGATCTGCTTCACCAAATGGGGCTGGTGCATCACGCCGTCGTCGGCCAGGGTCGCCATCGCCTTCGCGAGCTGTATCGGTGTGTAGGAATTGTAGCCCTGGCCGATGCCGATGCTGATGGTTTCCCCTGCGTACCATTTCTGGTGAAAGCGCTTCTGCTTCCACTCCTGGGAAGGCAGAACACCGGTGGATTCGCCCTCGATGTCGATGTTGGTGGGCTGGCCGAAACCGAACTGGCGCATGAAGCGGGAAATGTTGTCGATGCCCATGTCGTTGGCCAGCATGTAGTAGTAGGTGTCGCAAGACACGACGATGGATTTGTACATGTCCACCGTGCCGTGGCCGCCGGGTTTGTCGTCGCGGAAACGGTGGCCGCCGAAGTTGAAGAACCCCGGGTCGAAAATAGTCTGGGAAGGGGTGCGCTTGCCTAGTTCCAGGGCGCCCAGGGCCATGTAAGGCTTGAAGGTGGAGCCCGGCGGATAGAGGCCGCGAATGGCCCGGTTGGTCAATGGCTTGTCGGGGGAATTGTTGAGCAGGTCCCAGTTGGTGGGGTCGATGCCGTCCACGAACAGGTTGGGGTCGAAACCGGGGCGGCTGACCAGGGCCAGCACTTCGCCGTTACTGGGGTCGATGGCCACCAGGGCGCCACGCCGGTCGCCGAAGGCCCGCACCGCCACTTCCTGCAACTTGGCGTCCAGGGTGAGCCGCAGGCTGTTGCCCGACACCGGCGGCGTGCGGGACAAGGTCCGCACCGCCCGCCCGCCGGCATCGGTTTCCACTTGCTCGAAACCGGTGATGCCGTGGAGCTGCTTTTCGTAACTCTGCTCGACGCCGGTCTTGCCGATGTGGTCGGTGCCGCGATAGTTGGCGATTTCGCCGCTTTTCTCCAGGTTTTCCAAATCGGCATCGTTGATCCGGCCGATGTAGCCCACGGCGTGGGCCATCATTTCGCCAAGGGGGTAGTGGCGGAACAGGCGGGCCTTGATTTCCACGCCCGGGAAGCGGTAGCGGTTGACGGCGAAGCGCGCCACTTCCAGGTCGTTGAGCCGGGTGCGAATGGGCAGGCTCTCGAAGTTGTGGCTTTCCTCCATCAGCTTCTTGAAGCGCCGCCGATCCTTGGGGGCGATTTCGACGACTTTCGCCAATTCGTTGATGGTTTTGTCCAAGTCCTTTACCCGGCCCGGAGTGATTTCCAGGGTGTAGGCGGAGTAGTTGTGGGCCAGCACCACGCCGTTGCGGTCCGTGATCACCCCCCGGTTGGGAACGATGGGGACGATGGAAATGCGATTCTGTTCCGCAAGGGTGGTGTAGTAGTCATGCTTCCACACCTGCACGTAGAAGAAGCGCAAGGTAAGGAGGGTGAAGAGGAACAGGACGAATACCGCCCCGACGGCTACCCGTGCCCTGAAATGATAGAGCTCGCGCTGATGGTCTCGGAGTTCCGCCTTCATTGCGGGTCGGTGTTGGGTTTCTTGCGCTGGGGAATCTGCATCAGCGGCGGCAGCCACAGCCACAGCAGCGCCCCCACCGCGGAGGAGAGGAAATAGGCCGGACCGGGCCAGTACATGCCGCTGGACAGTTTGATCAGCACCACGATGCCCTGCATCACCAGCAGCAGGGGCAGGATATGCAGCGCCTGCTGCCCGAGGGGGAACATCAGCACCCGCCGCCGCAGGGCCAGGGCCAGGTAGGCGGTCAAGGCGTAGGCCAGGGCGTATTGGCCGAAGAGGTTGCCGTAGGCCACGTCCACCACCAGCCCCATCAACCAAGCGGTACCGATATTGACCCGCATGGGATGGTAGATGACCCAGTACACCAGCACCAGCAGCAGGAAATCCGGCCGCAGCAGGGTGCCGATCTCCCCCCAGGGCAGCAGATTCAGGGTCAAGCCGCCAAGAATGGACAGAAGAATGAAGCTTCCCTTCACCGGCAGCAGGATTTCGTTAGCGCGGCCCATGCTAGTTCTTGCCCTTTTCCTTTACCGGCGCAGGCGCTGGATTGCCAGGCTTCGCCTCGGCCGGTTTGCTGGCGAAGGCTGCCGCGTCAGCCGGTACGGGGCTGCCGTTCTTGACCTCGGTTGGTTTCGCGGGCGGGACGGGTTCCGCAGCCGGCGCCCCACCCAAAGCGCCCGTGACCGGCACGGCCGTCGAGGCCGCCTGGGCCACGCTGGGTGGCGGCGGGGCCGGAGGCGTGGTCAGCACCAGCAATTGCATATGGTGGTGGACGCCGGCGCTGGGTTTACAGGTGATCTTAGCGAAGGACGTGCCGGAGTTGCGGTCCACCGCGGCCACCACCGCCACCGGCAAGCCCGCCGGATAGACGCCATCAATGCCTGAAGTGACCAGCACATCGCCCACGGCGATGTCTGCGTTGGTGGAGAAGAAGGGCAGGTTGAGGGTGCCATCGCGACCGTTGCCGAACACGACCGCCCGCAGGCCGTTGCGCACCACTTCCACCGGAACGGCCTGGTCTTTGTCGGTAATGAGGGTGACCTCGCTGCTGAGCATGTCGACCCGGGTCACCTGACCCACGACGCCGACCGTGTCCACCACCGCCAATCCGGGCGCGATCTTCTGCGCCGCGCCCTTATCCACCAGAACTTTGCGGGAAAAGGGATCCTGGCCGGTGGAGAGGATTTCCACCACGATACCGCGGGGATCGACGCGGGCCCGTGTTTCCGTCAGCTTGCGCAGGTAGGCGTTCTCCGCCTCCAGCGCCCGGTAACGCTGCAAAAGAATGCTGTTGTGCAGCCGCTCCTGGGTCATGGCTTGGTTTTCCTGGCGCAGCGTCGCCTGGGTGGTGAAGAAGTCGTCCAGTCCCTCGTATATGTCGGAAGGCAGGTCGGCCAATTGGCGCAGGGGGCGCAACGCCACGCCCACCCCCTGGCGAATCACGTCCAGGTAATTCTGGCGGGCATCCACCACCATGAACAGGATGGAGAACAGGATGAACAGGACGATGCGGACGAAGGGGCTGGGGCCGCGGTTGAAGAACGGTGGTGGCGTGTGGTCCATGACCCCTCAAAAACGACAGGGGTGCGCCATGCGCACCCCGAAAACGTTTTGCAGCAATCCGGGCATCAGTCGTTGGTGAACACGCTGCCCAGCTTGTCCATCTCTTCCAGGGCCCGTCCCGAGCCCCGCACCACGCAGGTGAGAGGATCTTCGGCGACGATCACCGGCAGGCCGGTCTCCTCCATCAACAGCCGGTCCAGGTCCCGCAGCAGGGCGCCGCCGCCGGTGAGAACCATGCCCTTTTCGGCGATGTCCGCGCCCAGCTCCGGCGGGGTCTGCTCCAGGGCCGATTTGACGGCGGAGACGATGCTGTTGAGGGGATCGGTGAGGGCCTCCAGAATTTCGTTGCTGGAGATGGTGAAGCTGCGGGGAATGCCTTCCGCCAGGTTGCGGCCCTTGACCTCCATCTCCCGCACTTCGGAGCCCGGGAAGGCGGAGCCGATTTCCTTCTTGATGGTCTCGGCGGTGGATTCGCCGATCAGCATGCCGTAGTTGCGGCGGATGTAGTTGATGATGGCGTCGTCGAACTTGTCGCCGCCCACCCGCACCGAGGCGGAATAGACGATGCCGCCGAGAGAGATCACGCCCACTTCGGTGGTGCCGCCACCGATGTCCACCACCATGGAGCCGGTAGCCTCGGCTACCGGGAGATCGGCGCCGATAGCGGCCGCCATGGGCTCCTCGATCAGGTACACCTGGCGGGCACCGGCGCCCACGGCGGATTCCTTGATGGCCCGGCGCTCCACCTGGGTGGAACCGCAGGGCACGCAGATGATGATGCGGGGGCTGGGGGAAAGGAGCCGGGAATCGTGCACCTTCTTGATGAAGTACTTCAGCATCTGCTCGGTGATGGTGAAGTCGGCGATCACCCCGTCCTTCATCGGCCGGATGGCCGTGATGTTGCCCGGGGTGCGGCCCAGCATCTGTTTGGCTTCCACGCCCACCGCCTGGATGGTTTTCTTGGAAGTGGGGCCGCCTTCCTGGCGGATGGCGACGACGGAGGGCTCGTCCAGGACGATGCCCCGGCCGCGTACGTAAATCAGGGTATTGGCGGTACCAAGGTCGATCGCCAAATCGGTGGAAAAATAACCGCGTAAAAATCCAAACATAGACAAATTCCGCCTGCCGGGGTGGGTCGAAGATAGTGAGATATGATAACCTAATGCGCTTTGGTATTTAAGTGCTTTATCAGGTGAAATTATGACTCTGGCCCTCGACGATGTGAAACGCATCGCCCACTTGGCCCGCATCGAGGTCACCGACCAGGAAGCGTCGGGTTATCTGCAGCAGCTTTCCGAGATTTTCCAGCTGGTCGAGCAGATGCAGGCGGTGGACACCCGTGGCGTCGAACCCATGGCCCACGCCCAGGAGGTGACCCAGCGCCTACGCCAGGATGCCGTCACCGAAACCGACCGCCGCGCCGACTTCCAAGCCGTGGCACCACAGACCGAAGCCGGCCTGTACCTCGTCCCCAAAGTCATCGAATAACATGCTCAACGCCAGTCTGAAACAGCTTTCGGCCCTACTGGCCGAGAAAAAGGTTTCCAGCGTCGAACTGACGCAGGCCTTTCTCGACCGCATCGCCGCCCTGAACCCCCAGCTCAACGCCTACATCACCGTGGACGCCGACAGGAGCCTGGCCCAGGCCAAGGCCGCCGACCAGTTGCGCGCCCAGGGCGGCGCCGGCCCGTTGACGGGCATCCCCGTGGCCCAGAAGGACATCTTCTGCGCCCAGGGCTGGCTCACCACCTGCGGCTCCAAGATGCTGCACAACTTCGTTTCGCCCTATGACGCCCACGTGATCGAACAGTTCAACCGGGCGGGCGCGGTGAACCTGGGCAAGACCAACATGGACGAGTTCGCCATGGGCTCCTCCAACGAAACCTCCTACTACGGCAAGGTGAAGAATCCGTGGAACCTGGAGACGGTTCCCGGCGGCTCCTCCGGCGGCTCCGCCGCGGCGGTGGCGGCCCGCCTCGCTCCTGCGGCCACCGGCACCGACACCGGCGGCTCCATTCGCCAGCCCGCGGCCCTGACCGGCATCACCGGCCTCAAGCCCACCTACGGCGTGGTGTCCCGCTACGGCATGATCGCCTTCGCCTCCTCCCTCGACCAGGGCGGCCCCATGGCCAAGAGCGCCGAGGACTGCGCCCTGCTGCTGAACACCATGGCGGGCTTCGACAGCCGGGACTCCACCAGCCTAGAGCGGGACAAGGAGGACTACACCCGCGACCTGGACCAACCCCTGAAGGGCCTCAAAATCGGCCTGCCCAAGGAGTTCTTCGCCGAGGGCCTGTCTGCCGACGTGGCGCAGAAGGTGGAAGAAGCCATCGCCGAATACCGCAAGCTGGGCGCCGAGACGGTGGAAATCAGCCTGCCCAACTCCAAGCTGGCGATCCCGGTCTACTACGTGCTCGCCCCGGCGGAGGCCAGCTCCAACCTGTCCCGTTTCGACGGCGTGCGCTACGGCCACCGGGCGCCGGAATACACCGACCTCCTGGACATGTACTGCAAGACCCGCGCCCAGGGCTTCGGCTCCGAGGTGAAGCGCCGCATCATGATCGGCACCTACGTGCTGTCCCACGGCTACTACGACGCCTACTACCTCCAGGCCCAGAAGCTGCGCCGCCTGATCGCCCAGGATTTCGTCGAGGCCTTCAAGCAGTGCGACATCATCATGGGCCCCACCGCGCCGTCCACCGCCTTCAAGATCGGCGAGAAAAGCGACGATCCGGTATCCATGTACCTGTCGGACATCTACACCATCGCCGTCAACCTGGCCGGCCTGCCGGGCATGTCCGTGCCCTGCGGCTTCGGCGCCAGCGGCCTGCCGGTGGGCCTGCAGATCATCGGCAACTATTTTTCCGAAGCGAAAATGCTCAACGTCGCCCACCAGTACCAGCAGGCGACCGATTGGCACACGCGCATGCCGGAGGGGATTTAAGCCATGCAGTGGGAAGTCGTCATCGGGCTGGAAACCCACGCCCAGCTCAGCACCAATTCCAAGATTTTCTCCGGCGCCTCCACCGCCTTCGGCGCGGAGCCCAACGTCCAGGCCTGCGCCGTGGACCTGGCCCTACCCGGCGTGCTGCCGGTATTGAACAGGGGCGCGGTGGAGCGGGCGGTGAAGTTCGGCCTGGCCATCGGCGCCAAGATCAACCGCAAGTCCATCTTCGCCCGCAAGAATTACTTCTACCCGGACCTGCCCAAGGGCTACCAGATCAGCCAGTTCGAACTGCCCATCGTGGCCGAGGGCGCGTTGACCATCCAGCTGCCGGAGTACGAGAAAACGGTGCGCATCACCCGCGCCCACCTCGAAGAGGACGCCGGCAAGTCCCTGCACGAAGACTTCCACGGCATGACCGGCATCGACCTCAACCGGGCCGGCACGCCGCTGCTGGAAATCGTCTCCGAACCCGACATGCGCTCCGCCCAGGAGGCGGTGGCCTATGCCAAGGCCCTGCACTCCCTGGTGCGCTGGATCGGCATCTGCGACGGCAACATGCAGGAAGGCTCCTTCCGCTGCGACGCCAACGTTTCGGTGCGCCCCAAGGGCCAGAAAGCCTTTGGCACCCGCTGCGAAATCAAGAACCTCAACTCCTTCAAGTTCCTGGAAAAGGCCATCGAATACGAAGTGCGGCGCCAGATCGAGCTGATCGAGGACGGCGGCAAGGTGGTGCAGGAAACCCGCCTCTACGACCCGGACCGGGACGAAACCCGCTCCATGCGCTCGAAAGAGGAAGCCAACGACTACCGCTACTTCCCCGACCCGGACCTGTTGCCCGTGCTGGTGGATGAAACCTTCCTGGAGACGGTCCGGAACGAACTGCCCGAGCTGCCCCAGGCCATGCGCGAGCGCTTCATGGGCGTCTACGGCCTGCCCGCCTACGATGCCGGCGTGCTCACCGCCTCCCGGGAGATGGCCGCCTATTTCGAGGACACCGCCAAGGCCTTCGGCGGCGAAGCGAAAATCGTCGCCAACTGGATCATGGGCGACCTCTCCGCCGCCCTCAACAAGGACGGCAAGGACCTGGCCGACAGCCCCATTGCCAGCGGCCAGCTGGCGGGCCTGCTGAAGCGCATCGCCGACGGCACCATCTCGGGCAAGATCGCCAAGGAAGTCTTCGCCGCCATGTGGGCCGGCGAGGGCGACGCCGACGCCATCATCGAGGCCAAGGGCCTGAAGCAGGTGTCCGATTCCGGGGCCATCGAAAAGATCGTGGACGAGATTCTCGCCGCCAACCCGGCCCAGGTGGCCGAGTACCGCGCCGGCAAGGACAAGGTGTTCGGCTTCTTCGTCGGCCAAGCCATGAAGGCCAGCAAGGGCAAGGCCAACCCGGCCCAGTTGAACGACATCCTGAAAAAGAAACTGGCCGGCTAAACGCGGCAGTAAACAAAACGGGGGCTAGGCCCCCGTTTTTGTTTTTATACCGGCCTTCTATTTCGTCGGCTTCGGCAACACGATGGGAGCCGGCTGGGCGGGTGCTGGGGTGGTGCCGGTCAACTCCCTGAAGCGCGCCTTGTCGGCCTCGAACCGCTGGCGGACGGCTTCCCGCTCCTTTTGCTTCTGCTCGATCTGGCCCTGGACGGCGGCGGCATCGGCGCCCTTGGCCCGCTTCAGGTCGTCCTGCAGGCTCTGGATCTGCATGTCCAGGGGCTTCAGGTTGCGGTCGCGGGTAAGGTCGATTTCCTTTTCGTTGGTGTAGGTGTTGAGCAGGGCCTTGTCCCGGCGCTTCTGCTCCAGGGCCTTTTGCTGCTCGGCCTTCTTCTGGGCCTCCTCGGCTTCCTTGGCCTGGCGCTGTTCGGGGGTCAGCGCCCCCTCGGTCTTCTTCAGCACCGTCCCCTTCTTGCTCAACTCCTCCCGCCCCTGGTTGGCGTACTGGGGCGGAACGGTGTCGCCGTAATGGACTTCGCCCTTCTCATCCACCCATTTGTACATTTTCGCCAGGGCGGGCTGGCTGACGGCGAGGGCGGCGAGCAACAAGAGGAATTTTTTCATGGGAAGTCTCCGTTCTTCAGATTCCGTACTGACGTTGGTATTCCAGGACCGCCGGGCGGTGCTGGGCCATTTCCGTGCTGTTGCCCAGGTAGCCGAGGAGGTCGTTGAGGTTGGCGATGCTGATCACCGGGATGCCGTTGGCCTGCTCCACCTCCTGCACCGCCGACAGGGCGCCGGTGCCCCGCTCCATGCGGTCGATGGCGATGGCCACGCCGCAGGGGGCGGCGCCGTTGGCCTGGATGATGGCCACCGACTCCCGCACCGAGGTGCCGGCGGAAATCACGTCGTCCACGATCAGCACCCGGCCGGCGAGGGGAGCGCCGACGATGACCCCACCCTCGCCGTGGTCCTTGGCTTCCTTGCGGTTGAAGGCGAAGGGCTTGTTGACCCCCGCCTCCGCCAGGGCGATGGCCACCCCCGCCGCCAGGGGAATGCCCTTGTAGGCGGGGCCGAAGAGCATGTCGAACTCCAGCCCGGCGGAAAGAATGGCTTTGGCGTAAAATTGCGACAGCCGGCGCAGGGCGTCGCCATCGTTGAACAGGCCGGTATTGAAGAAGTAGGGCGACAGGCGCCCGGACTTGAGTTTGAATTCGCCGAAGCGCAAGGCGCCGCGGTCGAGGGCGAACTGCAGGAATTCCTGCCGGAAATCGGACATCGGGTTCTCACACAAAAGGAAGGCTTCATTGCGCATTATATCCGCAAATCTGAACGGCATCCGTTCAGCCAGCAGCAAGGGATTTTTCGACTGGATGGCCCGCCAGGACGCCGACGTGGTCTGCGTCCAGGAGCTGAAGGCCCAGGCGGCCGACATGGCGCCCCACATGCTCGCCCCGGCCGGCTACCACGGCTATTTTCATTACGCGGAGAAGAAGGGCTACAGCGGCGTCGGGCTGTACTGCCGCAAAGAGCCTGACCAGGTGATCGAAGGCATCGGCCATCCCGACTTCGACGCCGAGGGCCGCTACGTGCGCGCCGATTTCGGCGACTTGAGCGTGGTGTCGGTCTACGTCCCCTCCGGCTCCAGCTCCCCCGAACGCCAGGCGGCCAAATTCCGCTTCATGGACGAGTTCTACCCCCATCTGGTGGAGCTGCGCAAGAGCGGGCGGGAAGTCGTCATCTGCGGCGACTGGAACATCGCCCACCAGGAAATCGACCTCAAGAACTGGAAAAGCAACCAGAAGAACTCCGGCTTCCTGCCCGAGGAACGGGCCTGGATGACCAAGGTGCTGGACGAAGCGGGCTGGGTGGACGTCCACCGCCGCCTCTGCCCCGACGCCACCGGCGAGGCCTACACCTGGTGGTCCAACCGGGGCCAGGCCTGGGCCAAGAACGTGGGCTGGCGCATCGATTACCAGCTCGCCACCCCCGGCATGGCAAAAAAGGCGCTCTCCGCCAGCGTGTACAAGGAGCAGCGCTTCAGTGACCACGCGCCGTTGGTCGTGGACTACCAGGCATGACCGCGCCACGGGTTAGCGGATTGCTCCACGCCTCCCTGCTCGTGGCCGACCTGCCGCGCGCCCGGGCCTTCTACGAAAACATCCTTGGCCTCGTTCCCAGCCCCGCCCGCCCGTCCCTGGGCTTCGATGGCGTCTGGTACAACGTGGGCCCCAGCCAGATTCACCTTCTCTGTCTGCCCAACCCCGACCCGGCAACGGGCCGCCCGGAACATGGGGGCCGTGACCGCCACGTGGCGCTGGGCGTCACGGGATGGGAAAGCATGATGGCGCATTTGCAGCAAGCGGGGATTCCCTTCACCCTCAGCCAATCCGGGCGTCGCGCCCTGTTCTGCCGCGACCCGGACGGGAATGCCCTGGAATTGATCGACGACCGCTAAGCCGCCGACGGCCCCACAGCGGCGTAAAACCCGACAAACAACCCCCCGCCGGGCGGCGGTATCGCTTGCCGCAATTACTGGCCGGGAGAAGGCGACCCCTCTTCTTCGCCGTTCCACGGCGCCACCTTCAGCAGCAGCGCCATGCCCGGCAGCGCCAGGACGAAACACAGCAGAAAGAACGAATACCAGCCCATCTGCTCCACCAGCCAGCCGGTAGTGGCGTTGGTGAAAGTGCGGGGCACCGCCATCAGGCTGGTGAAGAGGGCGAACTGGGTGGCGGTGTAAGCCGGGTGGGTGGTACGGGCGATGTAGGCGACGAAGGCCGTGGTGCCCAGGCCCACCCCCAGGGCCTCGATGCCGATCACCACCGCCAGGGCAGCGAGGTGGGCGGGGGTGATTTCCGTCTGGGGGCCCATCTGGGCGAGCCAGGCGAAGCCGAGGATGGCCGCCATCTGCACCACGCCGAAAAGCCACAGGGCGCGGTTGATCCCCAGGCGCACCATCCACACCCCCCCCAGCAGGCCGCCGATGACGCTGGGCCACAGGCCGGCATTCTTCGCCACCAGGCCGATTTCGGTCTTGGAAAATCCCATGTCCAGGTAGAAGGGCGTCGCCAGGGCGGTGGCCATGCTGTCCCCAAGCTTGTAGAGGAAGATGAAGGCCAGCACCAGGGCGGCATCGCGCCAGCCGTGACGGGTGAGGAATTCGTGGAAAGGCTCGATGACCGCTTCCCGCAGGGTTTTGGGGCGGCCATCCGCCAGGACGGGCTCCTTCACCAGCAAAGTCATGGCCATGCCCGGCAGCATGAAGAGGGCGGTGACGAGATAAACCTGTGACCAGGGCAGGTGGTCGGCCAGAATCAGCGACAGGGCGCCGGGCACCAGCCCGGCCACCTTGTAGGCGTTGACGTGGATGGCGTTGCCCAGGCCCAGTTCGCCGTCGGGCAGCAGCTCCCGGCGGTAGGCGTCGAGGACGATGTCCTGGGTGGCGGAGAGGAAGGCCACGAGCACCGACAGCAGCACGATTCGATCCAGGTCCGCGGCGGGGGACAAGCCGCCCAGGGCGGCGATGGCCGCCAGCAGGCCGAGCTGGGTCGCCAGCATCCAGCCCCGCCGCCGGCCCAGCCAGGGCAGGGCGTAGTGGTCGAGAAAGGGCGACCAGAGGAACTTCCAAGTGTAGGGAAACTGGATCAGGGCGAAGAGGCCGATGGCCTTCAGGCTGATGCCCTCGGTCCGCAGCCAGGCGGGCAGCAGGTTGATGAGAATGAACAGGGGCAGGCCGGAGCTGAAGCCGGTAAGGATGCAGATCAGCATCCGCCGGTTGAGGATGGCCTGGCTCAGGGAGGGTTTCGTCGCGCTCATGGGCCCGCACTTTACCGGAAAAAAGCCAGCTCGACAAAGGCGATTTGGGAAAACCTCCGGCCTGTGCCACAATCGTGGCCTGTTTCCGTAGGCTCCCCGCACCATGGTCGAACTCTCCTACCTCAGCGCTTTCCTCGTCGGACTGCTCGGCGGCACCCACTGCATCGGCATGTGCGGCGGCATCGTCGGCGCCCTGTCCCTCCAGATGCCGGGCCAGGCCACGCCCTGGCGCTTTCTCCTCGGCTACAACGGCGGACGCATCGTCAGCTACACCGCCGGCGGATTCCTGGCTGGCGCCGTGGGCTCGGGGGGGCTGTTGCTGAACAACGTCCTGCCGGTACAGCTGCTGCTCTACGGCCTCGCCAGCCTGCTGCTGATTGCCCTTGGGCTCTATCTCGCCGGCCTGTGGCAGGCGGTGGTGTACATCGAGCGCGCCGGCAGCTGGCTGTGGAAAAAGCTGCAACCCTATACCAAGCATTTCCTGCCCGTGCAGTCGGTGCCCCAGTCCTTCGCCCTCGGCCTGTTGTGGGGCTGGCTGCCCTGCGGCCTGGTCTACAGCGTGCTGGTATTGGCCCTCGCCAGCGGCAGCGCCCTGAAAGGGGGAATCCTGATGCTGGCCTTCGGCCTCGGCACCCTGCCCAACCTGCTGGCCATGGGCCTCTTCGCCCGCCAGATCAAGGCCTTCATGCAGCAAAAAGCCGTCCGCACCGTCGCCGGCCTGCTGGTGGCCGGCTTCGGTGTCCTGGGGCTGGTCCGCTTGGCAGGTTTCTGACGACTACCCTAGGGCAGGAGGACCTGCTGGAACTCCAGCTTGTTCTTGGTCCCCTCGGCATTGATGTTCACCGTGAAGCGCAGGGTTTCTTGGGGCGCGACGCTGAACGTGCCGAGGTAGTAGATGGCCCTTCCTTCCCTGACCTCCCGCATGTCGATATTGCGCAGTTGTTCGCTCAGGTTCACCGCGTAGGCGTCGATTTTTGCCGCTACCGGCTCGCCGATGCCCAGCTTGTTGGGCCGCAGCACCGACACTGTGAGCAACCCCCGGTACTTGCTGCGGGTGATGTTGTAGGCCCGGGCGATTTCCGGCGTCAGGGTGTCGGTGGTAATGACGTTGTAATGGACGGTGAGATCGCCGAAGGTCTGGGAACGCTCCGCCAGGGCCGGCGTGGCCGCCCACAGCAGCAGCGGCAGGATGAATGTGGCCAGGGTTTTCATTTTCGCCCTCCTTCCTGTTTGTCGAGCAAATCGCTCAACAATTAGAGGCGAAGGAGCGGCGGGAGTTCAGGCAAGACGGCTGAGGCGATACACCGCCAGGCTGCCCAACAGGTTGGGCAGCACCGCCACCGGCCGGCCGTCGGTCAGCACCGCCCGCTCCAGGACGCGGATGCTGCGGCTGCCGCAGAAGGCATCGAAATCCTTGATCGTGCACAGGTGGATGTTGGGGGTGTTGAACCACTGGTAGGGCAGGTCCTCGGACACCGGCATGTGGCCCATCATAATCTGCCAGCGGCGATGCCAATAGCTGAAGTTGGGGAAGGTGACGATGCCCTGCTTGCCCACCCGCAGGATTTCCTGCAACAGGCCCTCCACGTGCATCACGGTCTGCAGGGTCTGGGACAGGATGACGTAGTCGAAGGAGTCGTCGCCGAAAATGGACAGCCCCTCCTCCAGGTTCATCTGGATGGCGCTGATGCCTTTTTGGGTGCAGGCCAGGATGTCGGCGTCGCTGATGTCCACCCCGTAGCCGTCGGCCCCCCGGGCATCACGCAAGTAGGCCAGGAGGGAACCGTCGCCGCAGCCCAGGTCCAGCACCCGGGCGCCGGGGGTGACCCAGCCGGCGATGAGGGCGAAATCGGCGCGGGGGCCGCCGCTGGGGGGGAGCATGGTCTTGTTCATGCCTGGCCTCCCACGGCGATGTTGTCCATGTAGGCCCGCACCACGCCGTGATAGTACTCGTCCACCATCAGGAAGGCGTCGTGGCCGTGGCTGGAAGTGACTTCCGCGTAACTCACCTTGCGCCGGTTATCCAGCAAGGCCTGGACGATTTCCCGGGAGCGCTCGGGGGAAAAGCGCCAGTCGGTGGTGAAGGATACCACCAGGAAATCCGCCGTGGCGGGCTTCAGGGCCTCGGCCAGGCTGCATTTGTGGCGATGGGTGGGGTCGAAGTAGTCCAGGGCCTTGGTCATCAGCAGGTAGGTGTTGGCGTCGAAGCTCTCGGCGAACTTGTCCCCCTGGTAGCGCAGGTAGGACTCGATCTCGAATTCCACCCCGTAGCCGAAGCCGAAGTCCTCGGTGCGCAGCATGCGGCCGAACTTGGAGCCCATGACGTCGTCGGACAGGTAGGTGATGTGGCCCAGCATCCGCGCCAGACGCAGGCCGCGGCGGGGGACCACGCCGTGCTCGTAGTAATTGCCGCCGTGGAAATCCGGGTCGGTGAGTATCGCCTGCCGGGCCACGTCGTTGAAGGCGATGTTCTGGGCCGTGAGGCCGGGGGCGGAGGCGATCACCAGGGCGTGGCGCACCCGCTCGGGGAAGGCGAGGGTCCATTGCAGGGCCTGCATCCCCCCCAAGCTGCCGCCGACCACGGCGGCGAAGCGCTCGATGCCCAGACGGTCGGCCAGCAGGGATTGGGTCAGCACCCAGTCCTCCACCGTCACCACCGGGAAGTCGGCGCCGTAGGGCTTGCCGGTGCGGGGATTGGGGCTGGACGGACCGGTGGAGCCGTGACAGCCCCCCAGGTTGTTGACCCCGATGACGAAGTATTTGTCCGTGTCGATGGGCTTGCCCGGCCCCACCATGTTGTCCCACCAGCCGGGCTTCTTGTCCTGGTCGGAGTGGAAACCCGCCACGTGGTGGGTACCCGACAAAGCGTGACAAACAAGGACGGCGTTGGAACAGTCGGCGTTGAGGCTGCCGTAGGTCTCGTACACCAGCTCGAAACCGGACAGCACCGCTCCGCTGCGCAGGGTCAGGGGCTCCTCGAAGCGCGCGGTCTGGGGAACGACGATGCCGACGGAATTGGATGGGTGCATGGCAGCCATTATATCTCGAAGAAAAGGCTCAGGCCTCGTTCAGCTTGGCCACCAGCGCCAGGATTTTTTCCGGCTCCCAGGCCTTGAGCACCTTCTGCGCCAGGCTCTCGGCCGTGGGCAGATTGGTCTTCAGAATCTGCTGCTTCACCGCCAGCAAATGGGCCGGGTGCATGGAGAACTCCCGAAGGCCGAAGCCCAGCAGCAGACGGGTGAGGCTCGCGTCCCCCGCCATTTCCCCACACACCGCCACGGGGATGCCAAGCATGCGGCCGGTATGGATGGTGGCCGCCACCAGCTTCAGCACCGCCGGATGAAGAGGGTCGTAGAGCTTGGCCACGGCTTCGTCGGTGCGGTCGATGGCCAGGGTGTACTGGATCAGGTCGTTGGTGCCGATGGAAAGAAAGTCCAGCTTCTTGGCCAAGGACTTGACGGTGAGGGCCGCCGCCGGCACCTCGATCATGCCCCCCAGTTTGATGGCCTCGTCGAAGGGAATCCCTTCCTCCCTCAGGCTCTGCTTGGCCCGTTCCACCAGGGCCAGGGTCTGGTTGAGCTCGCCGAGGGAGGTAAGCATGGGTACCAGTATCTGGATGGCACCGTAGTGAGAGGCCCGCAGGATGGCCCGCAGCTGGGTGAGGAACATCTGCGGCTCGGCCAGGCAAAGGCGGATGGCGCGCAGGCCGAGGGCGGGGTTGTCGCTGGTTTGCACGGCGAAGCGGGGTTGCTTGTCGGCGCCCAGGTCCAGGGTGCGGACGGTGACCGGCAGCCCCTTCATGGCCTTGGCCACCTTGCGGTAGGCCTCGAACTGCTCGTCCTCGGAAGGCAGGTCGTCCCGGTTCATGAACAGGAACTCGCTGCGGAACAGGCCGATGCCCTCCGCGCCATGGGCCTTCACTTGGTCGATGTCCTCGGCCAGCTCGATATTGGCCATCAGCTCGATATGGGTGCCGTCCAGGGTGGTGGCCTTGGCGGTTTTGAGGCGCTTGAGCTTCTGCCGCTCCAGTTCCCACTGTTCCTGGCGCAGTCTGTATTCGTCGAGAATGGCCCGGTCGGGGTTGACGATCACCACCCCCTGGCTGCCGTCGACGACGATCAGGTCGTGCTCGTTGATGAGCTGGCGGGCGTTGTGCAGCGCCACCACCGACGGGATGCTCAGGCTGCGGGCCAGAATGGCGGTGTGGGAAGTGGTCCCGCCCACGTCGGTGATGAAGGCGGCGAACTGGTTCTGCTTGAACAGGATCATGTCCGCCGGGCTGAGGTCGTGGGCCACCAGGATGCTGTTTGCCTTGGCCTTGCCGCCCTCGAAGGGGGATTGGCCGGGGTGGCCGAGGAGGGATTTCATCACCCGCTCCACCACCTGCACTACGTCGTGGCGGCGCTCCCGCAAGTAGGCGTCGTCGAAACTCTCGAACTGGGCGATCAGGGCCTCCATCTGCTGCTTCAGGGCCCACTCGGCGTTGCAGCGCTGCTCCTCGATCATCCGCTTCGGCGCCTCGGACAGGGTGGAGTCCCCCAGGATCATCAGGTGCAAGTCGAGAAAAGCCGACAGTTCGGCGGGAGCGCTGGCGGGGATGCTGGCGCGCAGGCTCTCCATTTCAGCCCGGGTGGCGGCAATGGCCTGGTCGAAGCGCTCCACTTCCTGGGGCACCAGGAAACTCGGCAGGACGAAGTAGAGGACATCCAGGGTTTCGTGGGAAACCAGATGGGCATGGCCGATGGCGATGCCGCCGCCGACGCCGACTCCGTGGAGCGTGAAGCTCATGGCTACTCCTCTTCCCCGAAACGGTCGGCGATGAGTTCCCGCAGCGCCTGCATGGCCTCGCCCTCGTCCGCGCCCTCGGTTTCGACGCCGATGACGCTGCCCTTGCTCGCCGCCAGCATCATCACGCCCATGATGCTCTTGGCGTTGACCCGCTTGCCGTTGCGCGACAGCCAGATCTCGCTCTGGAATTTCCCCGCGGTCTGGGTCAGCTTGGCCGAGGCACGGGCGTGCAGGCCGAGCTTGTTGATGATTTCGATCTCCTCATGCAACACGGCAAACCTCGCTGGTAATATGCAACACGCCCTCCACCCCGCCGGAAATGGCCTTCTGCACCATGACGGGCAGCGGTTCGCTGCGGTAGGTCAGGGCCCGGATCAGCATCGGCAGGTTGACCCCCGCCACCCCTTCCACCTTGCCCGGGTCCAGCAGGCGGCAGACCACGTTGGTCGGCGTGGCGCCGTAGATATCGCTCAGGATCAGGACGCCGTCGCCTTGATTCAGACGCTGCACCATTTCCTGCAAAGACGCCAGCACCGTGGCTGGCTCATCCTTGGCGCTGACATTGAGCTGCTCCAGTTGCGGCACCGGGCCGCCCAGCACGTGGGCGGCGCACTGGATGAGACTTTCTCCCAGATTGCCGTGGGAGACGATTAATACCCCGATCATGTCGAAAACCTTTGTTTAGGGTTAACCCCCGCGATGGGCGAAATTATACCCCGCGCTAGGGCACCTCGTGGATTTTCAGCCCCGGCTCGAGGAACTTGAGCCGTTTTTTCAGGGCCGTGGTGATGTACACCTCCCCCTTGTCGTCGATCAGCATGGCTTCCTCCACCCCCATCTTCTTCACCGCCTCGCGCCATCCGGCCACGCCGGCGATGAACGCCGGCTTGGAGGCGACATCAGACAGCACGCCCGCACCCTTGCCGGGGGGAATCAGCACCGTCACCGCCTCCACCCCCTGGGCAGGGTAGCCGGTGCGGGGGTCGATGATGTGGCAGTAGCGCTTGCCGTCCAGCATGAAATAGCGCTGATAGTCGCCGGAGGTGCCGATGGCCTCGCCGTCCCGCAACTCCAGCGTGGCCAGGGGAGAAGGCTTGCGCGGGTGCTGGATGGCCACTTGCCAGGGGCGGTCGCCGTGGCGGCCAAGGGCAATGATGTTGCCGCCGATGTTCACCAGGGCGTTCTTCACCCCCTGGCTGCGCAGGTAGTCCGCCGCCACGTCGAGGGCGTAGCCCTTGCCGTAGCCGCCCAAGTCCAGTTTCACCGCCGGATTCTTGCTGTAGAAGCGGATGCCGTCGATGACGATGTCGGTCATCCTGGGGTTTTCTTTCACCAGGGCGGCGATCTTGTCCGGGTCGGGCCGAACCGGTTTGAATTCGTCGCTCTGGAAACCCCACAGCTGGATCAGCCGGCCGATGGCAGGATTGAACAGGCCGCCGGACTGCTCGGAGAGGCGGGTCGCGTCCTGGATGATGGGAATCATGCCGGGGGCGATGGCCGCCTTGGCCGGGCTGTTGGCGAACACCTCGTTCATCCGCGCCAGGGTGCCGGGCTCCCAGGCATGGAGCGTGTGGTGGAGCTGGTCGAAATCCGCCAGCACCTGGGCTTCGAGCTGCTTGGCCCGGGCTTCCTTCTCGCCGTAAAGGGTCACCTCGACAATGGTGCCAAAGACGTAGCTCTGCTGCTGGTAGACCTGTTCCCGTCCGCACCCGGCCAGGAACAGGACCAGCCCGATGATCAGCAATCCCTTCAGGCGCATCGGCGCTCCAGGGCATCCATGAACAGGGCGGCGGGCTTGCAGTCGGTCTGGGCGGCGATTTCCACCATCCCGGTGGGGCTGGTGACGTTGATTTCGGTCAGCCAGTCGCCGATGACATCGAGGCCGACCAGAAACAGCCCCCGCTCCCGTAAGGCCGGACCGAGGGCGGCGGCGATTTCCCGGTCCCGGGGCGACAGGGGCTGGGCCACCCCCTTGCCGCCGGCGGCGAGGTTGCCGCGGGTTTCCCCTTCCTTGGGTATCCTCGCCAAGGCGTAGGGCACGGGCTCGCCGTCGACGAGCAGGATCCGCTTGTCTCCCTGGCTGATTTCGGGGATGTAGCGCTGGGCCATGACGGTGCGCGTTTCCAGGTGGGTGAGGGTCTCGACGATGACGTTGCGGTTGGGGTCGTCCCGTCGCAGTCGGAATATCCCGCTGCCGCCCATGGCATCGAGGGGCTTGAGGATGATGTCGCGGTGCTCGGCGAGAAAAGCCTGGATCAGTTCCGCCTTGCGGGTGACCAGGGTCGGGGGGGCGAAGCGGGGAAATTTGGCCGTCGCCAGTTTTTCGTTGAAATCCCGCAGGGCGGCGGGGCGGTTGATGACCGTCGCGCCTTGCCCCTCCGCCAGCTCCAGGAGCTGGGTGCTATACAGGTATTCGCTGTCGAAGGGCGGGTCCTTGCGCATCAGCACGGCATCGAAGGCATCCAGGCCCGTCTCGGCCACCGCTCCCGCCTCGTACCAGGCATGGTCGTCGCCGGTGAGGCGGAGGGGGCGGGCGTATCCCCTCACTTGGCCATCCTTCAGTACCACGTCCTCCTGCCTCAGGGCGAACAGCTCGTGGCCCCGACCTTGGGCTTCGGCCATGATGGCGACGCTGCTGTCCTTGTAGGCCTTGAGGCTGTCGAGGGGGTCGAGGATCAGGGCCAGCTTCACGGCTTGGTTTGCTCCAGCTCCCGGCTCGCCGCCAGCAGGGCCAGGCGCGCCACCACTCCGTAGGCATAGAAGCGGTTGGGGGCCGCCTCGGGGGGGACCCGGCAGTCCGGCAGCGAACAGGAGGTCTCGAAGGCCAGGGGGACGAAACTCATGCCCGGGGCATTGAGGTTCTCGTCCTGGCCCCGGCCTGTGTGGACGCGGTAAAAGCCGCCGACGACGAAATGGTCGATCATGTACACCACCGGCTCGGCCACGGCGCCGTTGATGTCCTCGAAGGTATAGACCCCCTCCTGGATGATCACTTCGCTGACCGGCTGCCCCTCCTTGATCACCGCCATCTTGTTGCGCTGCTTGCGGTTGAGGTCCCGCACCTCGGCGCCGTCCCGCACCGTCATGATGCCCATGCCGTAGGTGCCGGCGTCGGCCTTGACGATGACGAAAGGCTGCTGCTGGATGCCGTATTCCCGGTATTTTTCGCCGATGCGGTGGAGCAGGGAATCCACCTGCTCCGCGAGGCATTCCTCCCCCTGGCGCTCGTGGAAGTCGATCTTGCCGCAGGCGGCGAAGAAGGGGTCGATGAGCCAGGGGTCGAACTGCATCAGCTCGGCGAATTCCTTCGCCACCTGGCTGTAGGCGGCGAAGTGCACCGACTTGCGGCGGGAGGCCCAGCCAGCGTGGAGGGGCGGGATGACCGGCTGCTCCAGCCCGCGCAGAATCTCCGGTACGCCGCCCGAGAGGTCGTTGTTGAGAAGGATGGCGCAGGGCTCGTAATCGGCCAGGCACAGCTGGTTGCCCCGCCGCGCCACCGGTTCCAGCAACAGATGGTCTCCGGTGGGCAAATCGAAGCGGGTCGGCGCGGTGATTTCCGGCAAGAGTGAACCGATGCGCACTTCCAGGCCCGCCTGGCGCAGGATGTACTGCAGGGCGACCACGTTCTGCAGGTAATAGGTGTTACGGGTATGGTTCTCGGGGACGAGGAGGAAGCGCCGGGCGTCCGGGCAAACCTTCTCCACCGCCGACATGGCGGCCTGGACACCGAGGGGGAGGAAGTCCGGGTTGAGGTTGTTGAACCCGCCGGGGAAAAGGTTGGTATCCACCGGCGCCAGCTTGAATCCGGCGTTTCGCAGGTCCACCGAGGCATAGAAGGGCGCGGGATGCTCCCGCCATTGGGCGCGAAACCAATGTTCGGCCTCGGGCATGGCCTCCAGGATATGGCGCTCCAGTTCAAGCAGGGGCCCGGAAAGGGCCGTGGTCAGGTGAGGAACCATGAGGGTTGAAAGGCGAGTGACGAAGCTAGGAATTGTAGCCCAGGAACGGTCCGGCGTCAGGAAGGCTGCCAATCCTGCTGCTAAAATGAAAAACCCTTTTCATTCCGCAGGACACACCATGAAAAACAGCGTAGTGGTCATCGGCCTGGGTCAACTCGGCCGCGTCTTCGCCGGCGGTTTTTTGCGCGCCGGCCACCCAGTGGTTCCCGTTAATCGCGGTGACAACCTGGCCGAGGCCGCCACCCACCACCGCGCCCCCAAGGCGGTGGTGGCCGCCGTGGCGGAAGGGGATCTGCATTCCCTGCTGGAAGTGCTGCCTGAAACCTGGTGGCCTCGCCTGATCCTGCTGCAGAATGAGCTCCTGCCGAGGGACTGGGAATCCTTTACCGCCGACACGCCGACCGTCATTTCCGTCTGGTTCGAGAAAAAGAAGGGCATCGACGCCAAGCCCATTCTGCCCTCCCCGGTTTTCGGTCCCGCCGCCGACCTGGCATGCCGTGCCCTGCATGCCGTGGACCTGCCCTGCCGTCCCTTGCAATCGAAAGCGGAACTGGTGTTCGAGTTGGTGCGCAAGAACCTCTACATCCTCACCAGCAATACCGCCGGCCTCAAAACCGGCGGCAGCGTGGGCCTTCTCTGGAAGAATCACCGCGCCCTGGCCGAAGCGGTGGCCGACGAGGTGCTGGATATCCAGGCTTGGCTGACCGGCGAGCCCCTCGACCGGAAACGGCTGTTGGCCGGCATGCTGGAAGCCTTCGACGCCGACCCGGAGCACCTCTGCACCGGCCGCAGCGCCCCGGCGCGTTTGGCCAGAGCCCTGTCCTTCGCCGACCAGGCGGGATTGAAGGTGCCGACTCTGCGCACCATCCAGCAGCAATTCCAGAGCTGAGAACCTCCCCCTTTCGCCGCCGTCAAAGGAATATGCCGCCCCAGGGCGGGATTCCCTGATGGAGGTGAATCATGAACAACCTCGAACGATTGGTCTTCGACCAGGACGGATTCCTTACCAACCCGGCGTTATGGGATGAGTCGGTGGCGGAGCGCTTGGCCGACGAAGACGGGCTGGGTGCCTTGCAGGCCGAGCAAAGGACGATGCTGCATGCCCTGCGCGACCACTATTTCAAAACCGGTGGCGTTCCCGCCCTTTCCCATTTGTGCCTGTCCCAGCATTTCGACCGCCGCTGCATGACGGAGCTGTTCCCAAGCACGCGGGAAGCCTGGCGTCTCGCCGGCCTGCCCAACCCCGGGGAGGAAGCAAAAGCCTACATGTAAGCGCAATAAAAAAGGGCGGCCAAGGCCGCCCCGAGTTCCGCTTAACGGAGGAGAGAAGGTCGTTGCGCTTATTCGACGCGCTCGCCGTGGAGGCTGACGTCGAGGCCTTCGCGCTCTTCTTCTTCGCTGACGCGCAGACCCATGACCACATCGATCACTTTCAGGATGATGAAGGTGGCGATGGCGGTGTAGATGGCCGTGGCACCCACGCCGAGAATCTGGGTCACCACTTGACCGCCGTTACCTTCCAGCATACCGGCCGTGCCGCCGATATCCTTGACCGCGAACACACCGGTCAGGATGGCACCGACGATACCGCCCACGCCGTGGACGCCGAAGGCATCCAGGGAGTCGTCATAACCCATCATGTGCTTGAGGGAGGTGGCACCCCAGAAGCAGGCCACGCCAGCAATCAGGCCGATGATGAGGGAGCCCATGGGGCCGACGAAGCCGGAGGCGGGGGTGATGGCCACCAAACCGGCCACGGCGCCGGAAGCGATGCCCAACACGGAAGGCTTGCCCTTGGCCAGCCATTCCACGAACATCCAGGCAATCGCTGCGCCAGCGGTGGCGATTTGCGTCACGGCCATGGCCATGCCGGCACGACCGTCCGCGGCCACGGCGGAACCGGCGTTGAAGCCGAACCAGCCCACCCACAGCATGGCGGCACCCATGATGGTCAGGGTCAGGTTATGGGGGGCCATGGGCTCCTTGCCGTAACCGATGCGCTTGCCCAGGACGATGGCGGCCACCAGACCGGCGATACCGGCGTTGATGTGCACCACGGTGCCACCGGCGTAGTCCAGCACCCCCTTGCCAGCCAGCCAGCCGTTGGGGCCCCATACCCAGTGGGCGATGGGGGAGTACACCACCAGGGACCAGATGCCGATGAACCACAGCATGGCGGAGAACTTCATGCGATCGGCAAAAGCACCGGCGATGAGGGCAGGGGTGATGATGGCGAAGGTCATCTGGAAGACCATGAAGACCGATTCGGGGATGTTGGCGCCATCGGTACCGGCGAAGGATTCAACGCCCATGCCTGACAGGAACAGCCGATCGAAGCCGCCCAGGAAGGCGCCGCCCTCACGGAAGGCCATCGAGTAGCCCGCAATCATCCACAGCACCGTTACCAGACAGGTGATGGCGAAGCTCTGCATCATGACCGCCAGCACGCCTTTTTTGCGCACCATGCCGCCGTAGAACAGCGCCAGACCGGGGATGGTCATGAACAGCACCAGGGCGGTAGAAGTCAGC
The DNA here is from genome assembly GCA_050177075.1 of Sulfuricellaceae bacterium. Classification (GTDB taxonomy): domain Bacteria; phylum Pseudomonadota; class Gammaproteobacteria; order Burkholderiales; family UBA9220; genus UBA2239. The sequence goes on along the minus strand of JBFXHL010000016.1, from coordinate 12,057 downwards.
ATCCACGCCGTGTTACCGGTATCCAGCTTCTGCGGCACGGGAGCCGGCTCGGCAGCTGGCGCCTCAGCTGCGGGCGCAGCGGCTTCAGGGGCGGGCGCAGCCGCTTCCGGAGCCGCGGCAGTGGCGGCGGGAGCCGGCATGTCCGTCGGTTTGTCCTCAGCCGCAACGGTGCCGACCAAACCGAGACCGGCCACCATCGCCAGGGCAATCAACAATTTCTTCATGGCGCTCTCCTTACAGGGCGTCCGGACCGGTTTCGCCGGTACGGATGCGAACCACTTGTTCAAGGTCGTAGACGAAGATCTTGCCGTCGCCGATCTTGCCGGTCTTGGCGGAGTTCTCGATGGCCTCGATCACCTGGTCGAGCATGTCCGCCTTGACAGCGGCCTCGATCTTGACCTTGGGCAGGAAATCCACCACGTATTCGGCACCCCGGTACAGCTCGGTGTGCCCCTTCTGCCGGCCGAAGCCCTTGACCTCGGTGACGGTGATACCCTGCACGCCGATGGCGGACAGGGCCTCACGCACCTCGTCAAGCTTGAACGGCTTGATGATTGCGGTTACCAGTTTCATGAGCATTTCCTTTATGAGAACAAACGCTTAGAAAGTTTTGGTGAAAGTGACTACAGCGCGACCCTTGCCTGCATCATAGGTATCACCAGTACCCGCTTTGACGAAGCAGTAATCTTCCCCATTGGAACAATTAGCATTGGCGTTGGTGTCGGTATAAGCAACCCCCAGGGTGCCAAAGCCGAGATCTTTGGTAACTCCCAGTTTCCAATCGGTGTAGCTGGCGCTAGAACGGTCCTTAACTTTCTGATGGCCCACATGCGCGTTCAAACCCCAGCCAGAACCCAGGTCGAAATTGCCACTGACGTCCAGATAGCCACTGCCCTTAGTTTCAGCATTGGCGTCATTGGTCTTCGTCCAACCAAATAGACTGGTGGTAGTGTGGGAGTACTTAACGGACAGCCACTTCCAGTTCAATGCACCGTAAACTTCGGTGGTGTTCGGGTTGGCAGCCCCCGTCGGCAACCCAGTACCGGGGTAGTTGTAAGTCAGCACACCAACGTCGAAACCGAGATCATTGGTGATGCTTCCCTTATAACCGCCGTAAACATCAAGTTCCAGGCTTGCGCTCGCCCCAGCGGTGCCATCGCTGATCCAGCTGATGTTGGAACCCCAGATACCGGCATACAGGCCGCTGGAATGGGAGTAGTCAAACCCGCCCTGGAGGGCAGGCTTACCACGAGTTTGGGCAATACCGCGATAGATGTACTCGGAGGCCAGGGTTACGTTGGCCGTGAAAGTATGGGGAGAAGCTGCTTCTTCAGCGTGGGCGCTGGGGACCATCACAACGCCGGGCAGGCCGACGACACCAGCGAGGACCAAAGCATGAGTCAGTTTGCGCATATTAGTTTTCCTTCCTTTGTTGAGTAATCGACAGAACCAAAAGTACTGTGCCCACCCCTATGCACAGACCGTGCCAGTTTTTTTATTTAAAAAATACATGATGTTATGCGACGCCCTAAAACCAAGCCTTGAAACCTGGCACGTAAACGAAGCGACCGGCACCAATTTGGTGCACCATAATGGTGCACCTTTCGTTATAGACGGCAGGAACGTAAAAACATAATCTTGGTGAAATTTTGGAGGCCCTCATGGTTACGAATAAAATTCTGGAAGAAATCAGCGGCAAACTGTCGCAGGTGCTCGCCGACAGTCCCGCGGCGGATGTGGAGAAAAATCTGCGCTCCGTCCTGCAAAGCGCCTTCGCCAAACTGGATCTGGTCACCCGGGAAGAATTCGACGTACAGCAGCAGGTTCTGTTGCGGACCCGGAAAAAGTTGGAGCGCCTGGAGGCGGTGGTGGCCGAGCTGGAAAAACCGGCGAATCAGAGCAAAAGCCCGCCGGCTCCCTGAGATGTAACCGCGCTCCACCGTGTCTCTCGCCGTCCTATTCAGTCGGGCCGCCAGCGGAATGGATGCACCGCTGGTGACGGTGGAGGTCCACCTTTCCAACGGTCTCCCTTCCTTCACCATCGTCGGCCTTCCTGAAACGGAGGTGAAGGAGAGCAAGGACCGGGTACGCTCCGCCCTGCTCAATTCCCAGTTCGATTTCCCTGCTCGGCGCATCACGGTCAACTTGGCCCCCGCCGATTTGCCGAAGGAAGGGGGGCGCTTCGACCTTCCCATCGCCCTCGGCATTCTCGCCGCCTCCGGCCAATTGTCCAGCCAGGGTCTGGACCGCTTTGAATTCGCGGGAGAACTGGCCCTCACCGGGGAACTCCGCCCTTTCCGCGGGGCCCTGGCCGTCACGCTAACGGCCAGCCGGGACGGGCGCGCCTTCGTCCTACCCCAGGAAAACGCCGCCGAAGCGGCTCTAGTGGAGGGCGCCGAAGTTTACCCCGCGTCTTCCCTCTTGGCGGTCTGCGCCCACCTTGCCGGCCATGAAACCCTGCCCCGACAGCTAGCCGAGGAAACGACATCCGTCGTGGCCTACCCCGATTTCAGCGAGGTGAAAGGCCAGACCCAGGCCAAGCGAGCGCTGGAAATCGCCGCCGCAGGCGGCCACAGCGTCCTGATGAGCGGCCCCCCGGGAACGGGGAAATCCATGCTGGCGGCCCGTTTTCCCGGCATTCTCCCCCCCATGACCGACGCCGAGGCCATGGAATCCGCCGCGGTGCAATCCATCAACGGCAGCTTCTCCCTCGGCGCCTGGAAACGCCGTCCATTCCGCAGTCCCCACCACTCGGCCTCCAGCGTCGCTCTGGTCGGCGGCGGCAGCCACCCCCGTCCCGGCGAAATTTCACTCGCCCACCACGGCGTCCTTTTCCTCGACGAACTGCCCGAGTTTCCCCGCTCCGTCCTAGAAGCATTGCGGGAACCCCTGGAAAGCGGCCGCGTCACCATTTCCCGCGCCGCCCGCCAAGCGGACTTTCCTGCCCGCTTCCAGCTCCTGGCCGCCATGAATCCTTGCCCCTGCGGCTATCTCGGCCACCCTTCCGGGAAATGCCATTGCACGCCGGACCAGGTCCAGCGCTATCGGGGCCGCCTGTCCGGCCCCCTGCTGGACCGGATCGACATCCAAATCGAGGTCCCGTCCCTGTCCCAGGATGAACTGCTGGGACAGGCTTCGGCGACGGGAGAAGCCAGCGACCGTATTCGCCAGCGGGTCGGCGACGCCCGGAACAGGGCCCTGGCGCGGCAGGGCAAAACCAATGCCGACTTGGCGCCAAGCGAAATCGAATGCCATTGCACGCCGGAAAAGGCGGCGGAGGACTTGCTGCGGCAGGCGATGGCCCGGCTAAATTTGTCTGCCCGCGCTTACCACCGCATTCTCAAGGTCGCCCGGACCATCGCCGACCTGGCGCAGGCGGACACCATCACCGCTGCCCATGTGGCCGAAGCGGTGCATTATCGCCGCTTCGATCAGGCTGGCTAGGGCCTGTCCACGCTTATTTTGCGGTCGCGCAGGCTGCTGGAAGGGTGCCGGGCTAGGCGCGGCGAGGGGGCTTGGCTGAAGCCAGGCGCTGAGCCGCAACAACGCCGGGCGCCCTTCCAGCAGCCTGCCCTTCGGGTTGTGTCCAGGAACGGCGTCTGCGACGTTGCTCGGCTCGCAAAGGCTCCAGCCTTTGCTTCGTCTCGCGCCTTGCAGCTGTCCGCTCCTGGGCACAACGCGATCGTAAAATAAACGCGGACAGGCCCTAGGGCCAATAATGAATTCCCCAGCGGTGGGGATAGCCGTAGGGATAATAGAAGTCGTCATGCCACCAAGGCGACGGAGGCCGAGGGAGGGTGGTCCGCTCAATGGTCGCGGCGGCGATTAACGGTCCGGTGAAGGTTTCCGGTCCGAAAACGCGCTCCCGCGCCTCCCCCAGATTCCCCCTGACACGCAAAGTCTGCCCGGCGCCGAACAGCGCCGACGAGAAGGCGCCGGGATTGCAGGCGGCGAAGGCTTGCGCCACCGGGCTGCCCACGCGCTGCAGCACGAAACAGGTATAGTCCCCATCCCGCACCGCCTTGACGACAACGCCCGTCCACGTCACCGCCGGGCCGTGGAGATCCTGCTCCAGGGTGGCGCGCCAGGAAGGGGGTGGCGCATCGCCAGATTGGCCCGTCGCCGCTAACCCGCCTAGACAGGCGGCCAGAAGCAGGCGAAGGGCGGCCCCGGTCAAATCTTATCCAGGTCGCCCAGGTTCAGGGTGAACGAACTGAGATCGTCGGCGCTTTCCTGTTTGATCGCCTCGGTGCTGAGGGTTTCCTCCTCCACCGGCGGGGCGTTGTTGACCAGCCAGGACAGGTTGGTGGCGGAGTCGGCATTGGCCATCGCCTCCTCCAGGGAAATCCTGCCGCTCTTGTAGAGCTTGTAGAGGGACTGCTCGAAGGTCTGGGAGCCGGGAGTGAGGCTTTTCTCCATGGCCTCCTTGATTTCGTCCACGTTGCCGTTCTTGATCAGCTCGGCGATGTGGGTGGTGTTCATCAGCACTTCCACCGCCGGCACCCGCTTGCCGTCCACCCCCCGCACCAGGCGCTGGGACACCACGCACTTGAGACTGATGGACAGGTCCAGTAGCAGGCTCGGCCGCGCCTCGTGGGGGAAGAAGTTGATGATGCGGTTCATGGCGTGGTAGCTGTTGTTGGCGTGCAGCGTGGACAGGCACAGGTGGCCGGTCTGGGCATAGGTCATGGCGTGCTGCATGGATTCCTTGTCGCGGATCTCGCCGATCAGGATCATGTCCGGCGCCTCGCGCATGGCGTTGACCAGGGCGTTGTGGAAGGACTGGGTGTCGAGGCCCACCTCCCGCTGGTTGACCACGGATTTCTTGTGTTGGTAGACGAATTCGATCGGGTCCTCGATGGTGAGGATGTGGCCGCTCTTGCTGCTGTTGCGGTGGTCGATCATGGCCGCCAGGGTGGTGGACTTGCCCGAACCGGTGGCGCCGACGATGAGGATCAGGCCACGCTTCTCGTTCGCCATCTCCTTCATCACCGGCGGCACCCCCAGCTCATCGATATGGGGAATGGCGCTGGGAATATAGCGGATGACCATGGCCACGGCCCCCCGCTGGCGGAATACGTTGACCCGGTAGTTTCCCACGTTGGGCACCGAGTAGCCGAAGTTCATCTCGTTGGTGGCCTCGAAAGCCTGGATCTGCGCTTCGTTCATCAACCCGTAGGCAATTTGCTTGGACGATTCGGGATCCAGTTCGGGCATGTTGATCGGCCGGCAAACCCCTTCGATCTTGATGTTGATGCGGGTCCCGGAGGAAAAGAACAGGTCCGACGCCCGCTTTTCCGCCATCAATTTCAAGAGGGGAAGAATATCCATGGATTATTTATCCTTGCTGAAAAGCGACTTGATGGCGCCGAAGAGCTTCGTGCCCTGCTGAGGTTCTGGCGCCGCTTCGTCCGGATGCACGACATACTGGTGGGCCTCGGGCTTTTTCTCGGTCCGGGCCTTCAGCATGGCCTCCTGGACGCGGCCCAGCGAGCGGAAACGATTGGGCTTGCCAACCAGGTACTTGCCGAATTCGTCCAGCAGCGCCTCGTTGATTTCCTCCGCGTCGTAGGTGAACTCGTTGACCCCCAGCATTTCGAAGTTGCGCGACGCAATCTTGATTTTGGCCTGATCGAAATCGGCGCTGACGAGGAAATTGACCAGGATGCTGTTGGCCAGGGTAAATTCCCCTTTCTCCAAATACCCTCGCGGATTGCGGATTTCGTGGCAATCGAATTTGAGGTTGTTGCGCCACAAGTAGTCGCGGAACTGTTCCACGGCCGCCTCGGATTCTTTCGTTACCTTCAGCTCCTCATCGGTCACGCACTTGAAGCGCAGGTGAATTTCCTTGATGAAATCACGGTTATCGAGGGTGATATTCTTGGTGGCAACGGCATAATCGGTCTGCCGCATCCCGTCCACCTGGCCGAAGCCCCCGATGTAATAGGAGCGAGGGACTTTCAGCTTGACGACGTTCAACTGGTTGATCAGTTCATGCAGGAAGCGATAAATCTGGGTTAGCTTGCCTTGAACCAGGACAAAATTCTGATTCAGGGATTGGATCTTGTTCTGTGTTTCCTCAAGCTGTTTGCGCTTGAGTTCTTCCGCTTCTTTTTTCAGGTCGTCCAGCAAACCCATGGGGAATCTCGTCGCAAGGAAATAATAGTTATCGAAGAAGGAGGCCGAAACCCGCTTGCAGTGTATGCAAAATCCCGACCGAGATAAAGGTGGTTCAGCCGGTCAGGTCCAGGGCGGTCTCGAACTGGGGCGGCAGGAGGGTCATTCCGGCCAGGGCGAAGGCCGCCGTCGGCTGCATGCTGATGCAGACCATGCGGACGTTGATCGCTTTGCAGGCAGCGGCCAGGCGGTTGAGCCAGGCGTAGTAGACGCCGTCGATCAACGCCAGGTCCGACAGATCGTAATAAACCAGATTCGCCCGCCGGGCCTGGAGGCGCCGCACCACCTCCTCGATCAATTCCTCCGCCCGGCTGATATCCAGGCTGCGGGAGGGCTCCAAGAGGGCGCTGCTCTGGCCGAGGGGGGTCAGGTGGAATCCCGCGGCGCTCATGGCAGTCAGTTTTGGCTCGATACCTGAATATTCATGCGCCGGAACGCCTCTTTAAGGCCGTCCGACAGACTGGCGCGGGTGGTCACCCCTCCCAGGTCGATGTTGAGGCTGGTCAAGGCCCGGGCGATTTCCGGCCGGATACCGGTAAGAATGGCATCGGAGCCCATCAATTGCACCGCCCGCACCATCTGGATCAGGTGGTGGGACACCTGGGAATCGATGTTCTTCACGCCGGTGAGGTCCATCACCACCGCCTGGGCCCGATCCTGGGCAATACGGTTGAGCAGCGCCTCCATCACCAGCATGGTGCGGCTGGAATCCAGGGTGCCGATAATGGGAAGGGTCAGCACCCCGTCCCAAATCTGGGTGATGGGCGTGGCGGTTTCCCGCAGTTCGGCCTCCTGGGCGTAAATGGTCTTTTCCTTCTCCTCCAGGTAGGCCTGAAACACCGCCAGATCCAGCTCGTTGAAGGTGCCGGAAAGGAACAGCAGGATTTCCTTCAACTCCTGGAAATCCTGTTGGGCCGCTTGCTTGCCGCTCTTGCTTTGTTCTTCCTTTTCCAGGGATTCGATCAGGGTGCGCTGCATGAACTGGTTGAAGCGCACCAAGTCCTCCACCCGCCCCCCGCGTACCAGAATCTGCTTTGAAAGGTTGTTGAAGAACATCTCCAGGGCGTGGAACTGAGGAGTAGTATCGTCGGTAGGGTCCCGCGACTCCAACAGCGCCATCAGCAATTGCAGGAACTCGAGACAGAAATCGGTAACTTCCTCATTGGCGAGAAGGTTGTTGCTGCCGCCGAAAATGGTGCGGCCCTCCCGCTCAATGGCTTCGGAAATGCTCCCGATCTGCAGCTTGAGAATATCCCGCAAGCGGGTCCCCAGGTTTGTTGTTTTTTGCGCCATGGTTGTCCTGTCCTCCTGGAACAGTTAGGCGTCAGCCGTAACTGGCGACGCACAGGGATTGGTCGTCGGAAATCCTGCCCATGATATTCCCCAGCAGGTAGGCAATCAACTGGGGATGATGATGGAATAGCGGGGCAAACTTGGAAAAATCGCGGTTGCGCCGAATGCCGTCGCTGGCGGTGAGGGCCAAAATACGTTTGTTGAAACTGGTGGTCGTGCTGACCGGTTGTTTGTGTTCCCTGCCGAGGATGCCGGGGGCGAAGGAAAAACTCTGCAATTCGCCGTCGACGACCAAGTGGGCATGCATGTCCCCCACCCCGGCCATGGACAGGGTCTTATCGGCAAAAGAGATTTTTGCCGACAGACCCACGGCGCCCCGGCTGGTCATGAGCTGCCTATCCACCTTGTTCAGCACCTGGAGGGGGGGGCAATCCCCCTCAAGGAACAAGGCCAGGTTGGCGGTGCTCTTCTGGGCGCGCTCCCCATGTCCCAGCCCGTCGAGGTGCAGCCAACTCAGGGTTTCACCGTGCTGCTGCATGTAAATGCGGTCACCGTTGTAGCGGTCGTCCCCCAGGGAGCGGCTAAAGAGTCCTATTTCCATGGGGGGGGCGGACCTGTCCCCGCCCGCGCGCTTGCCGTGGCGACGAAAGCGCGCCAGGAAGGCACAACCGCTCCAGCGGCTCTCGGACCCCGGCTTATCCACCTGGGTGTAGACATGGGCTTCGTCGGACAGCCGCAGAATGCTGCCCAAGCCTTTGCCCAAGGTGTTCGCCGAGGAGAAGCCGTCCTCCTGGGCCAGGGAAAGATCGGCGATGCCCGGACCGAAATCCAGGGCAAAAATATCCAGCACCGGACCGGGTTGCTGCCATAACTGGATCATGCCCCGGCCATCGGCATGCTTGAGCTGGTTGGTCACCATTTCCGCCATGACCAGAGCCATGTTCTCCCGTTGCAGGTCGGAAAACCCCAAGCGCTGGGCCACGGCCATCAGCTTGGAGCGCAGCAGGATGATGGCGCTCTCCCCTTGGACCGGATTGGTGTAAAACAGCTTGCAGTCCCTGACGCTGTCTACCGTTCCTATCATTGATCGTTGGCTGCCATGCAATAGCTGTCGCAGCCATCGGACCGGGAGCACTCGTCCACCACCACACGGCCGCGACCCGCACGCTTGGCGGCATAAAGCGCCTCGTCCGCGCGGCGGATGAAGGTGGCCAAATCCACCCCCCTCATGCGCGAGGCAATGGACGTGATGCCCACGCTGACCTTATTGTCCATGGCCGCCAGCACTTGCATGCTCCGGGAACAGGCCGTGCTCGCATCGGCGAAAATCAGCATGGCGAATTCATCGCCGCCGACACGGAAGACCAAGTCCACGTCGGCCCGGATGACATCCCGCATGGCGTGGGCCATTTTGTTGAGATAGGCGTCGCCGAAGGGGTGGCCGAATTCGTCGTTGATCTGCTTGAAAAAATCCAGGTCGAGAAAAACCAGGGAAAGGCTCTCGTTCTTTTGCCGCAAGGTGCGGCGAAACGCCTGCTCGATCCGGTCATCGAAGGCCCGGCGGTTGAGGAGGCCGGTCAGCGGGTCCGTCTCCGCCTGGCGGATGCTGGCCCACAATTCTTCCTGGCGCTGCTCGAGGGCCCGCTGCATTTCGTGCAGCTGCTGTTCGGTCCGCCGACGGGTTTCGTCGAGATAACGCCCCATTTCCAAATTGCGGCGCAAAAGCACGGCGGGGTCGACCAGTTCCGTGGACTGCTGCAACTGCTGCTGCAAGCGTTGGGCCTCTTCGGCTCCTGGCGGGGCCTTCAGGCGAGAAACAACCCCCCGACCGCTTTCCCCCCAGGTCACCACCACGTCCTGCCCCTCCAGCCGCACATGGGCGGGAAGGGGATAGCCGGTGGCCGCTCCCGCGGCACGCAAGTCCTTCACGATGCCGAGCATGGCCCGGGCCGCGGCAAAAGGGTTCCCGCCGAGCTGTTTCACTGTCGTCAGAACCAACCCGATAAAACTTTGGAGATCGGGCTCGATCGGCAGGTTTTGTTTCAGCAATTCGATCGTGGCCAAGGGTGCCTCGCGGTTTATCCCCAAGGGGGAAGAACGCTGGAAGTGATTCGGCATTATGCGCTCAATTCTCCACCGAATAAACCGGTGTTATGCTGAGCCCATTTCAATCCTGGAATCGAGGTTCCCCTGATGATTGAACTGGAAAGCTGGGCCGAGGAGAAGCAGTCGGCCTACTTGTATCGCGTGGTCTCCGACGCGGAAAGCGGGACGCCGCGCCAAGTCTTGTTTCTGGAGCTGGCGGCGGCGGCTGACCGCCAGGCGGGCATCTGGGAACAAGCCATGGCCGCCAAGGGCATAGCCGTCCCGACAAGCTTCCACCCCGACCTGCGGGCTCGCCTGGTGGCGGCGCTGGTTAGGCGGTTCGGTCCGCGCCGGCTTCGGGCGGTATTGGCCGCCATGAAGGTGCGGGGCATGTCCCTCTACGGCAAAACCGACCCCGGCCACGGCAGCGATGCCGCCATGGACAAAGAGGATCAGCGGCACCGGGCAATCAACAGCGGCGGCTCCCTGCGCGCGGCCGTGTTCGGCGCCAACGACGGCCTAGTGTCCAATGCCAGCTTGATCCTGGGCGTTGCCGGCGCCGCCCCGGACAGCGGCATGATCCTTCTCTCGGGGGTGGCGGGCCTACTGGCGGGGGCATTTTCCATGGCCGCTGGGGAATACGTTTCGGTGCGTTCCCAACGGGAAATGTATGAATACCAAATCGGCCTGGAGCGCGACGAACTGGAGCAATATCCCGCCGAAGAGGCGGCGGAACTGGCATTGATCTTTCAAGGCCGCGGCATGGACGCGAAAGAGGCGAGAAACCTGGCGGACCGCCTCATCGCCGACCCCGACAAGGCCCTCGACACCCTGGCCCGGGAGGAGCTCGGCCTCAACCCGGACGAGTTGGGCTCCCCCTGGGAGGCTGCGCTGTCTTCCTTCGCGGCTTTTTCCGCCGGCGCCCTCGTGCCGTTGCTGCCGTTCTTTTTCAGCGTGGGCCAGAGCGGGCTGCTGGCTGCCGTTTCCCTCACCGCCCTGGCGCTATTCGGCATCGGTTCGGCCATCAGCCTTTTTACCGGCCGCCATGCCCTGCTGGGCGGACTGCGCATGCTGGCCATCGGCAGCGCGGCCGGAGCGGCCACCTACTTCATCGGCAAGGTTTTGGGCGTGGCGATCAGCTAGGGTTTTCCCGGGCCTTGCTCAAGCGCTTGAGGAAAACGCTCATTTCCTTCTGCGCCTGGACATCGCCCTTGCGCCGGGCGACTTCGATGCCTTGCTGGTAGGCCTCTGCCGCCCGGGGCAGCTGACCGGCTTCCGTCAAGGCCTTGCCGAGCAGCTTCCAGGCAGCGGAATAGGCAGGGTCGAAACGCACGGCCTGCTGCAAATGCTCCACGGCCCTGTCTGCCTGCCCCGTCGCGAGATAAGCGTTGCCCAGGCCGAAACGCAGTGGCGCGCCGTCCTTCCCCGTCGCCAACAATTTTTCGAAATTCTCGATCAGCGCCGTCGGTTCCATGTCACTTCCTCCAGAAGGCGGGGGTGAACAAGACCAGCAGGGTAAACAATTCCAGACGGCCGAGGAGCATGGTGAAGCTCAGCACCCATGTCTGGAAGTCGCTCAGCACGCCGTAGTTGGTGGCCGGCCCCACCTGGTTGAGGCCCGGCCCGGCGTTGTTGATGCAGGCGATCACCGCCGAGAAGGCGGAAAGAAAATCCAGGCCGGACAGCAGCAGCAGGAAGGTCAGCGCCAGCACGCTATAGAAGTAGAGAAAGATGAATCCCTGCACGGCGAAGACCACCTTGTTGGCAATGGCGTGGTCACCCACTTTCACCGGCACCACCGCCCGGGGATGGATCAGCAGCAGCATCTCCCGCCAGCCCTGTTTGAATACCAGCAGCGTGCGGATCATTTTGATGCCGCCGCCGGTGGAACCCGAACTCACCGATACACAAGATAAGAACAGCATCCAAAGGGGGGCAAAAACCGGCCATTGGTTAAAATCCACACTGGCGAAACCACAGTCGGTGGCAATAGAGACCAAGTTGAAACTGGCGTGCCGCAAAGCCGTCCAGAAATTGTCGTAGGCGCCCATCCACCATAAATAAAATCCGATACCCAAACAACTTCCAAGCACCAGCAGCAAAAAGGCCTTGGCTTCCGGATCCGAAAAATAAGGCCTCAGGCTCCGGCCACGTAGTGCGAGGAAGTGCGTGGCGAAATTCATGCCGGCGATCAGCATGAAGACGATCAGAACAAATTCAATCAGGGGCGAATTAAAATAACCGATACTGGCGTCATGGGTGGAGAAGCCGCCCAACCCCATGGTGGAAAAGGCGTGGCACACCGCGTCGAACCAGCTCATCCCCGCCCAGCGGAGGGCCAGGATGCAGGCCACGGTGATGCCGAAATACACCAACCACAGGTTCTTAGCCGTTTCGGTGATTCGTGGCGTTAATTGGGAGTCCTTCATCGGTCCCGGCGTTTCAGCCTTATACAGCTGGCGGCCGCCGATGCCCAGGAGAGGTAGCACCGCCACCGCCAGC
>JBFXHL010000015.1:0-38235 GCA_050177075.1 Sulfuricellaceae bacterium | reverse complement strand
ACAAGTTGCGGAGACTGCAGCCAGACGGACGATTCGATGTTGCGCATCAAGGTGGAAACCCGGGCGTTGGATTGCGCGTAACCGGAAATGCTGATGTCGTTGCCTTGCTGCTTGACGGAGGAGAGATAAACACCCTCAGGGAGGATGCGAACCAGCTGATCGAGGAGGTGGACCTCGACGCTGCGGTTGCTTTGCAGGCCTTCGACGGCCTGTTTCCGCGCCAGCAATTCCCGAATTTGCTCCTTGAGTTTCTTGATCTCTTCGATCTGCTTGTCCAGCTTTGCCGTTTCCGCCTTGAGAAACTCGTTGCGACCGTTTTGGGTGTCGATACGGGAACTGATGGCGGTATGCACCAGCAGCACCACCAGGGCGCCAAGGATGGCCGTGCCTCCGGCCAGGACGGCGAATTGACGCTTGAGGGCGGCCCGTTTCAGTTCGCGGTGGGGTAAAAGATTGATGCGGATCATGACGGGTCGAACCTCCGCATGGCCAAACCGCATGCGATCATCAGCGCCGGGGCATCGAGGGTCAGTTGGCGGGGTTTGACCTTTGACGACAAGGCCATGTTGGCGAAAGGATTGGCGACCTGGGTGCTGACCTGGGTGCGGCTGGAGACGATGTTATCCAGGCCGGGAATGGCGGCGCAACCACCGGCTAGCAGGATATGGTCGACGTGGTTGTACTGGGTGGAGGAGAAAAAGAACTGCAGCGCTCGCGCCACCTCGAGGGACAAGGTGTCTGTAAAAGGCTGAAGCACCTCGGCGTCGTAATTTTCCGGCAACCCCCCCTGTTTCTTGGCCAACTCCGCTTCTTCGACGGAAAGGCTGAAACGGCGCTGAATTTCCTGGGTCAACTGGTCTCCGCCGAAGGCTTGTTCCCTCGTGTAGACGGTCTGGTTGTTGTGCAGAACAAGGAGGTGCATGGTCGTGGCGCCGATATCCACCACGGCGATGGTCTGATCCTGGCCGCTATTGGGAAGCTGGCGGGCAATCAAGTCGTAGGCGGTTTGGGTGGCGTAGGACTCCACGTCCATGATCAAAGCCTTCAGGCCGGCGCTTTCTGCCGCCGCCACGCGGTCCTCGACTTTTTCCTTGCGGGAGGCGGCGATCAGCACCTCCACCTCATCAGGGAGATTGGGGGCCGGCCCGATAACCTGAAAGTCCAGGTTGACCTCATCGAGGGCGAAGGGGATATATTGGTTGGCCTCCGCCTCGACCTGGGTTTCCAGATCCTGTTCCCGCAGGCCCGCGGGAACGATGATTTTCTTGGTGATTACCGCGGACGACGGCAGTGCCATGGCCACATTCTTGATCTTGGTGTCCATTTGCACCCAGGCTTGCTTGAGGGTGGCGCTGACGGCATCGAGATTGGTGATGTTACCGTCCGTGACCGCATCCTTGGGTAGGGATTTGATGGCGTAGCGCTCCACCCGATACAACCCCTTTCCGGTGTCGGCAAGCTCCACCAGCTTAACCGCGGACGAGCTGACATCCACCCCGATCAGGGGTGGCGCCTTGGCTTGCAGGAAGTCCAGATTGAAATCGAACTGCAAGAATTTCCCTTTCAACAGGCCTGGTTAGGAGAAGTATACATAATTTACATTAGATGCTAGCAACAACTATAAAATTAGTAAAGTAATTTTATTAGTTGTCGTGGCTGGGCGCAGATGCGCCTATAATTGCGGACATTTTTACCGATAAATTTCGAGTACTCGGAAAACCGCGATATGTCCATGCGATGGTGGCAATACCTGTTGCTGGCGGCTGTGGCAGCCATTCTTTCCGCTGGTCTGTTGGCGGGGTTGGCCGCCGTGATGGTCTACCCCAAGCTGCCCTCCCTCGATGCCCTGACCGACTACCACCCCAAGATGCCCCTGCGGATTTATACCGCAGACGGCGCCTTGATTGGCGAGTTTGGCGAGGAACGGCGGGCGGTGGTGAAAATGAAGAACGTTCCGCCTGTTTTGAGCCAGGCCATTCTCGCTGCGGAAGACGAGCGGTTCTATCAGCACGGGGGCGTCGATTACGTTGGCGTCATGCGCGCGGCGCTCAACAATCTGGTTTCCGGTGGGGCCAAAGAAGGGGCCAGTACCATCACCATGCAGGTGGCGCGCAATTTCTTCCTGACGCCGGAAAAGACGCTTACCCGCAAGTTCAGCGAGGCCCTGCTGGCACTCAAGATTGAGCACAACCTGAGCAAGAACCAGATTCTTGAGCTGTACATCAACCAGATATATCTTGGCCAGCGGGCCTACGGTTTTGCCTCGGCGGCGCAGATTTATTTCGGCAAGCCGCTGGAAAAACTGACGGTGGCGGAGGCCGCCATGCTGGCGGGGCTGCCCAAGGCGCCGTCCCGCTACAATCCGGTGGTCAATCCCAAGCGCGCCAAGGCGCGGCAAAACTACGTACTGGGGCGGATGCGGGATTTGCGCTTCATCAGCCAGAAGCAGTACGACGAGGCGGTCAACGAGCCTTTGAAGGTGCGGCATGCCCTCCAGTTTTCCGAGGTCAGCGCGGATTATGTGGCGGAAATGGTGCGGCAGGTGATGTACGAGCGCTATCAGGACGCCATTTATAGCCAGGGATTCACCGTCTACACCACCCTCCGCCGCGCCGATCAGGAGGCGGCAAACGAGGCCCTGTGGAAAGGCGTGATGGATTATGGCCGCCGCCATCCCTACCACGGTCCGGAGAAGTTTCTGGACCTGCCCACCGACGCGGCAGAGCGCGAAGAAGTCATGGATGACGCACTGCAGGAGCTGGGCGAGATCAATGGCCTGATTCCGGCAGTGGTGCTGGAGGCAAAGCCGAGCCGCTTGACGGTCTACACCAGTGGCGGCGAGGTGTTGCAGTTGGCGGGGGATGGCATCAAGTCTGCCCAGAAATTCTTGGGTGATGGCGTGCCGGAAAAGGTGCGCATCCGGCGTGGCGCCGTGATTCGCATTCAGCGTGACGACAAGCTGGGATGGCGCATCACCGAGCTGCCCCAGGTGGAGTCCGCCCTGGTATCGATTAACCCCCAGGACGGCGCCGTCCGGGCGCTGGTGGGCGGCTTCGACTTCGGCCGCAACAAGTTCAACCACGTGACCCAGGCGTGGCGTCAGCCGGGCTCCAGTTTCAAGCCCTTCATCTATTCCGCGGCGCTGGAAAAGGGCTTTACCCCGGCAACGGTGATCAATGATGCCCCCATCGTGCTGGATGCCGCCGAAACAGGGGGGCAGGTCTGGGAACCGAAAAACTTCGATGGCGACTATTCGGGGCCCATCCGCATGCGGACCGCTCTCGCCAAGTCGAAGAACCTGGTGTCCATCCGCATCCTGCAAAGCATTACCCCCCAGTACGCCCAAGAGTACATTGGACGCTTCGGTTTCAGCCCTGAACAGCATCCCCCCTACCTCACCATGGCCTTGGGCGCTGGGTCGGTAACGCCCTTGCAGATGGCCGCTGCCTATTCGATATTCGCCAACGGCGGCTATGCGGTAAAACCCTATTTCATCCAGAAAATTCTCGACTCCCGCGGCAAGGTGTTGGCCGAGGCCAAGCCGGTGAAAGCTGGCGCGGGCGAGGAGCCGGCCATCGATCCCCGCAACGCTTTCATCATGACGACCATGATGCGGGACGTGGTGAAATACGGCACCGCGGCCAAGGCCATGCAGTTGGGCCGCAATGACCTGGCGGGCAAAACCGGTACCACCAACGACCAGGTGGATGCCTGGTTCTGTGGTTTTAACCCGGACTTGGTGGCGATTGCCTGGATAGGTTTCGACAAACCCCGTTCCTTGGGAGGGGCCGAAACCGGTGCTCAGGCGGCCTTGCCGATCTGGATGGGCTATATGGCCAAGGCCCTTGCCGGGGTGCCCGAGAAACCGTTGGCCGTTCCGGCTGGCGTGTCGGTCATCAACATCAATCCGCAAAACGGGGTAAGGATGCCTCAGGGGGGGATTCCGGAGTATTTCTACGAAGAGAATCCCCCGGGCGACACGGCGACGGTGGTGGGCGGGGAACGGGCTGGCGGTGGAAAAGCGAGCGAAGAGATCAAAGAGCAACTGTTTTAGGTCGCCAGACGCTGGCAACCGTAACGGTTCATTTTCCCGTTCGTTGGTGCGCCAGCGCCTCGCCCAGGCGGCGGCACGCATCATGGCCGAGGACGGCATCCAGGATTTTTCCCTCGCCAAGCGTAAAGCGGCGCGCCAGCTGGGGGTCGAAGATGGCCAGCACTTGCCCAACAACCAGGAAATCGAACAGGAACTGCGGCTTTATCAGGAGATTTTCCAGAAGGAGGAGCAGCAGGAACGACTGCGGTTCTTGCGGAAATTGGCGCTAGAGGTGATGCGCCAGCTGGAGCCCTTCAACCCCCGACTGACGGGTTCGGTGCTGAGCGGAACCGCCACGCGATACTCGGACATCAACCTGGAGGTGTTTCCCTCCAGTCTAAAGGATGTGGAACTGTTTCTCCTCGGTCGGAAGATTCCTTACCGCAGCGGGGAAAAAACGCTTCGCCAGGGAAAAGACGTGCGAACCGTCCCGCTTCTCGCCCTTGTGGAGTTGCCTGCAACGGTGGAAATCCTGGTATACGACGCGGAGGATTTGCGTTCCTTGCCCAGGACGGCCGCTGACGGCAAAAGCCCGCTGCGGGTAAAAATTCACCAGGTGGAAGCTTGGCTGAAGGGGGAGGCGGAAAATCACGAGGGGTGATTTTCCATTTGGATGAAATGCTTGTCTGGTATTTTTAATAGACTACGTTCATAATTGTCATGGGGCCTCGCAACCGGAGGCTGCATGCGATGGAAAGCCAAGCACTTTCCGAATTGGTAGAGACAATGGCGAACGGTAATACCCCCCCAAAAAATCCTGATGCCGCCCTGGGTGATTACAGCAAATACCTGATCCACTCCAGGACGGAGATCATTTTCGTTCTTCGGGCCGTGATGCAGAAGACGGAACTGGTGACGGCCTATTTCAATCACGGCAAGGATTTTTTTCTCACCTCCATTCTGGAGGTGGAGCCGGATCATCTGATTATCGATTTCGGCGCCAACGATGCGCTGAACCGCAAGATTCTGGAAAGCGACCGGATCGTTTTCCTCACCACCCAGGACCGGGTGCGAGTCCAATTCACGGCCCCCCGCGTGGAAAAAGTGGTTTACAACAACCGCGATGCCTTTCGGCTTCCTATGCCCGATGCGGTGCTTAAGCTCCAGCGGCGGGAGTACTACCGTATTTCCACGCCGATTACCACGCCGTTGAAGTGTGAAATTCCCTTGCCGCAGGGGGGGAAAATCGATGTTTCCATCGTGGATATCAGCGTAGGGGGGATCGGCATTGTGGGCTATCCTCCCGAACTGGTCACGGAGGTGGGAACCGCTTATCCCGGTTGCAAGATCGATTTGCCGGACGTGGGGTCTATCGTCGCCACGATTCAGATTCGCAACGTTCTCGACGTGACCTTGAAAAGCGGCCAGGTTTCCAAGCGCGCCGGCTGCCAGTTCATGGATTTGCCAGCCAATATGCAG
Source organism: Sulfuricellaceae bacterium (assembly GCA_050177075.1). Lineage (GTDB taxonomy): Bacteria > Pseudomonadota > Gammaproteobacteria > Burkholderiales > UBA9220 > UBA2239. The sequence goes on along the minus strand of JBFXHL010000015.1, from coordinate 32,723 downwards.
GTTTTGTTGCAGCGCTATATCATCAAGCTGGAACGGGAACGCCGGGCCAAACTGGCAGAGGGATAAGGGGCCCGGAGGCCCCTGTGGCTTAATTTTTTTCCGCTAGCCAGCGGGCGGCGTCCAGGGCGAAATAGGTCAGAATGCCGTCCGCGCCGGCGCGCTTGAAGCTCAATAGCGCCTCCAGCACGCAAGCTCGCTCGTCCAGCCAGCCATTCATCGCCGCCGCCTTCAGCATCGCGTACTCGCCGCTGACCTGGTAGACGTAGGTCGGGGCGCCGAATTCTTCCTTTACTCGGCGCACGATATCCAGGTAGGGCATCCCCGGCTTCACCATCACCATGTCCGCCCCTTCGGCCAAATCCATTCCCACTTCCCACAGGGATTCGTCGGAGTTGGCGGGGTCCATCTGATAGGTGTATTTGTTGCCTTTGCCCAGGTTGCCGGCCGAGCCCACCGCGTCGCGGAAAGGACCGTAAAAACTGGAAGCGTATTTGGCGGAATAGGCAAGGATGCGGGTGTAGATATGTCCCCCTGCGTCCAGGGCGGCACGCACGGCGCCGATACGGCCGTCCATCATGTCCGAGGGAGCCACCACGTCGGCGCCCGCTTCGGCATGGGATACGGCCTGCCGCGCCAGCACGGCGATGGTTTCCTCGTTCAGAACATAGCCTGAAGCGTCAATCAGGCCGTCCTGACCGTGGCTGGTATAGGGGTCCAGGGCGATATCGGTAATGACGCCCAGTTCCGGGAAGCGCTTTTTCAATTCCCGAATGGTGCGGGGCACCAAGCCGTCGGGGTTATAGGCTTCGGCCGCGTCCTCCGATTTCAGTTTGCCGTCGATGACCGGAAACAAGGCCATGGCCGGAATGCCCAGCTGCACACATAGTTCAGCCGTGATCAGCAGTTTGTCGATGGATTGGCGTTCCACCCCGGGCATGGAGGCGACCGTCTCGGTACGGTTGCTGCCGTCCAGCACGAACACGGGATAAATCAAATCGTCGGTGGTGAGGCGGTTTTCCCGCATCAGGCGGCGGGAAAAATCGTCGCGACGCATGCGGCGCATGCGTTTGCCAGGATATTTACCTAAAGTTTGCACAGGTTCTGTCTCCAGGATGGGTAAAACCCCGTTTTCACGGGCCATACGGGCCGATAGTAAATTTTTCCAAATCGCGGGAACTAAACAGCGACTCTTGTATCTTATGTTGCAGATGCCGCTGCGCGGCGTCTCCCGCTTCTTCCTCCCTGAGCGGGTGCCTTAATCCCCATTAAGGCTTGTGTTGCCCCCGGTTTTCCTCCCCTTTAACCGGGGGTTTTTTATTCCCGGGGGGCGCCCCCAGATCGGGCGTCCCCTCCCCCGCCAGCCAAGCGGCGATCACCTTTTCGGCATCCTCCAATCCGCTGCGCTTGAGGCTGGAAAAGAGCTGGGCGCTGCAGTTGGGGTAAACCTCGCGGACCTCTTTGCGCACTTTCTGCAGTGTGGCCAAGGCCGCTTGGCGGGTCAACTTGTCGGACTTGGTCAGCAGGATGTGCACGGGCTTGCCTGTGGGCAGAAACCAGTCGAGCATTTGCCGGTCCAGGGGGGTCAGGGGATGGCGGGCATCCATGACGAGCACCAGGCCCCACAGGCTGGGGCGGGTCTGAAGGTAGGCGCTGAGCACGCCTTCCCAATGGCTGCGCACGTCTTCGGGCACCTTGGCGTAGCCGTAGCCCGGCAGGTCCACCAGAAATCCGGTTTCCCCCAGGGTGAAAAAGTTGATCAGCTGGGTGCGACCGGGGGTTTTGCTGACGAAGGCAAGCCGGGTTCTGTTTGCCAACGCATTGATAGCGCTGGATTTTCCGGCGTTTGAGCGCCCGGCGAACGCGATTTCAGGCCCTGCGGGGGGCGGAAGATCGCGTAGACTGTGGGCGGAGATGGAAAAGCGGGCGTTCTGGAAGATAGGCATAATCAGGCGTTTGCATCATAGCGTATTTTGTTTAGAATACGTAGCTTTTCAGGCATATTAGGATATTAGGAGCGAATAATGAAACTGTTCACCGCGATGGCGGCGGCGGTAGGGATACTCACTGCGGCAACGGCATTTGCTGAAACTCCTGTTAAAGGCGACCCGGCAAAGGCTCAACAAATCGTTAACACCGTATGCGTGGCCTGCCACGGCGCGGATGGCAACAGCGTGGCCCCGGCCAACCCCAAGCTGGCCGGCCAGCATGAAGCCTACCTCCTCAAGCAGCTGCACGATTTCAAATCCGGCGCCCGGATGAACCCGGTGATGGCCGGCATGGTGGCTTCCCTGACCCCTGAAGACATGGCCAACCTGGCCGCCTATTTCAGCGGCCAGAAAAACAACGGCGGCAAGCCCGCCGATCCCGCGAAGGTAGAGCTGGGCCAGAAGATCTACCGCGGCGGCGTGATGAAGAGCGGCGTTCCCGCTTGCGCCGGTTGCCACAGCCCCAACGGCGCCGGCATCCCCGACCAGTTCCCCCGTCTGGCCGGCCAGCATGCCGAGTACATCGCGACCCAGTTGAAGGCCTTCCGCAACGAAGAGCGCGCCAACGACCCGGCCAAGATGATGCGCGAAGTGGCGGTGAAGATGACCGACAAGGAAATCGCCGCCGTCTCCGAATACATCGCGGCAATGAAATAAATTTTCCCTTCACGGGAACTGAAAAAGGGTGGCGCAAGTCACCCTTTTTTGTATTAGCGCCTCTTAACAGGAACCCGCCGTGCAGACTTTCCGCACTTCAACCTTGAAAGCGTGGTACGAGCTCCTCAGCTCGATGCGCTTCGCCGTCAGCTTGCTCACCGTCCTGTCCATCGCCTCCGTGATCGGGACGGTACTCAAGCAGAGCGAACCCTATTCCAACTACGAGTTCCAGTTCGGGCCGTTCTGGTTCCGGGTGTTCGAGGTTCTGGGGCTGTACGACGTCTACCATGCCTGGTGGTTCCTGGTCATTCTGGTGTTTCTGGTAGCCTCCACCCTCCTCTGTCTGTATCGCAATACCCCCTTGATGCTGCGGGAAATCAAGACCTTCCGCGAGCACGCCACGGAGGCCTCCTTGCGCCACTTCACCCACCGGGCGGAGTGGCGGACCCGGCAGGAGGCGGGTGCCGTGATGGAAAAGCTGTCCGGCTACCTGTCGGCCCACGGCTACCGTTTCAAAATCGTCGAAACGGAGGGCGCCAAGCTGATCGCGGCGAAAAGCGGCGGCTATCGGCGCCTGGGTTACATCTTCGCCCACGCCGCCCTGGTCATCATTTGCATCGGCGGCCTGATCGACGGCAACATTCCCCTTAAGCTGGGCCAGATGTGGGGCAGCAACAAACCCGAAACGCGGGATTTGCCGGTGAGCCAGGTAGGGCCGGCCAGCCGCCTGTCGGCGGGCAACCTGTCCTTCCGCGGCAGCGTAACGATCCCCGAGGGTCAGGTGGCGGACGTGGTGTTCATCAATGCCGGCGAGGGTTATTACGTCCAGGAGCTGCCTTTCGCCATCCGGCTGAAGAAATTCCACATCGACTACTATCCCACCGGCCAGCCCAAGTCCTTCGTCAGCGACGTCGAAATCATCGACAAGGCCACCGGCAAGGCCGAGGCCCACTCCATCGCCGTCAACCATCCCCTGATCTACAAAGGGGTGGCGATCTACCAGGCGAGCTTCGACGACGGCGGCTCCAAACTGGCGCTGAACGGGTGGAACCTGCTATCCACCGACGCCAAGCCCTTTCCTTTCAAGGGAGTGGTGAAACAGAACGCCCTGATGTCCAACAGCGACACCTCCTACACGGTGGAATTCAACGACTTCCGCATGTTCAACATCGAGAACACGGGGGAGGGGGAGACGGGCAAGCCGGGCTTCAGCGGCGCCCTGAGTGCGGTGCAGACGGTGGCGCCGACGAAGAACGTGAAGAACATGGGACCGAGCGTGCGCTTCACGGTCCGCAACAGCCAGGGGCAGGCCACCGAGTACAACAACTACATGCAGCCCATCGAGGTCGACGGGCGCTCCTATTTCATGAGCGGCATGCGCGGCAGCCCGGCGGAACCGTTCCGTTACCTGCGCTTCCCCGTGGATGAAAAGGGCGGCATCGACGGCTTCATGCAGCTGCGGGCGGTGCTGTTCGACAAGAGCGCCTATCCCGAAATCGCCAAGCGTTTCGCGGCACGGGCCCTGAGCGGCGAAGCGGTCAGCGACACCCTGCGAGCCCGCTTCCTCGACAGCACCGAAAAAGTGGTGCAACTCTTCGCCCGCGGCGGTTATGACTCCCTGGCCCGCTTCATCGAAAAATCCATCCCCGCCGCCGACCAGGACAAGGCCGCCCAGACTTACCTGAAGGTGCTGGAGAATGCCGGCTTCGAGGCATACCAGATTTCCCGGGAACGGGCCAAGCTGCCGCCGGCGCAACCGGACGAAAAGACCCTGCGCTTCGTCCGGGACAGCTTGAATGCCGTCAGCGACGCGTTCTTCTACGGTTCGCCGGTCTATTTCCAGCTGGCCGGTTTCGACCAGGTGCAGGCCAGCGGTTTCCAGCTGACCAAGTCCCCGGGCCGCAACATCGTCTACCTCGGTTCCCTCCTGCTGGTGGTGGGGGTGTTCGTCATGTTCTATATTCGGGAACGCCGGCTGTGGCTGCTGGTCAAATCCGAGGCCGGCGAAGTCCTCCTCGCCATGTCCAGCAACCGCAAGACCCTGGATTTCGAGAAGGAATTCGAGAAACATAAGCAGCATCTCGGCGAATTGCTCACGCTCAAGGATTGATCTATGGAACTGACCTCTGCTTCCTACGGCGTCAAGCCGCCGTTCTTCAGGACCCTGACCTGGTTCGACTGGCTGTTCGCCCTGTTGATTGGGGCGGGTGGCGCCTATGCCCTGATGCGCTACAGCGGTTTCATGGACGGCTACGAGCAGGGCATCCTAGTGCTCGCGGCCGTTTCCCTGGTGGCCCTCGGCTGGATGTGGAAGCCGGTGCGCTCTCTGGTGCTGGCGGTGGCGGCCCTGAGCCTGTTCGGCACGTACCAGTACCACGGCGACCTGGCCCGGGGCGAGCAGGCCTTCTTCCTCAAATTCCTCTTCTCCAGCCAGTCCGCCATCATGTGGATGAGCGCCCTGTTCGTCATGGCCACCCTCGGCTACTGGATCGGCCTGTTCGCCCGCTCCGAGTTCGTCAACAGGGTTTCCTCGGCGATCACCTGGTCGGCGGTGGCCATGGGGCTGGTGGGCCTGATGGTGCGCTGGTACGAATCCTATCTGCTGGGTGCGGACATCGGCCACATTCCCATCAGCAACCTGTACGAGGTGTTCATCCTCTTCGCCATCATCACCGCCCTGATGTACCTGTTCTACGAGGACCGCTACGACAACCGGCAGATGGGGGCTTTCGCCCTCACCGTGATCAGCGCCGCCGTGGCCTTCCTGCTGTGGTATGCCTTCGACCGCCAGGCCCACGGCATCCAGCCCCTGGTGCCGGCGCTGCAGTCCTACTGGATGAAGCTCCACGTCCCGGCCAACTTCGTCGGCTACGGCGCCTTTTCCCTCTCGGCCATGGTGGGGGTGGCCTATCTGCTGGCGGAGAAGGGCATCCTGGCGAGCCGTTTGCCGTCACTGGAGGTGCTGGATGACGTGATGTACAAGGCCATCGCCATCGGCTTCGCCTTCTTCACCGTCGCCACCATCCTCGGCGCCGTGTGGGCGGCGGAGGCCTGGGGCAGCTACTGGTCCTGGGACCCGAAGGAGACCTGGGCGCTGATCGTCTGGCTGAACTATGCCGCCTGGCTCCACCTACGGCTGGTGAAGGGCCTGCGGGGCCCCATGGCGGCCTGGTGGGCGGTGATCGGCCTGGTGGTCACGGTCTTCGCCTTCCTCGGCGTCAACATGTTCCTCTCCGGCCTGCATTCCTACGGCTCGCTGTAAGCTTCCGCCGTCCCGCGGAGGGCTCTCCGCGGGGGATTTCCCCGCAATCAGACCGCCCTGGCGCTGGTGACCTCCAGCCGCGAAAAGCGGCCGGCCAGGGCTTCCTCGACATGGCGGCGGGCGGTGTCTTCCTCGGGCACGCCCTCTTCCCCCCGCAGGCTGAGGAGGAGGTTGATTTTCAGCAGGTCGGGGGTGAGATGCTCCACCAGGTCCCACCATCCGTTGGGGCTTTTCGGCCTCGCCGTCGGCATGGTGTACGCCACGGGCTGCGCCGATTCGAATTCCACCCCCCAGAAAAAGGGCCGCAGTTTGCTGCGCAGTTCGTTGCGTGCCAGGGTCTCGGCCAGCCCGGCGATGCTGTCCAGGGCGTCGAGGGTGTCTGGATCGAGGGCGCCCTTGCCGTGGCAATAAGACAGGGCCGGGTAGTAGTTGAGATTTTCCCGCTGCGCCAGGGCCTGTACCTGCCCGGCCAGGGCCTCGGCCACGGCGGCGGGAGAAAAGGGCAGGCTGCGCGCCAAGGCGTCGGCGGGGACCTTGAGCAGGAGCGTCAAGGCGACCGCCACGCTAGCGTCCCTTGCCCCGCAGGGCGGCGAGGTGGCCTTGGATGGGGCCCGTCACGGGCTCCAGCTTGCGCCGCATCAGGGTGCCGACGGCGGTGGTGGTGCGGAATACCGGGCGGGCAAGGTTGTTGTCCACACGGGAAAGAAACAGCAAGGCGCGCAGCTCCGATTCCATGGCCGGGGCAGCGGCGAGGACGGCCTGCACGGCCGGTTCGCCCAGACGGCGCTCGGCTTCTGCCTCTAGGGCGGCGATGGCCGGATCGATGGGAGAAGATGGCCGCAAGGAGGCGAATTGCGCTCCCAGGGCGTTGAACAGGGCGTTCACCACGTCCTGGTCCGCCGGACGGCGCAGCACGTCTTCCGCCGTGGCGAGGAAGGCTTGTCCTGCCGCGCCGAGCATGCGCCGCAGCCGTTCTGCTACCGGGTTGCCGGCGGCAATCAGGGGGGCGAGGCCTTTCTCAAGCGCGGCGGCCTCGGGCCGGGGCGGCAGGGCTTCCGGCAGCGCCTCGGGCCCCCGCTCCAGGAAGGCCACCAGGTAGGTATTGTTGTGCTTGGCCTTGCTCCACAGGCGCTGGCGCACGGGCTCGTCGAGAAGGCCGGGCTGGAGGACGATGCGCACGGTGTCGATGATGGTGTGGGGCTCGGTCTCGAAGGGCAGGTGCTCCACCAGGTATTCCGCCAGCACGTGGCCCATTTCCCCCTGGCGCACCGCTTCCCGTTCCAGCATGCGGCGGGCGTTGTCCCCCGTCGGCATGGCCCACCAGGCGCGCCGAGCCAGTTCGTCGGTGAGGCCGGGGGAATAGGCCACCGACACCACCGCCTCGTTTTCCCCCAGCAGCAGCAGCTTGTCCAGGCCTTGTTCCCGGGCCTGGCCCATGCGCGTCCAACGCTGGAGATAGACAGGGTAGCCCCCGGGGGAGCCGAGGACGTGGCCGGCGAGAAATTCCCGCACGCGTTTCAGGTACTGGTCGGTGCCGCAGTTGGGGGAAAGGCGTACCGTGGCCTCTCCCCGCGGGGTGAGGGCGTGGAGGGCCATGCCGCCCTCGTCGATGCGCACGGCCTGGACTTCGCCGGCCATCAGGACGTTGAGGCGCAGGGCGTCTTCGTTGGAGAGTTGGGTTTCCATGGCTTGAACTTATGCGAAACGGCGCGGGGAGGCAAGCTCCCCTCAATTCAATTGAACGCGCTGCCCCCAGGGCACCGGGGCCTTGCCCTTGACCAGCCAGACGACGGGATAGCCGGGCTCGGCGGCGGGAAAATCCCCCTCCGCGTCGGTGAAGTACACCAGCACGTTGGGAGCCTGGCCTTGGGCCGCGACCCAGTCGAAGACGGGGGTGAAGTCGGTGCCGCCGCCCCCGGCGAACTCCCGGGGCAGGGTGAATTCCTCCCAGGGCTCGAAGCGCCAGGGGCCGTCCGCCGCCAGGTCGCTGTCGCAGGCGAGGAGGGTCACCCGGGCCCGCAACTGGCCCTTGAGGGCGTTGATTTCGGCAAGGAATTCCGACAGTTCGGCGCTGCTGATCGAGCCGCTGGTATCCAGGGCCACCACCACGTCCACCTGGGCGCTGCGCAGGCTGGGGAAAATGACGTTGCCCTCCCGGCGGGAGGGACGCAGGTAGCTGTAGTCGTCCCGGGCCACCTGGGTGAGGAAACGGGCCAGCACCGCCCGCCAGGGGAGCTGGGGTTGCAGCAGGTGGTCCACCAGCCGGGCCAGGGGGCCGGACAGCTTGCCCGCCTGCTGAGCCTGCTGGGCGGCGCTGGCCAGATATTGCTGCCATTTCTGGGCCAGAGCGTCCCGTTCGCCGGCGGATAAGGGGGGCGGCTGGGAAGCGCCGCCGCGGCCGTCCTGGGAATCCTGCTCCCGTTGCTGCTGGGGGCTGCTGCCGTCCTTGGGGTCCTCCTCGCCTTCCTTCGAGCCGTGGTCCTCGTCCGGGGTGTCGTTGGGCAGGGCGCCGGCGCCTTGGGACGATTCCTCGGCATCGTAGAGGTGGTTGTCCATGGGCTCGTCGCTGTCGTGGTCGTCCAGGCAGGGATAGATCTCCTCCGCCGTCATGCCGTCGAAGGAGTCCAGGGTCAGGGCGCCGGGGGGCGGGACGAGGCCGTCGTTGATCAGGAGGGGGTTGACCGCGTAATCGCAGGCCAAGTCCCAGCGGTGCTTCACCCGGTGGCCGCGGCGGGCGAAGTGGGACAGGGCGCAGTGCAGGGCCTCGTGGGCGAGAACGAACTGCACCTGATCCACGGAAAGGGCGTCGATGTAGTCCGGGTTGTAGTAGAAGCGGCGGGCGTCGGTGGCGGTGGTGGCGCACCACTTGGCCCGGGTTTCGGCCAGAGGCAGGCGCAGCACCAGGGCGCCGAGGAAAGGCTTGCTCATCACCAGCCGGGTGCGGGCGATGGTGAGCTTGGTTTCGATGTCCTTGTCCGCCATGGCCGGCTGGCGTTACCGGAGTTCCAGCAGGATGTCCGCCACGCTGTGGGCCCACTGGGCGAACTGGGGCACGGCGAACAGGGGCTGGCCCACGGCGCGCTGCATGTCGGACACCAGCATGACGCCCATTTCCCGCAGGGGCAGCTTGCCGGCGAAGTCGAGAATGCGGCCGTAAACGGCGGCTGCATCGGGACTGCCCTTGGCGCGGATGGCGCGGGTCACCAGGGCGGCGGCGACGGCGTATTGCAGGTCCACTTCCTGGGGGACTTCGACCTCCTCGCCCCGCAGGATGGCGTCGATGTCCGGCATGCGGTGGAGGTTGTCGACGAAGGCGTAGAGCTCGGTGCCCGCCGCCTTGCCGACGCAGGCCTGGAGGGTGTCCAGGAGCAGGTCGGGCGTTTCGCCGAATTTCGCCAGGGCCCGGTGGGCGAATTCCCACGAGCGGGGGCTGGGGAAGGCCGCCGGGTTGTGGGCGGCGTCGAAGTCGAACAGCAGTTCCGGCTTGAAGCGCAGGAAGGCGATCAGGCGCTCGTCGATGCCGTAGCCGTAAGCCCAGTTCACCCAGTCCTCCAGGTGGGGCTCGATTTCGAAATGGGAAAAGCGGTTGGCCAGGGGCGCGGGCATGGTATAGGTCACCCCCCGGTCTCCCTGGCGGTTGCCGGCGGCGAAAATGGCCCAGCCTTCGGGGACCCGGTATTCGCCCAGGCGGCGGTCGAGAATCAGCTGATAGGCGGCGGCGGAAACGCTGGGGGGGGCGGCATTGATCTCGTCCAGGAACAGCACGCCGTAGGCCGGGTCCCGCTGCGCATCGGGCAGCATGGCGGGGACGGCCCATTCCACCTTGTCGCCGTTGCGGAAGGGGATGCCCCGCAGGTCGGAGGGTTCCATCTGGGACAGGCGCACGTCCACCACCGGCGCGCCGTGGCGCGCCGCCACCTGGGCGATGATCTGGGACTTGCCGACGCCGGGAGGGCCCCACAGCATGACAGGGGTGTGGATGCCCTCCCGGGCGCTGAGGAATTCCCGTTCCAGGATGTTGATCAGATGGGCGGGGCGCATGAAATCTCCGTTTAGACCGAGTACAAGAGTCGATTATAACGGCGGTGGGTTCCCTTGAATAGTTGACAGACGAACTAAGGTAATGGGAAAGGAGTAGAATCCTTCCCTTTTGTTTTGCCCGACTTTCCCCATGCGCCTCTTTCTCGCCCCCATGGAAGGGCTCGCCGATGCGGTGATGCGCGACGTGCTGACCCGCCTGGGCGGTATTGACCTGTGCCTGGCCGAATTCGTCCGCGTCACCCACCATCTCCTGTCCGAGCGGGTTCTTCTGCGCACCGTGCCGGAGTTGGCCAACGGCGGCCGTACCCCCGCCGGGGTGCCAGTCCGATTGCAGCTGCTGGGCAGCGACGCGGTGTGCCTGGCGGAGAACGCCGCCCAGGCCGCCGAACTGGGGGCGCCGGGAATCGACCTGAATTTCGGCTGCCCCGCCCCCACCGTCAACCGCCACGGCGGCGGCGCCGTGCTGCTGGCGGAACCGGAGCGCATTCACGCTATCGTCGCCGCCGTCCGCCGGGCAGTGCCCGCCGGGGTGCCGGTCACCGCCAAGATGCGCCTCGGCCTGGAGGATACTTCCCTGGCCCTGGATTGCGCCCGGGCCATCGAGGCCGGCGGTGCCGACGAACTCACCGTCCACGCCCGCACCCGGGCCGACCGCTACCGCCCCCCCGCCCGCTGGGAATGGCTGGCCCGCATCCGCGAGGAGGTGGCCTTGCCCCTGGTGGCCAACGGGGACGTGTGGACGCCGGGGGACTGGGAAAAAATCCGCCAGGTGAGCGGCTGCAGCGACGTGATGATCGGCCGCGGCCTCATCATCCTGCCCGATCTGGCGCGGCGCATCAAGTCCGGCGGCGCGCCGATGCCGTGGCAGGAATTGCTGCCGCTGGTGGAGGAGTACTTCGCCCTGGTGCGGGCCAAGGTGGACCCGCGCCATGCCCCGGGCCGGCTCAAGCAGTGGCTGGGAATGCTGGCCTCGGCCTATCCCGAGGCGGAGGAACTCCACCGCCGGCTGCGTACCGAGCGGGACGCCGAGGAACTGGCGCGGCGGTTGCGATTGAGCAGGGAAACGGCGTAGGAGGGAAATCCCACGCCGTCGGTGTTAAAGCGCCTTGAAAACCTTGCGGGCCGCCGCCAGGGTCGCTTCGATGTCGGCATCGCTGTGGGCGGCGGAAACGAAGCCCGCCTCGAAGGCCGACGGGGCCAGATAGATGCCCTCGTCGAGCATGGCATGGAAGAAGCGGTTGAACTTGTCCTTGTCGCACTCCATCACCTCGGCGTAGCTCTGGGGCGGCGTGGCGCGGAAGTAGAGGCCGAACATGCCGCCCACGGCCTGGGCGCAGAACACCTGGCCCGCTTCCTTGGCGGCGGCGGTGAGGCCGTCGCACAGGGCCTGGGTGCGCTTGGCCAGGTTTTCGTAGAAGCCGGGGGCCTGCACCAACTTCAGGGTGGCCATACCGGCGGCCACCGCCACCGGGTTGCCGGACAGGGTGCCGGCCTGATAGACCGGGCCCTGGGGGGCGAGGCATTCCATGATGTCCTTGCGGCCGCCGAAGGCGCCCACTGGCATGCCGCCGCCGATGACCTTGCCCAGAGTGGTGAGGTCGGGGCGGATGCCGAACAGCCCTTGGGCGCTGGTGAGGCCGACGCGGAAGCCAGTCATCACCTCGTCGAAAATCAGCACCGAACCATACATCGTAGTGAGGTCCCGCAGGGTCTGGAGGAACTCGGCGCTGGGCTTGACCAGGTTCATGTTGCCGGCCACCGGCTCGACGATCACCGCGGCGACTTCCTTGCCGATTTCGGCGAAAGTGCTCTCCAGCTGGTCGATGTTGTTGTAATCGAGAACGATGGTGTGGGCGGCGGTTTCCGCCGGCACGCCGGCGGAGCTGGGATTGCCGAAGGTGAGGGCGCCGGAACCGGCCTTCACCAACAGGAAGTCGGCGTGGCCGTGGTAGCAGCCCTCGAACTTGATGATCTTGCTCCGCCCCGTATAGCCCCGGGCGAGGCGGATGGCGCTCATGGTGGCCTCGGTGCCGGAGGAAACCAGGCGCAGCATTTCCATGCTCGGCACCAGCTTGGTTAGCAGTTGCGCCATTTCCAATTCAGTGGCGGTGGGGGCGCCGAAGGACAGGCCCTTGGCGGCCGCTTCCTGCACCGCCTTCACCACCTCGGGCTGGGCGTGGCCGGCGATGGCCGGGCCCCAGGAGGCTACGTAGTCGATGTAACGCTTGTCGTCCTCGTCCCACAGGTAGGCGCCTTCGCCGCGCTTGAAGAAACAGGGAGTGCCCCCGACGGAACGGAAGGCGCGCACCGGCGAATTGACGCCGCCGGGGATCAGGGTTTGGCTTTGTTCGAAGAGTTGTTGATTGCGGGAGGTCATGGCAGTCGTCATTCAGTGTTGAGTTGCGAATTTCGCGGCGAAGGCCGCGGCCGTGATCCGGATGTCGGTGCTGTCGAAGAGGGCGGAAATCACCGCCACGGCGTCGGCACCGGCGTCGATCAGTGTATCAAAATTGTCCAGGGTGATGCCGCCGATGGCCACCATCGGCAGGTGAATGCGGGTCTTGGCCTGGCGCAGCAGTCCCGGCGAGGCGGGAACGGCGTCAGGCTTGGTGGGGGAGGGGAAGAAGCTGCCGAAGGCCACGTAGTCGGCGCCCTCCCGGTCCGCCAGCAGGGCCCGGGTAAAGTCGGCATAGCAGGAGACGCCGATGAGCTTGTCCGGCCCCAGGATCATCCGCGCTTCCTTCACCGTGCCGTCGTCCTTGCCCAGGTGCACGCCGTCGGCGTTGACGAGGTCGGCCAGGCGTAGGTCGTCGTTGATGATCAGGGGGACGCGGTATTCCCGGCACAGGACCGCCAGTTCGTTGGCCTGTTCGTGGCGCAGGGCCACGTCGCTGCTCTTGCTGCGGTACTGCACCACCGTCGCGCCGCCTTCCAGGGCGAGGGCGACCTTGGCCAGCAGGGCTTCGGTGTCCGGGATGTCCGGCGTGATGGCGTAGAGCCCCTTAATCATTGGTTTCCTGCTGGCGGGCCCAGAAAAAGCGGTCGGGAATGAACTGTCCCATGCCGGGGCGGAAAGCGGTGGCCAGGCTCTGCCAGGTGAATTCCTGGGCTTCCTTCACCGCCTCGTCCACCCCCAGGCCGAAGGCCAGGCCGGCGGCGATGGCCGAGGCGAGAGTGCAGCCGGAACCGTGATAGCTGCCGGGGAGGCGGTCCCACTTGTCGGCGAGAAGGATGCCGTCCCGGTGGTAGAGGGTGTTCACCACCTGGGGGGTGTTCTCGTGGGTGCCGGTGATCAGCACGTATTCGCAGCCGGTTTTCAGCAGTTTCCGGGCGCAATTCTCCTGATCGGTGGGGCTGTCCTCGTCGAATTCGTCGAAGGCCAGGCGTCGGGCCTCGATGCTGTTGGGGGTGATGAGCGTGCTCTGGGGAATCAGCATCTCCCGCAAGGCGTCGATCATGTCCTCCGTCGCCAGTTCGTCGCCCCGCCCGGAGGCGAGGACGGGGTCCAGCACCAAAGGGATGTCCGGGTAGTCGGCGACGATCTCGGCGATGGCGGCGATGGCTTCCACGCTGCCCAGCAGGCCCAGCTTGAAGCAGGCTACCGGCATGTCCTCGAGCACGGCCCGGGCCTGGTCGGCCACCCATTCGGCATCGAGGGCCATGACGTCGTCCACGCCCACGGTGTCCTGGACGGTGACGCCGGTCACCACCGACAGGGGGTGGCAGCCCATACTCGCCAGGGTCAGGATGTCGGCCTGGAGGCCGGCACCGCTGCTGGGGTCGGTGGCCGCGAAAGCGAGGACGATGGGCGGGGTTTGCTCGGGCATGATTTAGGACGGGAGCTTAAAAACCAATGGTAGCAGGTTTGCCGCTGGGCTAACCAGCCGACCACTCCACCCAGCCGCCATAGGCCGTGACCAGGACGACGAGGCCGAAGGCGATGCGGTACCAGGCGAAGAGGGAGAAATCGTGGCGCGAGATGTAGCGCAGCAGGCCGCGCACGGCGAGGAAGGCGCTGACGAAGGCGGTGACGAAGCCGACGGCGAACATGCCCAGGTCGTCGAAGTGCAGCTGGTCGCGGTGCTTGAATACGTCGTAGAAGGTCGCCGCGAACATGGTGGGGATGGCGAGGAAAAAGGAGAACTCCGTCGCCGCCTTGCGGGACAGGCCGAAGAACAGGCCGCCGATGATGGTGGCGCCGGAGCGGGACGTGCCGGGAATCAGCGACAGGGCCTGGGCGCAGCCGATTTTCAGGGCGTCGCGCCAGGTCATGTCTTCCACGCGCTCCACGCTGATGCGGTGCTGGCGCCGCTCCGCCCACAGGATCATTACCCCGCCGACGATGAAGGCCAGGGCCACTGGTACCGGCTTGAAGAGGTAGAGCTTGATCTTCTTGATGAACAGCAGCCCCAGCACGGCGGCAGGGAGAAAGGCGATCAGCAGGTTGGCGACGAAGCGCCGGGCTTCTTCCCGATGGGGAAGTTGGGCCACCACCTCCGCCAGCTTGTGGCGGTACTCCCAGCACACCGCCAGGATGGCGCCGAGCTGGATGACGATTTCGAATACCTTGCCTTTTTCGTCGTTGAAATTCAGCAGGTCACCGGCCAGGATCAGGTGGCCGGTGCTGGAGATAGGCAGAAATTCGGTCAGGCCCTCGACGATGCCGAGGATGAAGGCCTTGAGGAGGAGTAGGGTGTCCAAGAGAGTGCGCTCAGGGAAAAAGCGTCATTCTACCATTCTGTTCAGTGGCCAATTTCGTCCAGTGCTTTGATGAAATTCCGCTTGGCGCGGAAACGCTGGCGCAAGTCGGCCATATAGGCATCAAACTCGCTTACGGCCATCAGCGGGCGCATGCAGCGTAGGTAACCGGCTACGGCAGCGTAGGCGGCATTGCCGGGGTGGTTGGCCATGGTGCTTTCCGTCATCCGGCGGTAAAACGCCACGGCAGCGGATGGGTTCGTTTTCGCTGTTCTGGGGGCGAGAGCTTCCAGCACATGAAGGCTGCATGTATGGCTGGAGGCCAGATCAATGGCGTCTTCCAGACGGTTTTCGTTCAGCAGGATGGCGATGCGCAAAGACGCATCGGGTTTTCCGTTTTTCCCCCATGGACGTTCCCTGGAGCGGATATGCTCCAGCGCCCGTTCACGCCAGCTTTCCCGCTGGCTGCCCGCCGCGCTGAGCAATTTTTGGTAGAACTGTTCGGAGGGCTGTTGCTCGAAATTGCGCCACAACAAAGCCAGCGCCTCGTCGTCCATGCCGGATTCGCGCAGTTCCCGCGCGGCGATTTCGCGCAGCTGCCAGTCGTTTGGAAAGGCCTTCATGCCGCGTTCGGCGGCGGCTAGCGCCTCGCGGGGGCGGTTTGCCTGGCGATAGGTTTCCACCAGTTGGATATGGTCGTGGGCCGAGGTCAGATCACGGCTGCGCAGGGCAATGAGATAGTCATGGTCGCCCGCCTCTTTTGCCCAGGCTTCCAGCAAATAGCGCAGTTTCCAGCGGTGGCCGTCATACCGGTCCATGCCCGGCTTTAGCGGCGGCAGGTTATCCCACGCCTTTTGCGCCTGAGCGGCAAAAGCCGCCAGCCCCTCCTCTCCCAAAGCCCGCTTGTAATGGGCCAGATCGAAAAAGCCCCAATCATCCTCCAGCGCCAGGGGATAAAGCCGCTTGGCCAATTCTTTTGGGGGTGGCGATGCGGCAAGGCAGGCGCGCTGGTGTATTTGCCCAAGCGTGTAAAAACGGTCGCCGATGGCCCCGGCGGAGTCGTCGGAATTTTCGTAAATACGGAACAGTTTCGCGGCGGCGGCTTCGCACAACCTGGCGCACAGCGCCGGATTTTGCTCTAGCGTTTGCCGCAGCAGTTCAATCAGGCCGTCTAGTTCCCGCGCGTAAGCAATGCTGCCGCGATAATCGAGAAAACGCCGCACGTTGAGAAAACCGCGCACCGCCTTGTCGAGCGCCGCCGGGTCATCGCGGGCGCTCTCCACGCGGGCGAGCAGGGTCAACTCCCGGCGTACCCCGTCGTATTCGTGGGCGTATTTTGCCAACAGTTGCGCCAGCCGTTCCGCCGACTGTTTTTTGAGAAAGGCGCTCAGGTCAGGAGCGCTCTCCTTGCGCGTCTTCGGCTTAACCGGCGCGTCGCCGCGCCACGCCAGAGCCGCCGCCACGGCGTGTTTGCAAAAGCCATCCACCGGGCAATCGCAATGAGCGGACAATTTATCGCCGTTCAAAGTCAGCTCCACGAAATAGTCGGCGGAGCCTTCCACCTTGGCGCGCAGCCGGTTGGCGGTGCTTTCCGTTACCGTCACCCGGCCTTCGTTGAAATAACGCAACCCGCGCTCAAATGCGCCTTTACCGGCAAGGCGGGTCAGGTTGTCATCCTCAAGGGGTTGATTCATCATTGAACTCCACAAGCCACTCACCACACGGCACGAGGCGCATGGGCGCGGATTTTTTCGTCCCGCGTCACCAGAACGCCGTCGGCCACGAGGGTCTCGGCGACGATGACGCGGTCGAAGGGGTCGCGGGTCCAGTCCAGAGTTTGGGCACGGGTGGCGACGTCGGCGAAGGGAGCGTCGTTCATCCGCAGGCCGATGTCCTCCGCCAGGGCGGCCAGGATTTCCTGGGCGGGACGGGTGATGCGCTTGATCTCAAACAGGTATTGCAGTTCCAGGGATACCATGGGGGAGACGCGCAACAGACCGCTTTCGATGGCGGCAAGGCTGTCCTGGGAAAAGAGGTCGAGGCGGGCTTCGTAAAGCCAGCAGACGATGTGGGTGTCGAGGAAGGTCAGGGACGGTTTGCGTTTTCGTCCCATTCCCACACCTTTTCCTCGGGTAGCGTGGCGGCATCCCCGGCGATGAGGCTGCGCTTCTTGAGGCACGCGAGCTTGCCAGCGCCCTGCTCAGGCATTAGCAACAGGCGCTTGCCGTGGCGCTCGATCTCCACGGCCTCGCCGGTGGCGAGAACGCGGTCTATGACGCTGAACAGATTTTGCCGCAGAGCGGTAACGGTGATTTTTTCCATGACTGCCTCAATGTACATTTTAATTATGAAACGTACATTTTCCGGGGTCAAGCTCTGTGGTACACCTCGGAACCGCCCTTCACGAATTCCACCGACTTTTCCTCCATGCCCTTCTTGGCCGCTTCCATATCCCGCACGTCCTGGCTGATTTTCATGGAGCAGAACTGGGGGCCGCACATGGAGCAGAAGTGGGCGGTCTTGGCGGATTCCTTGGGCAGGGTGGCGTCGTGGTATTCCCGGGCCCGGTCCGGGTCCAGGGCCAGGTTGAACTGGTCCTCCCAGCGGAACTCAAAGCGGGCCTTGCTCATGGCGTTGTCGCGGATCTGGGCGCCGGGGTGGCCCTTGGCCAAGTCGGCGGCGTGGGCGGCGATTTTGTAGGCGATGATGCCGTGGCGCACGTCTTCCTTGTTGGGCAGGCCCAAATGTTCTTTCGGAGTGACGTAGCACAGCATGGCGCAGCCGTACCAGCCGATGGCGGCGGCGCCGATGGCGGAGGCCAGGTGGTCGTAGCCGGCGGCGATGTCGGTGACCAGGGGGCCCAGGGTGTAGAAGGGGGCCTCGTGGCAGTGCTTGAGCTGTTCGTCCATGTTGGCCTTGACCATGTGCAGGGGCACGTGGCCGGGGCCCTCGATCATCACTTGGACGTCGTGCTTCCAAGCCACCTGGGTGAGTTCGCCCAGGGTGTGCAACTCGGCGAACTGGGCTTCGTCGTTGGCGTCGTAGAGGGAGCCGGGGCGTAGGCCGTCGCCCAGGCTGAAGCTGACATCATAGGCCTTCATGATGTCGCAGATGTCCTCGAAGTGGGTGTAGAGGAAGTTCTCCTGATGATGGGCCAGGCACCACTTGGCGAGGATGGAGCCGCCGCGGCTGACGATGCCCGTCATGCGCTTGGCGGTCATGGGGATGTAGCGCAGCAGCACGCCGGCGTGGATGGTGAAGTAGTCCACCCCCTGCTCGGCCTGCTCGATCAGAGTGTCGCGGAAGATTTCCCAAGTCAGTTCCTCGGCGCGGCCATCCACCTTCTCCAGGGCCTGGTAGATGGGCACGGTGCCGATGGGAGTGGGACTGTTGCGAATGATCCATTCCCGCGTCTCGTGGATGTTCTTGCCAGTGGAGAGGTCCATCACCGTGTCGCCGCCCCAGCGGATGGACCAGGCCATTTTTTCCACTTCCTCGCGGATGGAGGAGGACAGGGCGGAGTTGCCGATGTTGGAGTTGATCTTGGTGAGGAAGTTGCGGCCGATGATCATCGGCTCCAGCTCGGTGTGGTTGATGTTGGCCGGGATGATGGCGCGGCCCCGGGCCACCTCGTCGCGGACGAACTCCGGGGTGATGAGCGGCGGAATGGCGGCGCCGAAATTCTCGCCTTTGTGCTGGGCCAGCATCAGCTCGGACAGCCCGTCCCGGCGCTGATTCTCGCGGATGGCGACGAATTCCATTTCCGGGGTGATGATGCCTTTACGGGCATAGTGCATCTGGGTGACGTTCTGGCCGGCCTTGGCGCGGCGGGGCTGGTGGGCCACCGGGAAGCGAAGACCGGCCACGGCCGCGTCGCTCATGCGGCTGCGGACATAGTCGGAGGAATAGCCGGGAAGGACTTCGGTGTCACCTCGCTCCTCGACCCAGGGCTGGCGCAGCTTGGGCAGGCCGGCACGGATGTCCACCTTGACCGCCGGGTCGGTGTAGGGGCCGGAGGTGTCGTAGACGTAGATCGGCGGATTAGGTTCGTCGCCCTTCGAGGTGCGGGTATCGGACAGGGTGATTTCGCGCATCGGCACCCGGATATCGGCACGGGAACCGTGGATGTAGACCTTTTTCGACCCGGGGAAGGGCTCGATCGCCAGATGTTCGATATCGGCGGTGGAATTCAGGAATTCGGGATTGGCATTCATGAGGTGCTCCTCGGGAAACAACGGGGGGAGCATTGGATGGGCAATGCTTCCCTACGACGGTATTAACCGCGTCAGGTTCAAAGGGTATCTCTCACCTACCGACCCTCTCGGCAGGACCCCCAGCAGGATGTGGAAAACTACTGGAGTTGTGGAATAATTGCAAGCCGTACTCAACAATTTACGACAAACCAAGGGGAGTGACACGATGGATATGGAACGCGCCCGCTTCAACATGGTGGAACAACAAATCCGCCCGTGGGAGGTACTGAACGACAAGGTGCTGGACCTGCTGTTCAAGGTCCGCCGGGAGAATTTCGTGCCCGACTCCTACAAGAAGCTGGCCTTCGCCGACATGCAGATTCCCCTTGGCAACGGCGAGGTGATGCTGGAGCCCAAGCTGGAGGCGCGTATCCTTCAGGAGCTGGAATTGCGGGACGGCGACCGGGTGCTGGAAGTCGGTACCGGTAGCGGCTATATGACGGCCCTTTTGGCCCATTTCGCCGCCCACGTCTATAGCGTGGAAATCGTTCCCGAATTGGCCGAGGAGGCCAAGCGCAAGCTGGAAAGCCGCGGCATCGAGAACGTGACGGTGGAAACCGGGGATGCCGCCCGGGGCTGGGACCGCCATGGCCCCTATGACGTGATCGTCATCACCGGCTCGCTGCCGGTACTGCCGGAAGCGTTCCAGCAAAGCCTCAAGGTGGACGGCCGCCTCTTCGCCATCGTCGGCGAGGCGCCGGCCATGCGCGCCGAACTGATCACCCGTGTGAGCGCCGACGCTTTCCGCCGGGAGGATTTGTTCGAAACCTGCGTTCCCCCTTTGCGCAACGTTCAGACGCCTTCCCGCTTCGTGTTCTGATGCAGCAACTGACTCCCTCTGCCCTGCGCCAATGGCTTGATGATCCGAACCGCCCAAAGCCGCTGCTGCTCGACGTCAGGGAACCGTGGGAGTTCGACCATTGCCGCATCGACGGCTCGTTGCTGGTGCCAATGCGGGATGTGCCGGCCAAGTTCGGCGACCTCGATGCACAGGGGGAGGTGGTGGTGATTTGCCACCACGGCATCCGCAGCCATCAGGTGGCCCTCTTCCTGGAACATTACGGCTTTACCGCGGTATACAACCTGCAGGGCGGCGTGGACGCCTGGGCCAGGGATGTCGATCCCGCCATGCGTAAGTACTGAAAATGATCGAACACCGCCAACAACCCCGAATCCTGGTGCACTGGAAGGTAGTCATTGCCGCCGGCGGGCACGTCTTCGAGGGCCATGCCGTGGACGTGTCCACGGAGGGCATGACGCTCCTCAGTCCCAACCGCATGGACGAAAAGCAGCATTGCAAGGTGCAATTCTCGATTCCCGGCCTGGAAAAAGGGACGGCGCGGCTGGTGCAGATCGATGCAGTGGTGGTCAACGTCGTCCTGGCGGCCCACCTTTACGAGTTCCGCGTCGGGGTGCACTTCCTCGACTTGGCCGGCGCCGACCGGGCGGCCCTGGAAATCTTCTTGAAGAACCACTTCCCCGTTTTGGGCTCCTAATCCAGGAGCGGCCGCACTAGTTCCATGATGCGCCGGGTGGCGCCGCGATGCCGGTCGGCAAAGGCCTTTCCCGCTTCCCCCATGGCTGCCCGCCGAGCCGGGTCTGCCAGCAAGGTTTCCGCCTTTTCGATCAGCGCCTCCGCCGTTGCCACCCGTTCGGCGGCGCCGGCGGCCACGGCCAATTCGCTGGCCTGGGTGAAGTTGAAGGTATGGGGACCGATGAGCACCGGCACGCCCACCGAACAGGGCTCTATCAGGTTCTGTCCGCCGAAGGGCAGCAGGCTGCCGCCGACGAAAGCCACGTCGCAGGCGGCGTAGTAGGCGAACATTTCCCCCATGCTGTCTCCCAGGACTACTCGAACCTCTGTCGCAACGGAGCGGTTGTCGCTGCGCCGCTGGTAGGGGATGCCCTGTTCCTCCAGCAGCCTGGCGACGTCGTCGAAACGTTGGGGGTGGCGGGGGACGAGAATGGTCAGGAAATTCCCGGCGCTGGCCGCGAGGGCCTTCAACAGCATCGATTCCTCCCCGTCCCGGGTGCTGGCAAGGAGCAGGACGGGGCGGCTTTCGCCGAAGAGCGCACGCAACTCCCTACCCCGTTGCAGCATGCCGACGGGGGGCGGGATGTCGAACTTGAGGTTGCCCACCACCGCGGGAGGAGGGGCGCCGAGGGCGGCCAGGCGCGTAGCGTCATCCTCGGTCTGCGCCGCCACGGCGGCGAGGCCCTTCAGGCACTCCGCCGCGAGGCGGGGGAAGCGGGCATAGCGACGGGCGGACTTTTCCGACAGGCGGGCGTTGACCAGGAGGAGAGGCAGCCGGGATTCCTGGCAGGCGGCGATCAGGTTGGGCCACAGCTCGGTTTCCAGCAGCAGGCCGGCCATGGGCCGGAAATGGCGTAGGAAGCGGCGAACGGCAAAGGGGTAGTCGTAGGGGAGGTAAGCCTGCTGCACCCGCTCGCCGAACAGTTCCCGGCCGGTGGCGCGGCCTGTAGGCGTCATGTGGGTGAGGAGGAGGCGGTGGTCGGGATAATCCTGCAGAAGGGCGTCCACCAAGGGGGCGGCGGCGCGGGTTTCGCCCACCGAGACGGCATGGAGCCAGATGAGGGGCTGGCGGTTATCGCGGGCGGCGCCATAGAAGCCGAAGCGCTCCGCCACGTCCTGTAGATATTCCCGCTGGCGGCGCCCCCGCCAGGCGAGGCGGAGAAAAACCAGGGGCAGCAGGAAGATCAGGACAAGGGTGTAGAGGAAGCGCGCCAGGCTCATGCCAAGGCCTCTTCCACGGTGGCCTGGACAGCATTCAGGGAAGGGGACTGCCCCGCGTCTCCCAGATTGCGATAGAAGCCGGTGGCGTAAACGCCCGTCAGGCCCGGGTGGGAAGCGCAGTAAAGGGCCACTACCGGGGTGCGGAGGGCGGCGGCGAGGTGGGTGAGGCCGGTGTCCACCCCCACGGTGACAGCGGCCTTGCCCAGGAGCGTCGCCAGTTGGTCCAGGGCCAGAGGGGGTGGCACGACGGCATCGGGCATGGCGGCGGCCAAACGGTCGCTACGGGCTTTCTCCGCCTTGCTGCCCCAGGGCAGGACACAGCGCAGGCCTTGACGGGCCAGCCACGCCCCCAGGGCGATCCAGTTCTCCTCCTGCCACTGCTTGTCCTCCCGGCTCGTGGCATGGAGCAGTACGGCGTAGCGCCCCGCCGGCAGCCAGGGAAGGGACAGTTTCGGCGTCGCGATGCCGTAGTCCACGGGGGTATCGAGGGTGTAGCCGAAGACGGCGGCGGCCAGCAGGCGGTTGCGTTCCACGGCGTGGAGCGACCGGTCGACGGCGACCCTGCGGTGGTAAAAACGGGCCGCCAAGGGTTCCCGGGCGCTGGCCCGGTCGTAGCCGCAGCGGACGCCATGGGCGGAAGCGGTGATGAGGGCGCTTTTTACCAGACCCTGGCTGTCCAGGGCTGTGTCGTAGGTTCGTTGTCGCAAGCGGCGGCGGAAAGCGGCGATTTCCCGCCATGTGGCGGGCTGGAACAGGTTTTTGCGCCAGCGCCGCACGGCGACGGGGATCGTATCCCGAATGGCGGGGTGGAGACGGGGGATGCCGGCGAAGGCCTCTTCCACCACCCAGTCGATGGCGACGCCGGGCAGATGCCGGGCGAGGTCGGTGGTGACGGGAAGGTTGTGGATCACGTCGCCCAGGGAGGAGGTTTTTACCAGCAAAATGTCGGTCATGGGGCGGAATTGTAAAGGCCTATTCCCCCCCGCGCCACCAACGGGGCTTCATGGCGGCAGAGCGGCATGCTATAAAGCCGGAATTTGCCCTGATAAGCCATCTTCGAATGGAAAAAGCCACCGTCCTCCGTTTGCCTTGGTATGACATCGCCGCCTGGGTTATCGCCGCCTTGCTGCTGGTATTGGTGGTGGTGACGCGCCTCTTGCCGGCGTTGCTGGGTGGTCTGCTGGTATACCAACTGGTGCACCTGTTCTCTCCCCGTTTCAGCCGTTTCGGCGGTAGCCGGGCGAAAGTGGTGGCGGTGGCGCTGATCGCCGTCGTGGTGGTGACGGCCCTGAGCGCGGCCAGCCTCGGCCTGCTGGCGTTCTTTCGCGGCGAAGCGGGAAACCTGACCAACCTGCTGCAGAAAATGGCGGATATCATCGAAAGTTCCCGCGGAACGCTGCCGGCCTGGGTGGTTCATTCCATTCCCTCGGATCCGGAAAGCCTGAAAGCCACCATGGCCGAGTGGCTGCGCAGCCATGCCGCCGATTTGCAGGGTCTAGGCAAGGATGCGGGCCGAGCCCTGGCCCATATTCTCATCGGAATGGTGGTGGGGGGAATGATTTCGCTCCACGAGGCCTTGCCCATCCACCAGTACCGACCCCTTTCCCGTGCCTTGGTGGAGCGGGCCATGCGCCTGAGCAACGCCTTTCGCCGCATCGTTTTCGCCCAGGTGAAGATCGCGGCGTTGAACACCTTCTTCACCTGGCTCTATCTGGGCGTGACCCTGCCCTTGCTGGGGGTTCATTTGCCGTTCACCAAGACCCTGGTTCTGGTGACCTTTCTCGCCGGGTTGCTGCCGGTGGTGGGCAATCTGATTTCCAATACCGTCATCGTCGTGGTGAGCCTCAGCCAGTCGCTCCAGCTCGCCATGAGCTCCCTGGTGTTCCTGGTGGTGATCCACAAGCTGGAATATTTCCTCAACGCCAAGATCGTCGGTTCCCAGATACGCGCCAAGGCCTGGGAATTGCTGCTGGCCATGCTGGTGATGGAGGCTACCTTCGGCCTAATGGGGGTGGTGGCGGCGCCGATTTATTACGCTTACCTCAAAGATGAATTGCAGAGCAGGGGCCTGGTGTGAACTGTTCCACGCTGCTATTTGCGCTTAGAATAGCGAATTGTTGCCGACGGCCTTAGCCCCCTTCCCTGTGCCGAAAAACCCGCTCTCCGCCGTTATCATTACGCTTAATGCCGCCAGCCAGCTGCAGGCCTGTCTGGAAAGCGTGGCATTCGCCGACGAAATCGTGGTAGTGGACGCGGGCAGCAGCGACGGCACCCAGGAGCTGGCGAAGCAATACGGGGCGCGGCTGATTTCTCGGGAGTGGCTCGGCTTCGGCCAGCAAAAGCAATTCGCGGTGGAGCAGGCGACCCATGATTGGGTATTGTGCCTGGATGCGGACGAGCGGGTGAGCGAGACGTTGCGGCAAGCCATTGTTGGCGCGATGGAAGCGCCGCGTTTTGCCGCCTACCGCATGCCGCGCTGCAACCGTTTCCTTGGCCGTTATCTGCGCCACGGCGAAGGCTATCCGGACTGGAGCCTCCGTCTTTTCGACCGTCGCCATGCCCGTTGGAGCGACGACGCGGTACACGAAAAGGTCCTGTGCGAGGGGGAAGTGGGGACACTGGAAGGCGATTTGCTCCATGAGTCCTGCGAAACGCTGGAGAGTTATCTTGCCAAGCAGAACCGTTATACTTCGCTCCAGGCGGAGGAACTGCGCCAGCGGGGAAAACGAGCCCATATGGGGCATTTGCTGCTGAGTCCCATTCTGCGCTTCGTTAAGTTTTACGTGTTCCGATTGGGGTTCCTGGATGGCGTGCCGGGCTTGGTGCATATCCTGATCGGTTGTTTCAATAGTTTTGCCAAATACGCCAAGCTGATGGCCTTGGCCCAAGAGAAAACATGAAAATACTGGTTACCGGTTGCGCTGGGTTCATCGGCATGCATACCTGCTTGCGCCTGCTGGAACGGGGTGACGAGGTGTTTGGGGTGGACAACCTCAACGACTACTACGACGTACGCCTCAAGGAAGACCGCCTTGAGCAATTGCGAGCCTTCGACCGCTTCCGCTTCGAGCGTCTGGATATCGCTGATCGCTCAGCCATAGAGGGCCTGTTTGCCCGGGGCGGCTTCCAGGGCGTCATTAACCTGGCGGCGCAACCTGGGGTGCGCTATTCCCTGAAAAACCCCCATGCCTACATCCAGAGCAACATCGTCGGCTTCACCAATGTGCTGGAAGGGTGCCGTCACCACAAGGTGGGCCATCTGGTCTTCGCCAGCAGTTCCAGCGTCTACGGCGCCAACACGGCGATGCCGTTTTCGGTGCACCAGAACGTGGATCACCCGGTGAGTCTCTATGCGGCCACCAAAAAATCCAATGAACTGATGGCCCATACCTACAGCCATCTTTATAGCCTGCCTGCTACCGGATTGCGTTTTTTTACGGTTTACGGCCCCTGGGGACGGCCCGATATGTCTCCCTCCCTGTTCACCAGCGCCATTCTCGAAGGGCGTCCCATTGACGTTTTCAACCACGGCAAAATGCAGCGTGATTTCACTTATATCGACGATATCGTCGAGGGGGTGATCCGGGTGTTGGACAAGCCGGCAGAAGCGGACCCTTCATTTGATTGTGCAAATCCCGATCCGGCTCGCAGCTATGCGCCTTACCGCCTGTTCAATATCGGTAATCACGAACCGGTAGAGTTGATGACGTTCATCGAGACCATCGAAATGGCGGTGGGAAAAACGGCGGAGAAAAATATGCTCCCCATGCAGGATGGTGATGTGGTCGCCACCTATGCTGATACGGAAGACTTGCGCCAAGTGGCCGGATTTGCCCCGCGTACGCCTTTGAAAGAGGGGGTGGGGAAATTCGTTAGCTGGTTCAAGACCTATTACGGCAAACGTAGCGCTTAGGGGGACGGTCTTGATTCTTGTTACCGGCGGTGCGGGGTTCATTGGTTCCAATTTCATTCTGGACTGGTTAGCTGAGACCGATGAACCGGTATTGAATCTGGATAAACTGACCTATGCGGGAAACCTGGGCAATCTTGCTAGTGTGAAGGAGGACTCTCGCCATGTTTTTGTACGAGGGGATATCGCCGATCAAGAATTGGTGAAGGATTTGCTGGGGCGCTATAGACCCCGGGCGGTGATCCATTTTGCTGCAGAAAGTCATGTAGACCGGTCCATTTTAGGGCCGGAGGTTTTTATCCAAACTAATGTGGTAGGTACCTTCCGTTTACTAGAGGCGGTTCGCGAGTTCTGGGGGAGGCTACCGAAAAGTGATCAAGCAGATTTTCGCTTCCTGCATATTTCCACCGACGAGGTTTATGGTTCCCTTGGGCCTACTGACCCCCCTTTCACCGAAACGACGCCCTATGCGCCGAACAGTCCCTATTCGGCATCCAAAGCATCATCGGACCATCTCGTTCGGGCCTATTACCATACCTACGGCTTGCCGACGCTAACGACGAACTGTTCCAACAATTATGGCCCTTTTCAGTTTCCCGAGAAGCTGATTCCTTTGGTGATTATGAATGCTGTTCAAGGCAAGGCACTGCCAATTTATGGCGATGGCGGCAATGTTCGTGACTGGCTTTATGTGGGCGACCATTGCTCGGCAATCCGTACGGTGCTGAAAAGGGGCAGACCCGGGGAGGTTTACAATGTTGGGGGCCATAGCGAAAAAACAAACCTAGAGGTGGTTAGTTCTGTCTGCGCTATCCTTGACAAGTTACGTCCAGAGGGGGCTCCTCACAACCGGCTGCTGACTTTTGTCCAAGATCGGCCGGGTCATGATCGGCGCTATGCCATAGATGCTCGGAAGGTAGAAGGCGAATTGGGGTGGAGGCCGCAGCAAGGTTTTGAGGGTGGATTGTACAAGACGGTGGAATGGTATCTGGCCCATGGCCGTTGGGTGGAAAATGTTGTCAGTGGTGAATACCAGCGATGGTTTGACACTAATTACGGTGCTCGAGGAAGAAGGGCGTGAAAGGCATTATTCTCGCTGGTGGCTCCGGAACGCGCCTGTACCCTGTGACTCAGGTGGTGTCCAAACAATTGCTGCCGGTTTACGACAAGCCCATGATCTATTATCCCCTTACC
Organism: Sulfuricellaceae bacterium; assembly: GCA_050177075.1. GTDB lineage: Bacteria > Pseudomonadota > Gammaproteobacteria > Burkholderiales > UBA9220 > UBA2239. The sequence goes on along the minus strand of JBFXHL010000015.1, from coordinate 5,968 downwards.
ACTTTGATGTTGGCCGGGATTCGGGAGATTCTGGTTATTTCGACTCCCCAGGATATTTCCAGATTCGAGCAATTGCTGGGGAGCGGCTGTCAATGGGGGTTAAGGTTTTCCTATGCGGTTCAGCCTTCACCCGAAGGTATTGCTCAGGCGTTCTTGATCGGGCGGGATTTTATCGGCAAGGATAGTTGTGCCCTAGTTTTGGGTGACAATATTTTTTATGGTCATGAACTGGCGGGAAATCTCCAAGTTGCAGCTGCCAAGAACCGCGGTGCTACGGTGTTTGCCTATCCGGTAAGAGATCCGGAGCGCTATGGGGTAGTGGAGTTCGATGCGGAAGGACAAGCAGTGAGTATTGAGGAAAAACCGCAACACCCAAAATCCCGTTATGCCGTCACGGGACTGTATTTTTACGATAACCAAGTAGTAGAAGCTGTTTCAGGTATTCGCCCTTCTGCGCGAGGTGAATTGGAGATTACAGACGTCAATCGTTATTACCTAAGCCGGGGGGAACTGGAAGTGTGTGTAATGGGGCGCGGCATGGCGTGGCTGGATACGGGTACCCATGAATCTCTGATGGAAGCTTCCTTGTTCATTGAAACCATCGAAAAGCGCCAGGGCCTCAAGGTGGCCTGTCCGGAGGAGGTGGCTTACCGCAAGGGATATATTACTGGGGAACAATTGGAAAGTTTGGCCATGCCTCTGACCAAGAACGCTTATGGTCAGTATTTGCTTGATTTGCTCGCGGACCGGGTGTATTGATGAAAGTGATTCCTACTGCTATTCCCGATGTATTGGTTCTCGAGCCGAGAGTATTTGGCGACGAACGGGGATTTTTTTTTGAAAGTTATAACAAGCGGGTATTTGAGGAAATAACTGGTATTTGCACTGAATTCGTGCAGGACAACCACTCCAAGTCGGCGAAGAATGTTTTGCGCGGTCTTCACTACCAGATTCAGCGTCCACAGGGGAAACTGATAAGGGTGGTTACGGGTGAGGTATTTGACGTGGCTGTTGATATCCGCAAGAGTTCACCGACTTTCGGTAAATGGGTCGGGGCGGTTTTGTCGGCGGAGAACAAGCGCATGGTTTGGATTCCAGAAGGTTTTGCCCATGGTTTCCTAGTGTTGTCAGAGCATGCCGAGTTTCTTTATAAGACGACGGACTATTGGGTTCCGGAGTTCGAGCGTTGCATTCGTTGGGATGATCCTGAATTGGGGATTTTATGGCCGATTAACCAAGAGCCGCTTTTGTCGCAAAAGGATCACGTCGGCAGCATGCTAAATTTAGCTGAATTGTTCGAGTGATAAATAACGGCGGATTCAACCACGAAGTGCACAGGGTTGAATGATTGCATAAAAACCTGATGAGGTGTTCTCCAATTCAGGCGTTTTCTGGGGCGATGGTTGAGGCGGTGCATGATCATGGCAATTTCCTCCTGCGTAACGGTATCGAAGGCTCTGGACTTGGGGAGATACTGGCTTACTAGTCCGTTGGTGTTTTCATTGGTGCCGCGCTGCCAGGAAGCGTAGGGATCGGCGAAGTAGGAGGTTGATCCCAGTGCGTAGTCGATGTCGGCGTGCCGCGCGAATTCGAGGCCGTTATCAAAGGTCAGGGTGGAGACCCTGGCCTTGATGGGTTCTAGCAGACGGATGATGGAATCGCTGACGGCCTCGCTGGTTTAGCGCGTGACGTGTGCCAGCAGGCAGAAGCCTGACTTGCGCTCGACCAGGCTGACAACGGCTTGCTTGCACCCCTTGCCGATAAGGGTATCACCCTCCCAGTGACCGATGCGGCGGCGGCTTTCGACAGCGGGGGAGCGTTCGGTGATGGATCGACGATTCGGAATGCGCCCCCGACGTTGTTGTCCACTCGCGTAGCGTTTCCTGCGTTGCTTCTGGCAGCGCAAATGGCGCCAGAGATCGTCGCCGGATTGCTTGTCCGCATAGATGCGCTGGTAGAGGGTCTCGTGGCTGACGGGCAGATAAGCCGCGATCTGTTCCGGACTATGCTCACGTAGCCGGGCTTGGGCGGCTTCCCGGGTTTCCTGAGTAATGCGTCGGGCATTGCGGCAGTTCCTGGCGCGTGCCTCGGCCAATCCTTGCGCCTGTTTGGGACGATAGCCACATTGCCCATGATTACGGCGCAACTCGCGACTGATGGTAATGGTAGAAGGATGGCGTTGCATTAACTGGGCAATGTCGATTTGCGTATGACCGGCTTTCAGGAGAATGTAAATTTGGTATCGTTCGTCTTGGGTCAGATGGGTGTAGTTCATTGGGCAACTTCGACTTGGCGGTTGATGAGGCATAATGCTCACGCATTCTGACCCATCTACCCGTTATTCAAAATTGCACTTCAAACTTGAATCCGCGAACCAAAAGATAGGGTTATTCCAATGTTAGGTCTAGATATGTGGGATTGTTCATTGTCATGGTGCGCCAGTTTGGCGCTTTCCGGGGAGGGTTATAGAGGGTGAGCGCTTATCTTGAACTTTTGGCGCAGCTTGAAAAATTTCCCCGTACCTGGCTGATAACAGGGGTCGCTGGTTTTATTGGTTCTAACCTCTTGGAAGAATTGCTGCGACGTGGGCAGCGGGTGGTCGGCCTAGATAATCTGGTGACAGGAAAGCGGGAAAATCTTGATGAAGTGCAAAGTTTGGTGGGTGCGGATGCGTGGAGGAATTTTTCCTTCCTCGAAGGGGATATCCGCAACCTAGCAGATTGCCGCGCCGCCTGCGCAGGTGTGGACTATGTGCTACACCAGGCTGCTTTGGGTTCTGTGCCGCGATCCATAGAAGACCCGCTTATCACCAACGAAACCAACATTTCGGGTTTTCTCAACATGTTGATAGCAGCGCGTGATGCGGCTGTTGTTCGTTTTGTGTACGCTGCGTCTAGTTCCACGTATGGCGATCATCCCGCTCTACCGAAGGTCGAAGAGCTAATAGGTAAGCCCCTTTCCCCTTATGCAGTGACGAAATACGTGAACGAACTTTATGCGGATGTTTTTGCCCGCTGTTATGGGTTTGAAACCATCGGCTTGCGGTATTTCAATATTTTTGGGCGTCGGCAGGATCCTGAGGGTGCATACGCCGCCGTGATTCCCAAGTGGTTTGCCGCGCTGCTGCATGGGGATACCGTTTACATCAACGGTGATGGGGAAACTAGCCGCGATTTCTGTTACATCGACAATGCCGTCCAGGCGAACCTCCTTGCCGCTTGCGCTACTGAAACGGAAGCATTGAACCAAGTTTATAATGTTGCCGTCGGGGAGCGCACTTCCTTAAACGAATTGTATGCCTTGGTACGTGATCACGTAGCAGGAGTATATCCGGCAGCGAAAAGCGCTGAGCCAGCGTATCGTGACTTCCGGCCTGGCGATGTGCGCCATTCTCTGGCTGACATCGGCAAGGCACAGCGGCTGCTGAATTATTCACCGACTCACACTGTGGAGGAGGGGTTGCGTGAAACGGCGCAGTGGTATATCCATAGAGTTCGTCAGGATTCTGCTTGATCAGGGAGACGGATTCAACCACGAAGTGCACAGGGTTGAATGATTGCATAAAAACCTGATGAGGTGTTCTCCAATTCAGGCGTTTTCTGGGGCGATGGTTGAGGCGGTGCATGATCATGGCAATTTCCTCCTGCGTAACGGTATCGAAGGCTCTGGACTTGGGGAGATACTGGCTTACTAGTCCGTTGGTGTTTTCATTGGTGCCGCGCTGCCAGGAAGCGTAGGGATCGGCGAAGTAGGAGGTTGATCCCAGTGCGTAGTCGATGTCGGCGTGCCGCGCGAATTCGAGGCCGTTATCAAAGGTCAGGGTGGAGACCCTGGCCTTGATGGGTTCTAGCAGACGGATGATGGAATCGCTGACGGCCTCGCTGGTTTAGCGCGTGACGTGTGCCAGCAGGCAGAAGCCTGACTTGCGCTCGACCAGGCTGACAACGGCTTGCTTGCACCCCTTGCCGATAAGGGTATCACCCTCCCAGTGACCGATGCGGCGGCGGCTTTCGACAGCGGGGGAGCGTTCGGTGATGGATCGACGATTCGGAATGCGCCCCCGACGTTGTTGTCCACTCGCGTAGCGTTTCCTGCGTTGCTTCTGGCAGCGCAAATGGCGCCAGAGATCGTCGCCGGATTGCTTGTCCGCATAGATGCGCTGGTAGAGGGTCTCGTGGCTGACGGGCAGATAAGCCGCGATCTGTTCCGGACTATGCTCACGTAGCCGGGCTTGGGCGGCTTCCCGGGTTTCCTGAGTAATGCGTCGGGCATTGCGGCAGTTCCTGGCGCGTGCCTCGGCCAATCCTTGCGCCTGTTTGGGACGATAGCCACATTGCCCATGATTACGGCGCAACTCGCGACTGATGGTAATGGTAGAAGGATGGCGTTGCATTAACTGGGCAATGTCGATTTGCGTATGACCGGCTTTCAGGAGAATGTAAATTTGGTATCGTTCGTCTTGGGTCAGATGGGTGTAGTTCATTGGGCAACTTCGACTTGGCGGTTGATGAGGCATAATGCTCACGCATTCTGACCCATCTACCCGTTATTCCGCGGGGTAAGGTTATTCACCTTTTTCAGCAACTCATTGAAGCCTGTCAAGGCCTCTTCTATGCTGATGTCAGTAACTTCCTGACTTGGCGGCTGGATCAGGACATGGGAAACACCCCATGGTCGCCAGCGTACGCTGCTTGATTTCCCGAAAAAGCACAAGATTGGCTTGCCCAGTCCTGCAGCAAGGTGCATGGCCCCTCCATCACTGCAGATGAGGGCATCACATAGGGATAGGCCCGCGACTAGTTCCTGGAGTCTATGGGTGGGATAGGCGACTATGGGCAGGCCACTAAGGGCTGAGAGAATTTCATGGGCTTTGCGGTCGTCCCCCGGGTGTAACGGGTTGTCCTCATCACCGGGCGACCAGAAGAGGGCAAAGGCCATGGACTCCGATCGTGCCAATTCCCGAATTAGTTCGACGAATCGCTCCGTAGGCCAGCGTTGGCTGGGTTTGCGGGCACTAATGTGGACCCCGATCAGGCGTTTTCCGGCAGGCCGGACAATGGTTTCTCGGGCGTGCTCCGTTACGGCGGAATTCGGACAAACCTTAACGAGTGGTGGTGTGCCGTCAATGCCCAGAGGGGATAGTAGCTTGAGCACTTCTTCTACTTCGTGGGTATCCGTGCGATGGGAATAGGGGACGGGGAAATCAATGCCACCTCTTTGCGGAATGGCGGATTCGCTGTAACCAATAATGTGTTTTGGCCGAATAAAACGTGCCAGCTTTAATGCCCGGGGAACGGAAGTAGGAGCGGTGGCGGCTAGAACGGCATAGTCGAAATGCTTGCGGCGAAGCTCCAGGAATAGGGTGAGTCGGTCCCAGTAAATGCCAGCGACGCTTTTGCCTGCAGGGCGGTGCTTCGCCTTAGTGTAGGCGTAAACAGCGTCAATGTCGGAGTTATTTTCCAGCACGGCGATGTTGTAACTGTTTACCAAGGCACAGATTTCCGCGTTGGGGAAATGAGTCCGCAGTGCGCTGAATAAGGGGGTGGTACATACTAAATCGCCGATATTGTCGCGGCGAATGACCAGGAATTTTGGCGCCCTATCTTCCATGTGTATGGTATTTCTAGTTCCGGAAGCCTAGTTTACGACGGATTCGAGGGATGAGTGCCTGCTATTTTGAAGTAAACCGGTCATGGCCGAAATCCGTCCGAAAGGAGACAAACGAGTGAAAATGCCTGTCTCATGCACCGTTTCCCGACGCCCTTGGGCAGGGTTTAGGCTGTTTGGCATCGGTAGATACCCCGCTAACTCGTTGGTTTGGTGTTAAGCAGAGGCCTCAGTTAGCAGGCCGTTGAAAAACCCCGCCTGCCCTGGAGGAGGTAAAATTCATCCCATCGATATCTGATCCGAAGACCGAGATGCGAGGCAGTCAGACCAACCAAAGCGCGATGTTCTCCTACGTGAGCCT
>JBFXHL010000014.1:0-38884 GCA_050177075.1 Sulfuricellaceae bacterium | reverse complement strand
TCGTGCAGCTGCTGGATGGCTACGATGAACAGGCCCAGGTGGAGTCCCTTGCCAGCCAGGATTTCTACGACCGCTGTTTCCAGGCGTTGACGCCCGACGGCGTGCTATCGGTCAACCTCTGTGGCAGCGACCCCCGCTTCGAAATCTATTTCGAGCGCATCGGCAAGAGTTTCGGTGGTCTGGTGCTGATGCTGCCCTCCCTCTCCCGCGGCAATATCGTCGTCCTCGCCTTCAAACGTTCTCCCGGCAGCCCCCGCTGGTCCGACCTGCGGGAACGGGCAAAGGAACTGGAGCAGCGCTACGGCCTGGAATTCATCAAATTCGTCCAAGGACTGCGGGACAACAACCCCCACACCGAAAAACGCCTCCTCGTCTAGCCCTACCCACCTGTTTTACCGACATTTTCACCCCCAGCAGGGTCTTGATTCAGAATTTGTCAACGGCTTCAAATATAAGCCGAAATGTGCAAGAATCGTTCTCAGTTAAAAATTCGGTAAGTTTTCAGTCATGATCGACAAGGACGGCTATCGCCCCAATGTCGGCATTATTTTGTGTAATGCCAAAAACGAGGTGTTCTGGGGCAAGCGCATTCGGGAACACTCCTGGCAGTTTCCTCAAGGGGGCATCAAGCAGGGAGAGTCGCCGGAACAGGCGATGTACCGTGAGTTGCACGAGGAAATCGGCCTCCATCCCCACCACGTCAAGATTCTCGGCCGCACCAAGGACTGGCTGCGCTACGACGTGCCCGAACAGTGGATCAAGCGCGAGTGGCGCGGCAGCTACAAGGGCCAAAAACAGATATGGTACCTGCTGCGACTGGTGGGCCGCGACTGCGACGTTTCCCTCCGTGCCACCAAGCACCCCGAGTTCGACGCTTGGCGCTGGAACAACTACTGGGTTCCCCTGGACATGGTGATCGAGTTCAAGCGCGACGTATACCGCCGCGCCCTGTCCGAACTGGAACACCACCTCCATCACGGTGCCCGCCGTCCTCAGCACACCGCATCATGAAAAACGCGGCCAAGTTTCCTTGGCCGCGCTTCGTGTGTATTCCTAAACCCTAGTATTTTCTAATGGCGGGGCTTATTCCGCGCCCTTATCCTTGCCGAACTTGGTGTACCAATAAATGGCCCAGACCGCGACCACCAGGATTGCCCCCCCTACTGTCACAAGAGACAGGATTCCGATTTGAGACCCCAAAAGCACCTTCAGCATAATTACCTCCGCGTGTTTCAAAGAAATTATCGGGAAAACCTTGCTATGACTGCGGTTTTAATTTTAGCAAATCCTAATGCTTTGTGAAGCCCATTGATTGGGAAGGGTTTCTTTTAGCCATAGTAAATTTTTTTAACTCCATCCAAATTACTTGTGCCGCGCACCCCCCCGGAACATTGACGCTCCCAGGCATCTTTGGAACTATAGGAACTGTCCGCAAGCCGGCATCTTCGACGTGTTTTACCGATAACGATCGACTAGGAGGAGAACCATGGACGTCGTCTACCAGCCTATTCCCTCGGCTGCCCTGCAAAAAGGCGCCACCTTTTATCAACCGGACCAAATCCTGCCGGAACAGGTTAACCTGGAGGACCACGCCATCAATGTGATGACGGACCTGAAAAAGATTCCCGCCGTCACCATCATCGAAACCGCCACCATCGACCAAGCCAACAACCGCATGATCGCCCGGGGCGTGCGCCTGCTGTTCGTGATGAACTGCCACTACCACATCGTGGGCATCGTCACCGCCACGGACCTGTTGGGTGAAAAACCCATGCAACACATCCAGAAGCATGGCGGCACCCGCTTCGAAATCATGGCCCGGGATATCATGACGCCCCAGGAAAAACTGGAAGTGCTGGAAATGGCCGACGTGGAAAACGCCCGGGTCGGCAACGTGGTTGCCACCCTGAAGAAAACGGGCCGCCAACACGCCCTGGTGGTGGACCACGATGCCCAGGACGGACAGCAGATCGTGCGCGGCATCTTTTCCGCCACGCAGATTTCCCGCCAGCTCGGCCTGGAAATCCAGAGCACCCAGCTCGCCAACACTTTCGCGGAAATCAAGACCAGCCTCGCCGGCTGACCCCAGAAAACGGATGTCTCTGGCATCCGTTTTCTATTCCCTTGACATATCCTTCCCTCATACAATAATTAGCATACCCTAGACAGATTCTAAACTCCTTGCCGACAGAGTCACGTCGAACACTCGTCAAAGCCCCCTCTCAGGAGACGACCCATGGAACTCAAAGGCTCGAAAACCCACGAAAATCTGAAAGCCGCCTTCGCCGGCGAATCCCAGGCCAATCGCCGTTATCTCTACTTCGCCGCCAAAGCCGATGTAGAGGGGCAGAACGACGTGGCGGCGGTCTTCCGTTCCACCGCCGAAGGCGAAACCGGCCATGCCCACGGCCACCTGGAATACCTGGAAGCCTGCGGCGATCCCGCCACCGATCTGCCCATCGGCGGCACCCGCGCCAACCTCCAGGCGGCCATCGCCGGGGAAACCCACGAATACAGCGACATGTACCCCGGCATGGCGAAAACCGCCAGGGACGAGGGATTCGACGAAATCGCCGACTGGTTCGAAACCCTGGCCAAGGCGGAGCGCTCCCACGCCAACCGCTTCCAGAAGGCCCTCGACAGCTTGGTGGACTGACCCGCCGAATCCGAGCGCAATAGGCGGGAGAAGTCTCCCGCCGCTTTCCGCCAAACCCTGGACGGGCACCCTTTTCTCCCTGGCAGTAGAGTGGTTTTTCCAAAGGGATTTTTTCCATGCCGGAGGACACCGCCTTCCCCGCACGTTAAGGAGAATTCCATGCTGCACAATCGCGTCATCAAGCAAGTGGAGCGCCGCCTGCAAGGTCAAAGGCTCCCTCTGGTCGTGGAACTGTGGAACGGCAAGACGGTTCAACCTCCCGAGCCGGCCAAGGTCAAGCTGCGGGTGCGCACCCCCCGCGCCCTCTTTTCCCTCGCCAAGCCCAACATGGGCAAGCTTGCCGCCAAGTACGTGGAGCAGGAAATCGATCTGGAAGGCAATTCCCGCGACATCATCAAATTGGGGGAAGCCCTGTGCAACGCCGCCGACGCCATCGAAAGCAGAAGCGGCATCGACCTCAAATGGTGGCGCCACAGCCGCAAGGCCGACCGACGGGCCATCAGCTATCACTACGACGTCTCCAACGACTTCTATGCGCTCTGGCTGGACCGGCACCGGGTCTATTCCTGCGCCTATTTCAGGACGCCCGACGACAGCCTCGACCTAGCCCAGGAGCAAAAGCTCGACCACATCTGCCGCAAGCTTCTGCTGCAGCCGGAGGAACGTTTTCTCGACATCGGCTGTGGCTGGGGCGGGCTGGTCCTGTGGGCGGCGGAAAACTACGGCGTCCGCGCCACCGGCATTACCCTCAGCCGCAACCAGCACGACTACGTGCAGCAAGAGATTCGCGAACGAGGCCTGGAAAAGCGCGTCGAGGTACGCCTGATGGACTACCGCGACCTGCCGGAAAGCGCCCCTTTCGACAAAATCGCCAGCGTCGGCATGTTCGAGCACGTGGGGCGCAAGAACCTGCCCCTGTATTTCGCCAAGATATTCCGTCTGTTGCGGCCCGGCGGCCTGGTCATGAACCACGGCATCACCAGCACCGCCCTGGATACGGAGGGCCTGGGCAGCGGCATCAGCGACTTCATCGACCGCTACGTCTTTCCCGACGGCGAGCTCACCCATGTTTCCAAGGTCGTCGAAGCCATGGCGCAGCACAAGCTGGAATGCCTGGACAGCGAATGCCTGCGTCCCCATTACGCCCGCACCCTGTGGCACTGGGTGGAGCGCCTGGAAGCGCAGCAGGAGGAAGCGCGCCGCCTGGTGGGGGAAGACCGCTTCCGCATCTGGCAGATCTACATGGCCGGCTCCGCCCATGCCTTCGAGCGCGGCTGGCTGTCCCTCTATCAGCTGCTGGCGGCCAAGCCCCATGCCAACGGCACGGTGGATTACCCCCTGACCCGGGAGCACATCTATGGCGGCTGACGGGGTATACTAAGGCGGAAACCACTGGATTGCCGCCATGAAACGACTGTTCGCCCTCGCCCTGTTCATTCCCCTCGTCGCCCATGCCGCCTGGGGGGAGTTCGACTACGATTTCGAAAACGAGAAACCCTGGAAGGAACTGGAATCCCAGCTTCCCGCCCCCCCCAAGGACGAGAACCTGCTCCCCTTCCAGGTCAGCGCCGCCACCGACAACGCGTTCTACGTCGACAGCCAGTCCATCAGCGTCGGCGAGGACGGCGTGGTGCGCTTCACCCTGGTGGTAAAGTCCCCGGAAGGCGCGTCGAACGTCATGTTCGAGGGCATCCGCTGCCGCACCAAGGAAGTGCGCCTGTATGCCTTCGGCCGTTCCGACGGCACCTGGGGGAAAGCCCGGGACAACGAATGGAAGCCGATTCATTACGAGCGCCGCAACCGGCCCGACCACGTGCTTTACGACGACTTCTTCTGCCCCCGGGAGATCATCGTCACCGACCCGGCCGAGGCCATCGACGCCCTGAAGCGCGGCAACCACCCCCGGGCGGGAAAATCCACCTGGTTCTAAGGCCTATTTCTTGCAATCCCCGAGGCGCCTGCCGCTGTAGCGGTAGGCCATGTTCATGGGGGCGGCCCCTTTGGCCTTGACGCTCATCTTCATCGTCCCGTCGTAGCTGTCGCCCTTGTAGGTCATTTCGCCGTTGCCCGTCGTGGTGCCGTTCTTGTCCTGGCAGCTGACCGTCCAGGTGACCTTGTTGCCCACCACGTTGTGGCTGCTCAGCTTGCAGCTTTGATCCCTGGGAATGGTTTTGTCGCCGTTTTCCACATCCTGGGGGGTATAGCAATGGGTCACCTTGGTCGGCGGCACCGCCACCGGCATGCCCGGCATCTCCATCTTGGTGGTAATCTCCCACAGGCCAGGCTGCATCATGGGGCCGGCTGCCGCGCCTCCGGACAACAGGGCGGCAACGGCGAAGAGGATTTTCTTGCTGTGGTTCATGGCGGAAAACTCCCTGAATAAATTAGAATTGGACAGCCCTGTAGAAGTATAGGACAACGTCCCGCACGCACTGGATCAACACGTGACCCCTGTAAGAAAAACCATCCTCTTAACCGGAAAAAACGGCCAGGTCGGCTGGGAATTGCAGCGTGCCCTCGCGCCCCTCGGCCGGGTGGTGGCCCTGGGCAGCACCGATTTGAACCTGGCCGACGGCGAGGCGGTTCGCCGGACGGTGCGGGAAACCCGGCCGGCCGTCATCGTCAATGCCGCCGCCTACACCGCCGTGGACCAGGCGGAGAGCGAGGCCGCCCTCGCCCACGCTGTCAACGGCAGCGCCCCTCGCATTCTCGCCGAGGAGGCCGCCAATTGCGGCGCACTGCTGGTGCACTACTCCACCGACTACGTCTTCGACGGCCAAAAAACCGATCCCTATGCCGAATCCGACCCCTGCGCCCCGCTCGGGGTCTACGGCGCGAGCAAACTCGCCGGCGAGCAGGGGATACAGGCTTCGGGCTGCAAGCACCTGATTTTCCGCACCAGCTGGGTCTACGGCAACCGGGGAAAGAATTTCCTCCTCACCATGCAGCGCCTGAGCCGGGAACGGGAAATCCTACGGGTAGTGGCGGACCAGTTCGGCGCTCCCACCTGGAGCCGCCTCATCGCCGAGGCCAGCGCCCAGGCTTTGGTCCAAATCGACGCCCATCCGACACCGGAAGACCTTTGGGGGCTGTACCATCTTACCTGCGCCGGCCGCACTTCCTGGCATGGCTTCACCCAGGCCATTCTGGACCTCGCGCCGCCGCCCCGTCCTCCGCGCCTGGAAGCCATCCCCACTGCGGCCTACCCCCTGCCGGCCAAGCGCCCCGCCAATTCAGTGCTGTCCAACGACAAACTGCAGCGAACCTTCGGCCTTGCGCTCCCTGACTGGCGCGCGGCCCTGGCCCTGTGCCTGGACGCATCCGGTTGATTTCCATCAAGGGATTCTCGCCTGTCCCTCTCTACAATGGCTCCATCACTCTTACCCGGCAGTCCAGGAGCACCGACATGAGCACCATCAGCGAATTTCTCACCGGCGAGCACCACCACTGCGACGACCTGTTCGCCGCGGCGGAAGACGATGCCGCCCAGAAAAACTGGAGCAAGGCGGATGAAGATTTCCACCGCTTCCGCCGCTCCACCGAGACCCATTTCGAGGTAGAGGAAAAAATCCTCTTTCCCGCCTTCGAAAACGCCACCGGCATGGCCATGGGGCCGACCCAGGTGATGCGCATGGAACACGGCCAGATGCGCGACGTCTTCGCCCAGATGGCCGACGCCATCGCCAAACAGGACGCGGACGAGTACCTGGGGCTGTCGGAAACCCTGCTGATGCTGATGCAGCAGCACAACCTGAAGGAGGAGCAGATTCTCTACCGCATGGCGGATCAGGTCCTGGGCAACGCCTCGGATGCCCTCATCGGCGACATGAAGGCCATGGCGGAGGGCGCCTGACGCCATGGGCGAGCGCTTGCTGGACGTACGTGAGCTGGAGCCTCCCGAGCCCCTGGAGCGGGTGCTGGAACTCCTCGACACCCTCGCCGTCGGTGACTCCCTGCGCATGCTCCACCGGCGCCAGCCCAACCTGCTCTATCCCATCCTGGAACGGGAGGGGTTCGCCCACCTTACCACCACCACAGCGGAAGGCGACTTCGAAATCCGGATCTGGCGCAAGCAGGTCTAACTCCGCGGATTCCACCATGCTGCCCGCAGGACTTTCCTTCGACCAGGCGCCGCCCATCGCGGTGCCGTTCCGCTTCTTTCTCACGGCGCCCCTCTTTCTCCTCGCCGCCGCTATCCTGCTTGTGGCTTACGGCCCGGAGATGATGCTGTCGCGCCATATGCCGGCCACCCTTGCCGCCACCCACCTACTCACCCTGGGCTTTACCTCCATGGTCATGTGCGGCGCCATGATGCAAATGCTGCCGGTGGTGGCCGGAGCGCCGGTTCCCCTGCCGCGGCTGCTGGCTTGGCTGGTGCACCTGCCCCTCGCCCTGGGCGCGGCAGCCGTGGCCGCCTCCTTCCTCGGCGGCGTGCCGGGGCTGATGTACGCGGGAGCCGGCCTGGCGGCGCTGGGTTTCGCCGCGTTCCTCGGCGGCGCCGCCTGGAGCCTGGCCCACGTCAGTTCCCGCAGCCCCTCGGTACCCGCCATGGGCTACGCCGCCGCGGCCCTGCTGATCACCGCGAGCCTCGGCGTCGGCCTCGGCATCGCCCGCTACGGCGGGCTGGACATTCCCTACGTCCAACTTTCCCTGCTCCACCCCCTGTGGGGGCTCTACGGCTGGACCGCCCTGCTGGTGATGGGAGTGGCCTACCAGGTGGTGCCCATGTTCCAACTCACCCCCAACTATCCCAAGGCCATCACGACCTGGCTGGTCGGGGGGCTGTTCCTGCTGCTGCTCCTGCGTTCCGCCGCCGAATTCGCGCCCCTGCCGCCGACGGTCCCCGGCGTGGCCTTGGCCGTCGGCGCGGGAGTCTTCGCCATCGCCACCCTTCGTCTTCAGGGCCGGCGCAAGCGCAAGATCAGCGATGCCACCCTGCTCTTCTGGCGCATCGGCATGGGCCTGCTCCTGACCGCCTGCCTGCTGTGGCCGGCTTCCACCCTGCTGCCCGCCGAGGCGGCCGAGCGCGCCCGGCTATTGCTGGGCATCGTGGTCCTACCGGGGTTCATCCTCGCCGTCATCAATGGCATGCTGTACAAGATCGTGCCCTTCCTCGTCTGGTTCCACCTGCAAAGCCGTTACGTGGGCAAAACCGCCATCCCCAACATGAAACAGCTCCAGCCGGACCGGCCGGCACGGGGCCAGATGGCTCTCTATCTCGCCGCCCTGGCGCTGCTGGCCGGCGCCGTCTTCTGGCCGCCCCTCGCACGGATTTCCGGCCTGCTGTGGCTGGCCAGCGCCCTGTGGCTGGAGGGAAATCTGCTCCGCGCCCTGATCCTCTACCGTCGAACGGCGGCCCTTGCCACAGCAAAAAAGTCGGATTAATCTCCCTGTCATGAACGCACCCGCCCCCAAGACCCAGGCCATCCTCTCCCACCATCCCCTGTTCCGGGAAATCTCCCCCGAGGAGGTGGAACGCATCGCCCAGGGAACGCGGGAAATCCATGCCGCCAAGGGCACGATCCTGTTCCAGAAGGGCGACCCAGCCAACGGCTTCTATCTGGTGATCTACGGCCAGGTGAAGCTGGCCTTCCCCTCCCCCAACGGCTCGGAAAAAGTGGTGGAGATCATCCACCCCGGCCAGAGCTTCGGCGAAGCGGTGATGTTCATGGAGAAGCCCTACCCCGTCTATGCCCAGGCCCTGGCGGACAGCCTGCTGCTGCACGTGACGAAATCGACGGTGTTCGAGGAGATCGAGCACAACCGCACCTTCGCCCGCAAGATGCTGGCGGGCCTGTCCATTCGCCTCCACGGCCTGGTCAACGATGTGGAAGCCTATTCCCTGCGCTCCTGCGCCCAGCGGGTGATCGGTTACCTGCTGCTGCAAAACGAGAACGACAGCGGCGACGGCAAGGATATCCGCCTCACCCTGCCGGCGGGCAAGGCGGTGATCGCCTCTCGCCTCAACATCACGCCGGAAACCTTCTCCCGCATTCTCCACGACCTAGCCGAAGCTGGCCTCATCGCGGTCAAGGGCAAGGAAATCACCATCCTGGACCTGGAACAACTGCGCAACCACGGCGGCTGACTGGGGCCGCCGTGGCGTAGCTGAATCTTCGCCTCGCGGCTAATGGCTGGTGCCGGCGGAACGGGTGGTCTTGTTGTAGACGTTGTACTTGCCGATGGGTTTGCTCATGGGGATGCGCTTCACCACCTCGAAGGCCCTGGCGTCGAAGACGATCAAGGCGCCGTCCTGTTCCATCAGGCTGGCCAGGGCGTAGCGGCCGTCCCGGGTGAACTCTACGTGGGCCAGGGTCTTGCCCGGCACCGGGGTGAGGTTCTTCACCACTTCCAGGGTGTTCTTGTCGATGAGCTGCAGGGTGTCCCGATGCTGGGGGCTCATCATGTTATCCGCCCAGACGTAGGGAGTGTTCTCGTGGCTGCGCAGGAAAAAGCCAGGGCCCAGGGTTTCGATGTGCTTCACCGTCTTCCAGGTGGTCATATCCACCACGCTCACCGTGCCGCTCTTCAGGTTGGGCGTGGCGAACACCGGACGCCCCTGCCATTCCCAGGTGATTCCGGAACCCAGGTGGGGCATGCCGCTCAGGTCCAGGGTGGCGATCTTGCGCCGTACGTCCAGGTTCACCACCTGCCCCTTGCCGTCCCGGGAAGCGCCGATCAGGTTGGTGTAACTCTGGTCGAAAAAGAAGTCGTCCAAAATGTCGTCCAGCTCGATCACCTTGGGCGTGAACTGCCCCGGCGAAGCCAAGCCTTCCGCCATCTTGTAATCGTGGACAAAGCCCTTGAATACCGGTGGCGCCTTGGGGTCATAGCTGATTTCCCACACCTCGGGGATATCCTTCAGGGCGGCGATGAAGCTCTTCCTCGGCGCCGCGTCGTACACCGCCGACACCCGGGAACTCTTGCCGTTGCTGCCCACCACCGGGATCACCTTGATCAGGGACAGGTCGTCGGCCTTCAGCAGTACCAGGGTATGGGGCAGGTAGTTGCCCACCAGCACCACCTTGCCATCGTCGGACACCGCCAGGTTGCGGGCGTTGAGGCCGGCGCGGACCTCCGCCACCATTTTCAGATTCCAGATGTCGTATTTGGACACCCAGCCGTCCCGGGAAGAGAAATAAACGTAGCGCCCGTCGTGGGAGAATTTCGGCCCGCCGTGGACGGCAAAGCGGGTGGGGAAGCGGGCGATGGGCTCCAATTTGTCGCCGTCGAGGATGGTGGCATGGTGGTCGCCCCCTTCCACCACCACGAACAGGTTCAGGGGATCGGCGGAAAACACCGGTTTGTCCGGCAGGCTGCCGGGCTTGGCGTATTCGACCCGGGAGGCGCGGATATCCTTCTCGCCCCACACTGGCTCCCTGGCCGGCGGCGTGTAAATGAAATCCACCAGGGCCTGTACCTGATCGCCGGACAGTTTGTCGCCAAAGGCGGGCATCTGGGTGGCGACCCGCCCCAGGGCGATGGTCTTGGCGGCGTCGTAGCGCTTCAGGCGCTCCAGGTTTTCCGGCAGCAGGGCCGGGCCGATGCCGCCGAAGCGGTCGGCGCCGTGGCAGCTGGCGCAATGCTGGATGAAAAGTGCCGGGGCATCGGCCAGGGCGGCGCCGGCCCAAACCCATCCCGCCAGCAGCAACAGAAAGCGCAAGCCTGCCTTGAGATTCCTCATGCCGCGGCCTCCGGAAAGAGACCGATTTCTTCGTCGTCCAGGTAGCAAGCGGGGTCCTCGGCCCAGGGGTCGCCGCTGATCTGCCAGGCCCGCACCCGGGTGTTGCCGTTGCAGATGGCGAGGTGGGAGCAAGCGCCGCAGCGCCCCGTCACCGGTCGGGGATGGGCCTTCAGCCCGGCCATCAGGGGGTCGGACAGGTCCTGCCAGATTTCGGAGAAAGGCCGCTCCCTGACGTTGCCCAGGCCGTAGTTCCACCACATGGTGTCCGGGTGGACGTTGCCCAGGTTGTCGATATTGGCCACGTTCACCCCCGAGGCGTTGCCGCCCCATTGCGCCAGTTTCTGCCGGATATGTTCCCGGCGCTGGGGATGGTGGCGGGCCACCCATTGCAGCAGATACACCCCGTCGGCGTCGTTGTTGCCGGTGACGAATTCCTTCGGCGTTCCCGCTTCCAGGTGCTGCCAGCAGGCCCGAATCAGCAGGTCCATGGCCTGGCGGGTGGTCTGGTGGAACACGTCGTCCCGGCGGTTCTTGTTGCCCCGGCCGGCGTAATTGAGATGGGAGAGGTAAAACTTGTCCAGGTCCTCGTCGTCCATCAACTGCAGCAACTGGGGCAGCTCAGCGGCGTTGTCCTGGGTGAGGGTAAAGCGCAGCCCGACCTTGATGTCCCGTTCCCGGCACAGGCGGATGCCCCGCAGGGCGGCGTCGAAGGCGCCGTCCAGGCGGCGGAAGCGGTCGTGGGTCGCCCCGATGCCGTCCAGGGACACCCCCACGTAGTCGAAGCCCACCCCGGCGATGGCATCGAGGTTGTCCCGGCCGATGAGGGTGCCGTTGCTGGACAGGGCGACGTAGAACCCCATCTCCTTCGCCCGGTGGGCGATGGCGAATATGTCCTGGCGCAGCAGGGGCTCGCCCCCCGACAGGATCAGCACCGGGACGCCGAAGGCCTTGAGGTCGTCCATGACGGCGTAGACTTCCCGCGTATTCAGCTCGCCGGGGAAATCCTTGTCGGCGGAGATGGAGTAGCAGTGCTTGCAGGTCAGGTTGCAGCGCCGCACCAGGTTCCAGATCACCACCGGCCCGGGCGGGTTGCGTTTCGGCCCCAGAGGGGTCGGATTGCGGACTTCCTGCAGAAATTGGGTAAGACGAAACATGCTTAGGCTCCGAAACGCAGACCGGTCTTTTTCAGTATCCGGCTGCTGTAGAGAATCTCATGCCCCCGGCAGGTGTCACCGAGCAAAGCGGCGATGGCGCGCGCCTTTTCCTCCACCTCCGCCCGGTCCTTGCCGTGGACCATGGCGAAAAGATTGTAAGGCCATTGGGGCAGGTGGCGCGGGCGGCGGTAGCTGTGGCTGACGAAATCCAGCGCCCCCACCCGTTTTCCCAGCTCGCTCACCCGGGCATCGTCCACGTCCCACACCGTCATGCCGTTGGCCTTGTAGCCCAGGGCGTAGTGGTTGGG
Organism: Sulfuricellaceae bacterium; assembly: GCA_050177075.1. Classification (GTDB taxonomy): domain Bacteria; phylum Pseudomonadota; class Gammaproteobacteria; order Burkholderiales; family UBA9220; genus UBA2239. Next base: position 27,082 of record JBFXHL010000014.1, on the reverse strand, counting down.
CACGGCACCGACGCGGCGGATGACGCCGGCGGCGAGCAGTTTCTCCATCCGCGCCATCACCTCCTCCGGCGCCAAGCCGAGGCCCTCCGCCACGGCATGGTAGGGCCGCGGCACGAGGGGCAGCCCCTCCTGGGTGGCGAGGACGATGGCGCGGTCGGTAGCGTCTAGGGTATCGTGCATCATCAGGCGACGAACTTCAGTTCGAGGAAGAATTCTTCCTCCTTGGGGAAATTGAACACGTCGAGGCAAGTTCGTTCCGCGATCTCCCGCAGAACGGCGTCGATGCCTTCCCGGCCGTCGGTGGCGACCACGAACCACATGTTGAGCGCATGTTCCCGCCGATAGTTGTGGGCCACCTGGGGCAGGGCGTTGACCACCTCCGCCACCCGCTCGAAATCCTCCTCCGGCACGCTCATGGCGGCCAGGGTGAAGGCGCCCCCCATGCGGTCGGCATTGTAGAGGGGGCCGAAGCGGGTCAGCACCTTGTCCGCCAGCATTTTCTCCAACCGGGCGATCAACTCCTCCTCGGCGATGCCCAGCCGCGACGCCGCCTCGGCGTAGGGCCGCTCGCAAATGGGGAAGCCCCCCTGGAGGGCGTTGATGATGGCGCGGTCGGTATCGTCCATCGAGCACCCCGAAAAACCTGCTGCGCGCCCCGATGGCTGCGTTGGGCGGTGCTCGCTCCCTCGCCTATCGATTTGATATGTCTCGGTCGCTGCGCTCCGTCCGCCTTGCCCTCGGAGCGCTCGCGACGGTTTTTCGGGGTGCTCGATCATGCGGCGATCGCTTCCCGGCGTACCGGCTCGGCGTAGCGGGCGCCGCACTGCTTGAAGCGGCGGGTGCTGAACAGCAGGTCGTGGGGAAAGGCGTCCAGGCCGCACTCCCGGCGCAGCAGGGCGATGTTCTCCACCACGCTGTCCCGGTCGCGGCCATGGACCATGCAGTAGAAATTGTAGCGCCATGCCGGCAGCTGCCGCTGGCGTCGGTAGCAGAGGGTGATGAAATCGTAGCGGCTGACGCAGCGGCCCATTTCCGCCACCGCCTCGTCGGGCACGTCCCACACCGCCATGGCGTTGGCGCGGAAGCCCAGCTCGTGGTGGCGGACGACGATGCCGAGGCGCTTGATCACGTCTCCCTGCTGCATCTCCGTCAAGCGCTGGATCACCTGTTCCTCGCTCAGGCCGGCGCGGATGCCGACCTCCGCGTAGGGACGGGCCGTGAGGGGGAGGCCGGACTGGATGGCGGCGATGAGGTCCCGGTCCTCGGGGCGGGGCTGGAAGGCCACCGCCGAGACGCGCCGCGCCGTATCCCGGCTGTGGCCGCCCTTGCCGGTGAGGTCGAAGCCGAGGTCGATGTGGTAGTCCTCCAGCATCGGCAGGTAGAGCACCTCGCTGCCGCTGGCCTGCTCGATTTCCCCCAGCACCTGGCGCACCCGCGCCTCCTCCGGGGCGGTGACCACGAACCACAGGTTGTAGCGGTGCTCCCGTTCGTAGTTGTGGTTCACCTCGGGATAGCCGCTCACTACCCGCGCCACCTCCTCCAGCCGCTCGGGCGGGACGGACAGCGCCGCCAGGGTGCTGGCGCCGACCCGGTGGGGCCGGAACACCGCTCCCACCCGGCTCACGGCGCCGCTGTCCTGCATCTTGCGCAGGGTCGCGAGCACGTCCGTCTCCGCCGTGCCAAGGCGGACGGCAATCTCCCGGAAAGGCATGGGCGTGAGGGGGAAGCCCCGCTGGAAATCGTTGAGCAGGTGCAATTCGAGGTCGCTGGGATTCATCGTGATCTCCCTTACCAACCGATGCGATGGGCCCGCGGCGTGAAGAACACGCCGCTGGGGCTGTCCGACGGCAGCTCCGTCAATGCCTGGTACGTGTCGGTGTCGTACACCACCAGCTTGTCGCTGTCCCGGGCGGAAATCCACACGTTCTCGCCCCGGGGGGTGAATTCCAGGTGCAGCACGGCCTTGCCGGGGTGCAGGGTATGCACCACCTTGCGCTCGGCGGCGTCGATCACCTGCACCACGCCGTTGTCGGGAAAGGCGAAGTTGACCCATATCTTGCGGCTGCCCGGCTGTCCCACCACGAACACCGGCTGGCCCGCCGTGGGGATGGCGCCGGCCAGGGTCCAGTCGCGGGTATCGATCATCAGCACCTCATGGTGGCCCACGGCCGGAACCAGGGCGTAATGCTCGAAGAAGCCCCAGCCTTCCATGTGGGGCATCTTGAACACCGGCAGTTTCTGCTCCCCCTTGCCGTAGTTCTTGAGGATACGCTTCACCCCCTTTTCCGGGTGCCACAGGTCGAGGAGCGCCAAGCCGTCCTCGCCGAACAGGCCGGCGAGGTACCAGCGGCTGTCGGGAGTGATGTTGCCGTCGTAGGGCTCCTTGCCGATGCCGGGGAACTTGGTCACCTTGGGATGGGCCGGGTCCTTCATGTCGGCGAGCCAGATTTCGCCGGCGTCGTAGAGGGTGAAGACGAAGCGGTTGCCCGGGGCGTCCACCAGGCCCACCACCTTGGAAGGCTTGCCGTCGGCGCCGACGGCGGGGATTTCCGCCACCTGCGCCAGGGTGTCAGCATCGAAGAATTTCACCCCGCCCGGGGTGTAGTTGGCGGCGGCCACCAGCCTGCCGTCGGCGGAGATGGCGCCGCCGATGCTGTTGCCGGACTGGACCACGCGCTTGACGATGCGCCGGGCGAGAAGGTCCACCTTGGTCAGCCCGCCGTCCCGGCCGAAGACGTAGGCATAGCGCTCGTCCCGGGAGAACACCACGGTGGCGTGGGACAGATCCCCCAGCCCTGCCACTTCCCCGAGGACGGTCTTGCCGCTGGTTTCCACCAGCTGCACCTTGCCCGAGGCACGCTCGATCACCACGCCCAGGTCGCCGGTGCCCCGGGGCTGCACCGCCGCGCAGCCGGCGAGGGAGAGGGAAAGGACGGCGAGAAGCAGGCTAGCGCGCATCGTTGGGAAACCCTTTCTGCAATTGTTGGACGATCCAGCGGGCCTCGTCCGCGGTGAGGAATGTCTTCCACGGCGGCATGGGGGTGCCGGGGCGGCCGTTGAGGATGGTGCTTTCCAGGCTGGCGGCGTCCTTGCCCGCCAGGGCCTCCGGCAGCAGGGCGGGGCCGAGGCCGCCCTTGAGGGTGAGGCCGTGGCAGGAGCCGCAATCCTCCCGCACCATGTGGACCAGGGCCTTCTGCCGCTCTGCGGAAGGTGTCTCGCCCGCCGCGGCCGAGAGGGCCAGGGGCGCCAATAGGAGGGCAAACAGGGGTTTTCTCATGGTTTTCGCCGGGTCACTCCGGGAATGTCACGGCGAAAAACCCCGCGGAGGAGCTGTCGCTCCCCCGCAGGTACGGCATCAGTAGATGTCGTGCTGGGTGTTGTTGACGTTGAACTTGCCGGTGGGGGTGATCAGGCGCGGATCCTTGATCACCGCCTTCAGCTTGCGGGTCTTGTCGTCCACCACCACGATCGCCGACTGCTTGTCCTTGGCGCTCCACACCGAGAACCACACCTCATCGCCGGCCTTGTTGTACTCCGGTTCCACGACGCGCTTGGCGCCGTCGCCCAGACCGGCCCATTCGGCGATGGGCAGTACCTGGAAGCCCTTGTCCAGATGGTCGATGTCGAACACCGCGATGGATTGGCTGACCTTGGCATCCGGGTTGAGGGGAGCGTCCACCCACAGGTTCTTGGACTTGGGATTGGTCTTGATGAACAGGGAGCCGCCGCCGTGCTGGGTCAGGGTGCGCACCACCTTCCAGGCGTACTGCTTGTGCTTCACCGGGTCGGTGCCGATGACAGAGATGGTTTCGTCGCCCAGGTGGGTGGTCGCCCACACCGGACCGTACTTGGGATCGATGAAGTTGGCGCCGCGGCCGGGGTGGGGGGTCTTGCCCACTTCGATCAGCTTCACCAGCTTGTCGTCCTTGGTATCGATCACCGCGATCTTGTTGGAGGCGTTGGCGGCATCCATGAAATAACGGTGGGTGGACTCGAAGCCGCCGTCATGGAGGAAGCGTGCCGCGTCGATGGTGGTGGTCTTGAGGTTGTTCAGGTCGGAGTAGTCCACCATCATCACCTTGCCGGTTTCCTTGGCGTTGACCACGAACTCCGGATGGTAGTGGGAAGCCACGATGGCCGCCACGCGGGGCTCGGGATGATACTCCTGCGGGTCAACCGTCATGCCCCGGGTGGAAACGATCTTCAGGGGCTTCAGGGTATCGCCATCCATGATCACGTACTGGGGCGGCCAGTAGGAACCGGCGATGGCGTACTTGTCTTCCCAACCCTTGTACTTGGAGGTTTCCACGGAGCGAGCTTCGAGGCCGATCTTTAGTTCGGCGACGATTTGGGGCTTCTTCATCCACAGGTCGATCAGGTCGATCTTGGCATCGCGGCCGATCACGTACAGATAGCGGCCGGAAGCGGAGATGCGGGAAATGTGCACCGCGTAGCCGGTATTGAAGACCTCGACGATCTTCTTGCTGGCGCCGTCGATGAGGGCGATCTGGCCGGCGTCGCGCAGGGTGACCGAGAACAGGTTGCCCAGGTCGAGGTCGTTTTCCTTCTTCTTCGGCCGCTGGTCAACCGGCACCAGCACCTTCCAGGTGGCTTCCATCTCCTTCATGCCGAACTCGGGCGGCGCGGGAGGCGTCTGCTGGACGTAGCGGGCCATGATATCCACTTCCTGGGGCGTCAGTTCACCGGAAGTGCCCCAGTTCGGCATGCCGGCCGGGGAGCCGTAGTTGATGAACACCTTGAGGTAATCGGTACCCTTGCCGATGGTGATGTCCGGCGTCAGGGGCTTGCCGGTGGCGCCCTTGCGCAGCACGCCGTGGCAGCCGGCGCAGCGCTGGAAGAAGATTTCCTTGCCGTGCTGGAATTCGGCCTCGGTCATTTTGGGCGCTTTGGGGTTGATGTCGTGGTGCATCGGCACATCGGCGAGGGGGGAGCCTCCGGCCTGCTCGTAGGCCCCCATGGTGCCGCCCACTTGGGCAGCGTGTTCCTTTTCCGCGGCCGACTGGGCGAAGGCCCCCTGGATTGCCAGCGGCAAGGCCGCAAGCACTATCATTCTGGCTATTTCAGTGCGTTTCATCTCTGCATCTCCCTTCTGTGGTCGAGTAAGGTCAATTCAAACTGAATACCGCTGCTGTGTACCCAGTCTACAAACAGCCCTCGATTTTTCTCTTGATGTGCATCAAGGATTTGCCCTCATCCTGCCTAAGGGGACTTCACCCATAATAGTCGACAATTACGCTTTGTGAATCGTTGATATGAATCAAGGTCCCTTCCCCTCCCCTCCTCTAAATTTCGACCGTACCCGTAAAAAATATCGGGCATGGGACATCCGACAACTGCGAATGGGAGGGAAAAAAGCGATGAGCGAAACGTTCACCAAATCCATGGCGCGGAACATTTTCTACGGAGGGGCTATGTTCTTCTTCCTTCTGTTCCTCGCCCTGACCTTCGATACCCAGGGCGCGCTGCCCAAACGGGATCACCGGGAAAACATCACCGACGCGGTAGTGCGCGGCAAACACCTATGGGAAACCCGCGACTGCATCGGCTGCCACACCCTGCTGGGCGAGGGCGCCTACTTCGCTCCCGAGCTGGGCAATGTCTACAAGCGCCGCGGTCCCGACTTCATCAAGGCCTGGATCAAGGGCCAGCCCACCGGCGTGCCGGGCCGCCGTCAGATGCCGCAGTTCAATTTCACTGAGCAGCAGTTGGATGATCTGGTGGCGTTCCTGAAATGGACCTCGGAGATCAACACCTCCAGCTGGCCGCCCAACATCGAAGGCTAAGCGTTTCGACAACCGGATCAAGGAGACGAAAGCATGCAATACCAATCCCAAGCGGTGGCGAAACCCTACTTTATCGCCGCCATCGGCCTCTTCGTGGGCCAGATACTGTTCGGCCTGATCATGGGCTATCAGTACGTGGTGGGGGATTTCCTGTTCCCCGCCATTCCCTTTAACGTGGCCCGCATGGTCCACACCAACCTGCTCATCGTGTGGCTGCTGTTCGGCTTCATGGGGGCCGCCTATTACATGATCCCGGAGGAATCCGAAACCGAGTTGGTCAGCCCGGGCCTGGCGAAGCTCATGTTCTGGATCTTCCTCATCGCCGGCGCCCTGACCATCGTCGGCTACCTGGCGGTGCCCTACGCCACCCTGGCCAAGATGACCGGCAACGATATCCTGCCCACCATGGGACGGGAGTTCCTGGAGCAGCCGCTGATCACCAAGGCCGGCATCGTGGTGGTGGCCTTGGCCTTCCTCTTCAACATCACCCTCACGGTGCTGAAGGGCCGCAAGACCTCAGTCAGCCTGGTGCTGCTGCTGGGCCTGTGGGGCCTGGCGGTGTTCTTCCTGTTCTCCTTCTACAACCCCTCCAACCTGGTGATGGACAAGTACTACTGGTGGTGGGTGGTGCACCTGTGGGTGGAAGGCGTGTGGGAACTGATCCTCGGCGCCCTGCTGGCCTTCGTCCTGATCAAGGTCACCGGCGTGGACCGGGAAGTGATCGAGAAATGGCTCTACATCATCATCGCCATGACCCTCATCACCGGCATCATCGGCACCGGCCACCACTACTACTGGATCGGCACCCCCGACTACTGGCAGTGGTTCGGTTCCGTGTTCTCCGCCCTGGAACCCATCCCCTTCTTCATGATGACGGTGTTCGCCTTCAACATGGTGAACCGCCGCCGCCGCGAGCACCCCAACAAGGCCGCCACCCTGTGGGCCCTGGGCACCGGCGTGATGGCCTTCCTCGGCGCCGGCGTATGGGGCTTCCTCCACACCCTGGCTCCGGTGAACTACTACACCCACGGCACCCAGATCACCGCCGCCCACGGCCACATGGCATTCTACGGCGCCTACGTGCTGGTGGTGCTGACCATCATCTCCTATGCCATGCCCATCCTGCGCGGCCGCGCCGCCAACTCGGAGCGGGCCCAAGTGATGGAAATGTGGGCCTTCTGGCTGATGACCGTGGCCATGGTGTTCATCACCCTGTTCCTCACCGCCGCCGGCATCCTGCAGGTGTGGCTGCAGCGCGCCACCGACACCCCGCTGCCCTTCATGGCGGTGCAGGAGAAGATCGCCCTCTTCTACTGGCTGCGTGAAGCCACCGGCGTTGTCTTCCTCATCGGTCTGATCGTCTACGTCCTGAGCTTCTTCGCCAAGGGCGAAACCAAGGCGGCCTAGACCCCACTCAAGGGGGGCCTGCGGGCCCCCTTTTTTTTCTTTTCAGAAACCGTACATGCACAATACCCAAACCTTGGCCCTCCCCCGCAATCCGCCGGGCGACCTGGCCATCTGGTTTTTCATCTTCGCCGAGCTGCTGGCTTTCGGCATCTTCTTCCTGGCCTATGCCTTCGCCCGGGCGAGAAACGTGGAGCTGTTCAATCAGTCCCAGCTTCTCCTCAACCGGGAATCGGGCATGGTCAACACCCTGGTGCTCATCACCAGCAGCTACTTCGTGGTCCGCGCCGTCGCCGCCATCCGCGAGGGGCTGTCCCAACTCTGCGCCCGCTGGCTGCTGGCCGCCATCGGCCTGGGCGGCGTGTTCGTCGCCGTCAAGCTGGCGGAATTCCACGCCAAGTTCGCCGCCGGCATCTCGCTCCACACCAATACCTTCTACATGTTCTACCTGTCCCTCACCATCTTCCACTTCTTGCACGTGCTGATGGGCATGGTCATCCTCGGCTTCGTCGCCGTTAAAGCCCGACGGGGTGGCTATTCCCCCGACAACCACACCGGGGTGGAAACCGGCGCCTCCTACTGGCACATGGTGGACCTGGTGTGGCTGATCCTCTTCCCCCTGGTCTACGTCATCCGGTGAACGCCATGCGCCCCTGCACCCGAATCTGGCTCCTCCTCCTCGCCCTCTCCGGCGTCACCTACGGCATCGGCGAAGCCGGCCTCGGCGGCAAGGCGGTGGTGGCCACGCTTCTGGCCATCTCCCTGGTCAAAAGCCAACTGGTGGCGGGTTTCTTCATGGGGCTGCGCCGCACGTCCTTCCTATGGCGGGCCATCATAGGGAGCTATCTGGTGGTGGTGTGCGGGATGATCGGGGTGGCTTACTGGCTGGGAGCGACGTCGTTGTAGCGCAGGAGACCCCGCCTCCGGCGGGCAATGTAGGCGAAGTCGCCTACGCCACCGTGGCACGAAACCTCGGGATAAGCACCTAGACGAGATGTGTCTCTATCGGCCTCCTTGGTGTATAGTCTTACTCATTGTCTTACCGATATCGAGGCCGCCATGGAAACCGTCAAACTCTCCACCAAAGGGCAGATCGTCATTCCCAAGAATATCCGGGAAAGCCACCACCTGTCTGCGGGGACGGAGTTCTCCATCGTCTTCATGGGCGATGAAATCCGGCTGAAACCCCTGCCCGTTTTCGCCGAAACCCATGCGGAAGATGGAATGGGCCTTCTCGCCAGGGAAGGCCGGAAACAGTTGAGCGAAGAGGCCACCGACCTCGCCATCGGCGACATGCTCAAAGAGGCGGACGAGGCCAGCAAAGGATGATCGCCCTCGACACCAACATCCTGGCCCGCTTCCTCCTCAACGATGACGCCGGGCAAGCCCAAGCCGCCGCCCGACTGCTTTCCCAAAAGCAGACCTTCACCGTCCCGCCCACCGTCCTGCTCGAACTGGTTTGGGTGCTCAAGGTCAACGGTTGCACCAGGGAAGAAATCGCCAAGGGGCTGCGCCTGCTGTTTGGCCTCCCCAACTTCAAGCCGAAAGAGTTCGAGGCGCTATGCTATGCGCTGCAATGGTTCGAGCAAGGCATGGATTTCGGCGATGCGCTTCACCTGGCGCTCAGCGCCGACGACGAGGCATTCCGCACCTTTGACAAGGCGCTGGGCAAATTGGCGGAAAACATGTGCGCAATGCCAAAGGTGGAAATGCTCTGAAGTAAGCCAACACCCGTCCTGGAATCAGCGTACAAAACTGACCGGGTTTCCAGAAAAGAAATCCGAAGCTGACCCTTTGACCCACTGTCGCCGTCAAGCTGGCGGAATTCCACGCCAAGTTCGCCGCCGGCATCTCGCTCCACACCAATACCTTCTACATGTTCTACCTGTCCCTCACCATCTTCCACTTCTTGCACGTGCTGATGGGCATGGTCATCCTCGGCTTCGTCGCCGTTAAAGCCCGACGGGGTGGCTATTCCCCCGACAACCACACCGGGGTGGAAACCGGCGCCTCCTACTGGCACATGGTGGACCTGGTGTGGCTGATCCTCTTCCCCCTGGTCTACGTCATCCGGTGAACGCCATGCGCCCCTGCACCCGAATCTGGCTCCTCCTCCTCGCCCTCTCCGGCGTCACCTACGGCATCGGCGAAGCCGGCCTCGGCGGCAAGGCGGTGGTGGCCACGCTTCTGGCCATCTCCCTGGTCAAAAGCCAGCTGGTGGCGGGTTTCTTCATGGGGCTGCGCCATACATCGTTCCTGTGGCGAGCGATCATGGGCGGCTATCTGCTGCTGGTGTGCGGGATGATCGGGGTGGCGTATTGGCTTGGGGCCGCTACGGTCTAGCGCGTCAGCTGGGCGTAGAGGGCCGGCAGTTCCCGGGGCAACTCGGCGGGGTTGCGGATCACCACATAGCCGCCGACGCCGAACAGGTGCGGCAGGTAATCTCCCGCCCGCTCGTCGATGGTGACGCAGAAGGGATGCAGCCCGGCACGTCGCGCTTCCATCAGGGCCATGCGGGTGTCTTCCAGGCCGTAGCGGCCTTCGTAGTGGTCCAGGTCGTTGGGCTTGCCGTCGGTGAGAATCAGCAATAGCCGCCTTCCTGCCGACTGCTTGGCGAGGAGCGCGGAGGCGTGGCGCACCGCCGCCCCCATGCGGGTGTAGTAGCCGGGCTTGGCCGCCGCGATGCGGCCCCGCACCTCGGCGCCGTAGCGCTCGCCGAATTCCTTGATGGTGTGGAAACGCACCTGGTGGCGCTTGAGGGAGGAGAAGCCGTAGAGGCCGAAGCGGTCGCCGGTGGCGGAGAGGGCCTCGGAGAACAGGAACAGGCTGTCGCGGATGACGTCGATGACCCGCTTTTCATCGCTGATGTTGGCGTCGGTGGAGAGGGACAGGTCCGCCAGCAACAGGCAGGCCAAGTCCCGGTCCTTCGCCCGATGGTCCCGGTACAGGCCCCGCTCTTCGGCCAACAGGCCGGCGGCCCGGTCGGCGGCAAAGCGCACGCAGGCGTCCAGGTCCGGCTCCGCGCCGTCGAACTGCCCCTTCACCCAAACCCGCGCCGGGGCCAGGGCCTGGAACTGGCTGCGCAGACGCTTGGCGGTTTTTTTCAGTTCCAGGGGCAGGTCGCAGGGCATTGCCTGGCGCGCCACCATGGGCTGCACCCGGCAACGGTCGGGCAGCAGCGTCTGTTTCTTGTAATGCCATTCCGGCAGCAGGATGCCCTCCCCCAGGGGCAGGTCGTCCACGGCGGCGGAGGGCAAATCCAGGTCGAAGCGCACGCTGGAGGCGGTGGTCTGGCCGTCCTGGGCTACGGCCATGGTTTCCAGGTCGTCGGCGGCCCGCTCCGCCCCCTCGCCGTCATCCTCCTCGGTGGCCCGGTTGACCTTGACGTACTCGGCCCAGGACAGCACGCTCTCGGCGCGGAAGAAGAGCATGAAGGGATTCTTGTTTTCCGGCATTTCCACCCGCTCGGCGCGGCGGCGCTTGCCGTCGCCGTTGCGGCGGGAACCTCCGCCGCCCTCGCCGCCTTGGGCCTGGCCCGCCGCCTGGCCCAGCGGCACCGGCGGCTGGGGATGGAGCCACAGGGGCACCGGCCAGGGGGGCCGGGTGGCGGGAGGCAGCTCGGCCACCGAGCCCGGCTCCCGCAGGGCGGCGCGAATGGCTTCTTCCCGCGCCATCTCGTCGAAGGGCAGGGTGCGCAGGCTTGGCCGCAGGCCGATCACCGGCTCCACCAGCCGCCGGTAGCAGGCCGCCATGCCGGGAAAACGGGCGAACACCGCCAGAGTGGCGTCCTGGCTGGCGCGGAACCAGTCGTCCGTCTCCGCTTCCGCCGCCGCCAGGGCGATGAGCCACAGGTAGAGGTCCCGGTTCAGCCCCCGCGCGGGGAACAGGTCGATGGCCTCGGGCAGGGCCAGCACCTGCTCGTCCCGCCACGCCAGTTCCGCCCGCTCGCCGCTGCCGGCGATGCGGGCGAGGAGCCCGCGCCGGGCGCCGTGGCCCAGGGCGGCGGCGGGCTTCACGTCCAGGCCGCCGTCGCCGCCCAGGGCACGGAACAGGATACCGGCCGTGCGCCCCACCTCCGCCAGCCGTACCGCCGCCTTGGGATGGCGACGGTCGGCGGCGCGGGTGATGAGACGATGCCACAGGATGCCGGCGTGCTCTTCCATGGCCTCAACGTTCCTTGCCGCGGTAGCAGTGGTCGGGGATATCCACCCGGTGGCCGAAATCCCGCGCCGACTTGTCCAGGGCGCATTCGTTGCTCACCCACTTCAGCAGGGTGCCCTCGGGATTGGCGATCTGCACCTGGGAGCAGGCCTCGGCACAGCGGTTGCACTGGGTGCAGGTGAACATATGGCGCTTGATGGTGCGGGGCTTGAGGCGCATGGGACAGACGTTGTCGCAGGCGGCGTCGCAGCTGGCGCAACTTTCCGCCCGGCGGCGGTCGAAGCCGATCACCAGGGCCTTGCGGTTGCCCATCCAGGCCAGGCTCTGGAACAGGCCGATGGCGCAGCCGAAGCGACAGAAAAGGTGGCGGGCGAAGAGGAATTCGATGAAGAACGCCGTAGTGGCCGCCGTGATGAATACCGCCTGGTTGCGGGTCAGGGTGCCGTGCCACAGGTTGCCGTAGATTTCCGCCGGGGGCAGCAGGTAGGTGAGCAGCACCACCGCCCAGACGAAAGCGAAGGCCAGGCTCAGCCCCACCACCAGGGGCCAGTAGGCGGGATTGGCCTTCGTCACGCTGCCGTCCGGGTTGCGCTCCGGCAGGCGGTGCCGGTCCCAGATGCTCTGCTTGGCCGTGGCGCGGCGCAGCAGGTTGTTGATGGTCTCCACCACCGAGAAGTGGGGGCACAGCCAGCCGCAGTACAGGCGGCCGTATTTCCACGACACCCACACCCCGCCGCCGACGATCAGGGCGATGGGCAGCATGCCCCGCAGCAACAGGTTGGCGGTGACTTGGCCGACGCCGACCTTGCCGGCGACGAAATCGTCCACCCCCAGGGTCCAATCCATACCGAAGAAAATCAGGTGCTTGAGGTTGAGGTCGATGCGGAACAGGTCGAACACCGGCGCCAGGGCGAAGAGGATGAAGAAACCGGCCTGGGTCAGCAGGCGGTAGCGCTGGATGGGGCTAGCCATGGTCGGCCCTGCCGATGAGGGGGTAGATGTAGGGCTTGCCCGCCAGGGCCTTGGACAGGCCGATCATGCCCAGCAACACCAGGGTGGAATGGCAGGTGGTGAAATAGAGAATCACCACCACCCAGGTGCCGGGAGCCCGCCAGCCGCCGAGGAGGAGAATGCCGACGTTGGCCGCCAGCAGCAGCCCTCCCGCCCACAGGCTGGCGAAGAAAGTCTGGCGCAGATGGCTGCGAGCCAGGGGCGGCGCGGCATGCCGCTGGCGCAGGTAAAGCCAGGCCAGACCGAGGAAAGCCAGCCCCGGCAGAAGGAGGAGGTTGGCGAGGTAGAGGACTTCCGCGGCCACCGCCAGGGACTGGCCGGGAGGCGCCTCATCGGCCGAAGGTGGCATGAACGACCTCCATCAACGCCGCCACCGTTTCCGGGTCGTCGGACAGGGGCTCCACCACGGCGGCACGGCAGGCCTCCACCGGGTCGAGGCCACTGCGGATGAGGGTGGCGGCGTAGACCAGGAGACGGGTGCTGGCGGCCTCCTCCAGGTCGTGCTCCTTCAGCGCGCGGAAGGCGTTGGCCAGGTTCACCAGGCGCCGCGCCAGCAGGGGGTCGATGCCGGTCTCGCCGGTGAGGATGGACTCCTCCCGGTCCGCCGAAGGGAAGTCGAAGCTCGCGCTGACGAAGCGCTGGCGGGTGCTGGGCTTCATGCCCTTGAGGAAGTTCTGGTAGCCCGGGTTGTAGCTCACCACCAGCATGAACTCCGGCGGCGCCTGGAGGATTTCCCCGGTGCGCTCGATGGGCAGGATGCGCCGGTCGTCGGAGAGGGGATGGAGCACCACGGTGGTGTCCTTGCGCGCCTCCACCACCTCGTCCAGGTAGCAGATGCCGCCCTCCCGCACCGCCCGGGTCAGGGGGCCGTCGCTCCAGTAGGTGACGCCGTCGCCGATCAGGTGCCGCCCCACCAAGTCGGCGGCGGTGAGATCGTCGTGGCAAGCCACGGTGTACAGGGGCCGCCCCAGGCGCGCCGCCATGTGGGCGACGAAGCGGGTCTTGCCGCAGCCGGTGGGGCCCTTGATCAGCAGGGGCAGGCCGTTCCGCCAGGCGTGCTCGAACAGGGCGACTTCGTTGCCGTGGGGCTGGTAGAAGGGCAGGTTGGACATGAACTCGACTCCGTCTTCCGATGAGACCAAGAATAAGCCGCCACGCCGAAAGCGGCTTTGACTTCCGTCAAGGCTTCGGGATTTTGCCGCCTTCGCGCGCCCCCGTTTCAGCGGCGGCGATTTGACCTGGATTAAGGCGCCGTCCCACGGCGGCGGTTAGCATGGCCGCATCGTTTCCCGTGAGGTGCGCCATGCATTTGCCCGATTTCTTCGACGCCGTCCCGCCCCTGGTGCTGCGCGACTCCCTCGCCGCCTTTCTCGGCGCGGCGGAGGACGGCCTGATCGAGTACCGCTACGCCGACGCCGTCAAGCTGGCCGGCCACTCCTGCCCCACCGTGGCCGGGGCCTGGCTCATGACCCGCTGCGCCCTTTCCGCCCTCTACGGCGACGCCGTGCCGGAGCGGGGTTGGCTGAAAGTCGAATTCCGCGACGCCCAGGAAAGCGGCGTCACCGGCGTCATCGCCAACGTGGTCGGCCTGCTCACCGGCGCCGCCGGCGACGGCGGCTTCAAGGGCCTGGGTGGCCGCTTCAACCGCCGTGGGCTGATGAGCTTCGGGGTAAGCATGGAAGGGGAAATCCGCTTCACCCGCCTGGACACCGCCACCGCCGTGGAAACGGCCTACCGTCCCCAGCTCGTCCCGCCCCGGGCGGAAACCGGGATGCTGCTGCAGAAAATCCAGGCCGGCGACGCCAGCGCCGAGGAACGGCGGACCTTCGGCCGCCTGTGGCAGGAGAGGGTCAAGCACCTCCTCCTCGACCAGGCCGGCACGCCGGAGTGGGTAACGGTGAGCGCCCCCTCATGAGCGGCGACGGCATCCGCCTCGGCCTGACGGAAGAAAGCGCGGCCAGCCACTGCCGCGATATCCGGCGGCGTATTCCTGGCAGCGCCCACGTCCTGGCTGCCCTCACCGCCTTGCACGATTTCGTTGCGGAAGCCGCCGTGTCGGCGGACCGCTCCTCCCCCGCACACCGTGCCGTCCTGGCAGTCATCCTCCGCCATGCCGAAGAAGCCCGCGCCGAATTATTGTCCGAAAGCGCCGCAGCCATCGCCGCCGCGCTCCGGGACCAAGACCGCCCGGCCCTGGCCAAGCTGCACCGGGCCCTGTCCCGCAACGGCTTCTGGCAGGCCGCGACGGCGGCAGGAGAAAGCCTGACAGGCACCGAATTGACCACCGCCACGGAGTGGGCGGAAGCATGGCTGAAGGAAGCGAAACAACGGGGAGAAGCCGCCAGCGGCTACCCCGACGCCCTGGATTTCGCCGGGGCGGGAATCCCAGCGGAGGAATACGCCGCCCTGCAGGATATGGCCCGCTGTCTGAGGGGGCTTCTGGCTACGGCAGGAATGGTTTGAAGATCACCAACGACCAGCAAGGAAAAGCGTGGTCTGTCCCTTATTTCGTTGCTTCATAATCCATGCCAGCGCAGTAACGCAGGATTTTTCCGCTGCTTTGCAGGATATCCTCCAGGTAGAGCGCCCATTCACGGGACACGGATCGCGTCCTTTTCCACGGAAGGCAGCAGGGCTGGCCGCAGGGCCTGCCGGGTAACAAGATCCACTCGCCGGTGGAGCATGTCCTCCAGATACAGCTTCAATCCCATGTAGCGGTCAAAATCCGCCTTTCCCTCGAATTCCACCAGCACGTCCACATCGCTGTCAGACCGCGCCTCATCCCGAGCGACGGAACCGAAGACGAACAGGTTCCGGATGCCGAAATGGCGGTAGAGATCGGAGGCTTGGGCGCGCATCAGCTCAAGGGTTTCAGATGAGGTCATGGTGTTCTCTCGGGGTTTCCGGGAGCATAGTCAATCGCGCCAAGCAACGCAATCACCCGCCTGCAAGGCTTGGCAAGGAGGCCGTCCCACCAGCCGGAAAAAACGATCTCCGGACGCCTATTGCAGCATGAAGGTTTCGTACTCCAGCCGCTCCAGGCGGCGGTCGAGGAGCAGCATGCCGATCACCACCGTGGCGAGGAGGGAAAGGGCGAAACCGTAGCCGTAGAAAGTGGCCCCCAGCTTCAGGGTGGCGAAGGTCAGGGCCGCGTTGGCGGCGAGGAAGAACAGCACCAGGGCCAGGACATTGAGGCGTTTGTCCAGGTAGTAGAACACGTTGAGCAAGCCCAGCAGCACCACCTGCAGGGCCGCGGCCACCACGTCCACGTACAGCAGGGGCAGATACAGCTCGGAAATCCCCAACCAGCGCAGCAGGGACGGCCCCAGGACAAAGGTCAGGAGCACCGCGATGGCCTGGATCTTGACGATCTCCCCCAGACCCTGGCGGATGGTGTGCACCATTTTGTCCCGCATTTCCTCGATGTACTCCAGGGTTCCGCCCTCCCGCACCGAGTCGTAGAACTTCTGGTAGTACTCGACGAAGTCCGTCTCCATCCGCACCAGGAACACCGCCATGCCGGGAATCACCGAAAGATAGGCGAGGAAGATGGGAAAATCGTAAATCAGGGAAGCCCGCAGGGGGCCGATGACGTTCTGTCCCGTGTCGGGGTAGAACCAGAAGATGATTTTGTCGATCCACACGCCCAGGTTGTAGGCGAAGCCGGAAACCATCAGGCTGGGATACATCACCCCCTTCTTCAGGAAATCGAAGGCGACGAAGCGGGACGAGGGGTAATCCCGGTAGATCAGGGACAGCATGCCGGTGAGGAGAACGACATGACCGAAGACGAATCCCGCCAGCAGCCCCTCCAGGCCGAAGGGCCGCAGCACCAGGGCCGTCAGGACGCTGATGGCGTAGCCCGCGCCGTACATGGCGACGATGGTCTTGTAGTATTTCATTCCCGACAGGGCCAGGGTGGTCACCCAGATGCAGCACATGGCGACGAAGCCGCACAAGAGCAGCAGCTTGTAGGCGGCACCGACGCCGTTGAAGAAGAGGAACAGCGCCAGCACCCCCAGCCCTCCCGAGGCAAGCATGACCAGCATCAAGAGGCCGTTGAAGTTGGGCATGACGATTTCGTACCGCTCCTCGAACATGCGGTCGGCGATGAAGCGGGTGAAGGCAAGCTGGATCAACCCCGTCAGCACCAGGGAGCCCACCATGATGTAGGTGACGGAGACCTGGAACTGGGTGACGAGAAACTCCGGCACCACCACCGACAGGCTCATGAAGCCGATAATCAGGACGCCGATGATGGACAGCACCCAGGAGCCGGAGCTGATCACCCCGGCATAGAGGTAGGCCTGCAGCAGCCCGCTGTAGGTGTCGGACTTGAGGAGTTTCCGCAGTTCGAAGCCGATGCCCGCCACGTCACGTTTCCTTCAAACAAGCGCGGTAAATGCCGCGGTAGCTGTCGAACACCAGTTCCTCCGAGTAGTAGCGCTCCACCCGTTCCATGCCGGCCTTCTGGGCGGCATGCCAGGCCTCCTCGTCGGTGAGCAGCTCCAGGCAGGCATCGGCCAGGGCCTCGGGAGAGGCGATGCCGACGATGCGCCCCGACGGCCCCAGGGCCTCGTCCTCGCCCGCCAGGCCGTACACCAGCTGGCGGCAGGAACCCACGTCGGTGGTCACCACCGGCACCCCGGCGCCGTAAGCCTCCAGCACCACCAGGGGCAGGGCCTCGCTGATGGAACTCAGCACCAGCAGCCCCACCTTGGGCAGGATATCCTCCACCTTCTGGAAGCCGAGGAATTTCACCGACTCGGCCAGGCCCAGGCTCTGCACCAGCTCACGGCACTCCCGGGCGTATTCCGGGTCTTCCTCCTCCGGCCCCACGATCCATCCCTGGGCCTCCGGCACCCGGTTCACCACCGTGCGCATGGCACGGATGTAGGTTTTCACATCCTTGATCGGCACCACCCGGCCGATGAGGCACATCACCGGCGGCACCCCTTCGGCCCGCTGCCGGCGCAGGGGCACCAGCTTGCTTAGATTCACGCCGTTGGGAATACAGCGGGTTTTTCCCTCCGGCGCCCCGTCCTGGAGCTGCCGCTGTCGGTTGGCCTCGTAGAGGGCGACGATGTGGTCGCAGGCGTCGTAGCACATCTTGCCCAGGACCTCGAAGAAGCGGATCCATAGCTGCTTCAGGTAGCCGATTTCCGTGGCGCTGCGCTGGAACAGGTTGCGGTTGTCCCGCACCCAGTCGCTCTGGAAGAGGTCGATCTTGCGTTCCTTGGTGTAGATGCCGTGCTCCGACAGAATCAGGGGCTTGCCGGTGTACTGCTTGAGCAGGGCGCCGAGGAAGCCGGCGTAGCCGGTGGAGACGGTATGGTAGGCGCGCACCGGGAAGGGATGCTGCCCCGCCGCCGCCAGCAGCCACACCGGCGTGTGCATGATGCGCACGGTCCAGAAATAGTCGATGTAGGAAGGGTCCGCGCAGTACTTGCTGTAACGGTTGCGGATGAAGTCCCAGGAACGCCTGCCGTACAGGAAGGTGCCATGGGGCAGCTTGCCGCCCTCGTGGAGCTCCTTCGCCAGCTCGGCGAAGAGGCCGCTCCAGGGCGTGGCGAGGGGGGTGCGGAAGGCCTCGTGGAGCTTATCCACCCGCTCGAACACTTCCGCGTCGCCGTCGCAGGCCTGGACCGGCGGCGCCTCGTGGGAGGAAAAAATGTAGTGGTGCTCCAGGTGGACCACGTTGTCCGGCAGGGGATATTTCCGGTCGCCGTAATCCTCCGGCCGGCTGCCGATGAAGATGAGGGCGAAGGTGTACTCGGGAAAGCCCCGGATCAGCTGGTGCACCCAGCTCGAAACGCCGCCGGAGACATAGGGATAGGTCCCCTCCAGCAGCAGCCCGATGTCGGCATGGGTCCCCCGGGTGAAATTCATGCCTTGCTCCCCCGGGAAGTCCAATAACTCACCACCGGCTTAAGGCGGGGCGACAACTGCACCTCCGAAATTCCCTTCAGCAGCACCGCCACCAGTTCGAAATCCCGCCGACGGAAGGTGACCTCCGCCAGGTAGGGCAGCACCCGCGCCCGGGGAAGGCCTTTCTCGAAGCTTTGCATGAAAGCGAATTCGGCCTCCTGCAGGTTTCCCGTTTCCAGTTCCGCCCGCCCCCGCAGGTACCAGATGCCCGGATCGTCCGGCGCCAGCTTCTGGGCCTCATCCACGTAGCGCCGCGCCTCGGCGATGAGGTGGCTTTTCACGTCCCCCTGGACGAGATGCTCGTACACCAGCTCCCAGTGCAATTCCGCCAGGTGGCGCAGGCTGTTGAGGCGCTCTTCCGGTTTCTGGGCCTGCTCCAGTTGCGCCGCCTCGGCGCGGATTTTCTTGTAGATCGCCTTTTCCCGCCGGTCGATGATGCCGTAGGCTATCAGCCGGATATCGTCGGCGGTGTCGTCCATGGACTGGCGCAGGATGGGGTTGGCCGCCGACGGCGCCACCCCCTGCAGGGCCAGCAAAGCCTTCATCCGCCGCTCGACGGGGATGGAGCGATTGGTCAGCATGGGCCGCAACGCGCCGTGACCGAAGGACATTTCCTGCCCGCCCCGGGCGGGGACGAACTCCGGCAATTCCACCTTGGCGTATTCATGCTGCTTGATGAAGCGCGGCAGGTAGGTGGACGCCACCACGCTCAGCCACAGGGACGCGAGGCCGACCACGGGCATGAAGAAGGCAAAGCTAAACAGCAGCGCAAGGGTTAAAAGACGTGGCAGCCGGTACTGGGGAGGCAGCAGGCCGTGGACGAACAGAGCCAGCATGACGCTGGCGCCACCGTGGCACAGGAGGAACAGCGCCAGGGCCCCCGCCCCGGTCTGGTTCGGGTAAACCGCCAGCAGCGCGGAGGACTCCAGGGACAGGGCACCCAAGCCCAGCTTCCAGTTAAGCATGGGTGACGATGTCCTCCATGGTCGTCATCAGCGGTTTGACCCCGAGTTCCGCCACATGGACCCGGCCGCAGGCGTCCTCCAGGGAAACGCCGAAATGCTGCTTGAACAGGTGTTCGAGGCGCTGCAAATAGCCCTCCACCGCCACCTCGCCGCAGAGGGGCATCAGGTTGACGTACTTCACCGTCTCGCCCCGGCGCAGTTCCCAGGCCACATCCAGGCCCCGCTTCATGCGCTTGAGCAGCATCACCATGTCCTCCCGGTCGTCATGGGGCAGGAAGGACAGGGACACCACGTGGGACTGCACCCCGTGGTCCCGCCCCAGGCGCCACAAGCGCACCAGTTCCTCGGCGAACTCCAGGGGGCAGTCGGCATGGCGTTCCGTGATCTCCCGCACCTCCTCCACGTCGCTGACGCTGTCGGCGTAATAACCCAGCATCACCGCCAGCAGTTGCAGGGTATCCTGGTTGAGAGCGAAAAAAGGCATCTGGTCCACGGCCAGCACCCCCAACAGCCGCCCCTTGCTGCTGAGCACCGGCGCCACCACCAGGAAGCGGCTTTCCGTGGCCGTGCTCAATTCCATGGTCTGGACATGGGTCAGGGTCCGGTGCTCCAGGGCCTGGTCGACCATGGGGTCGGTGCGGTCGAAAGCCGGCGGGTCGCCAAGCTTGGCCACCTGGCTGAAACTGCGGCCATCGTCATCGGTCGCGTAAAGGGCCGCCCCCTCCAGCTGGCAATACTGAGCCAGCAGCACCAGCATATCCTCCCCCGCCGGCATGGCCTGCCCTCGGCGATCCCCCACAGCCAGCCCCCGCAGGGAGACGAGGGTATCCCGCAGGGTGGCCGGACGGGAAAGCAGGTCCTGCTCCAGCCGGTCGTGGGACAGGCGCAGCAGGTGGTGCAGCTTGGTCATGCGCGACATGCGCTCGTCGAGGAAATGGTTGGCCTCGTTGAGGCGGCGCAGGCGCGTCTGCCACAGGTCGCTGTATTCGCCGCACACCATCACCGCCAGCATGCCGCCGAAGAAGTAGAGCTTGGGAAACTCCCCCGCCTGGGGCAGCCACCAGTAGTTCAGGAGCAGCCAGGCGGCCAGCATGAGGAAGGCGGAAAAGATGCCCGGCATCATGCCGTAGCGCAGGGCCAGCAGCAGGGGAGCGAACCACGGCCAGGGAAACTCCGATTCGACGAAGAACGGCTGCTCGGGCTGGACGGCGTAGGCCAGCCCCAATGCCAGTACCGTCAGGATAGTGGACTCGACCCACACCCAGCGCGCATCGGCGGTGAGGGGCAGGACCGCCCTGCGCACCTGCTCCCTGAAGCTGCGGTGGCGCTCGGCCATTAGCGGATGCCCGCGCTCTGCAGCAGATCGTGCATCAGGTTCTGGGCCACGGCGCTCACCGCGTCGCGGCTCCAGCCGCTCTTGGCGCCGGCGGCGCTCCACACCACGCTGCCGCTCTGGAGATCGACGATGGACAGGCTGAGGCCCACCGCCGGCTCGCCGTCCACGCCGGCCTTGTAACGCCACTCGGTGACGGCGCCGGTGAGGGCGTAGCGCACGCCCTGCTCCTTGGCCCAGCGCAGGGCCTCGTCCTGGGCCTTGCGCTCGCTGGGCTCGAACACGCTGTCCTGGGCCAGTTCGGCGGGATAACGGACCAAGTCGCCGATGCCCAGGGCGCGCAGCAGGGTATCCGCCATCGCCTCGGCCCGCATCCCCGCCTGGGGAGCGTCGGTATGGTTGAGGAAGGGGGCGATAGCCCACTTCGCGCCGTGCTCCAGGGCGGGGCGGGGAGAGTGGTCGATGGTGGCGCAGCCGGCCAGGAGGGCGGCCAGCAGCATCAGGAAGTATGGCAGGTATCGTCTCAACACATCGTTCTCCTTGTTGTGGTCAAATCACAAAAAGTATTCGTACTGGAGCCACAGCTCCCACAGGGTATCGCCGGTGCCGGTGCCGCCCTTGGCGTTGTCGTAGCCGAAGGTGAAGCGGTCCTTGCCGATGATGCTGGTGGTGGCGCCGATGCTCAAGTTGTGCGCCGCCCCAGTGAGGGTATTGTGGCCGAAGCCCACCGTGGCAAAGCTGCGCAGCTTGCGGCTGTAATGGTCGCGGTAGTAGTCGCCGTAGCCGAGGGATACGCCGTAGTACTGGTAGTTCTCCGGCAGAAAGACCTCGGCGCTGGGAACCGTGCCGTCGGGCACCAGTTGGGCCAGGAGGGCGTCCCCCACCCCGTCCCGCTTGAAATGCTGGGCCGCCCCCCCCAAGCGCAGGGACAGGTCCGGGTACTCGAGGCGGAAGCGGTGCCCCACCTCCCAGTCCAGGCCGTGGCCCTGGGCCAGGTAATCGCGCCACTGGGAATAGTAGCGCGCCTTCCACACCCGGGTACGCAGGTATTCCCGCCGGCTGAAGGCGTAATTGACGTTGCCCTCCGCCTGGTCCTTCATCCCCCCCACCCGCAGGGCCGAGGTTTCACTGGCCATGGCGTTGTGCCGCAGGGCGGCCGACCATTGGAATCCGGCGTGCTCCAGGGAGGAAAACCCCGCCTGGGCCTCGGTGAAAGTGTCGACGGCGGTGCGCCGCCCCAGCCGGGCGCTCCACTCGCCGTCGGCGCCCCGGTAGGTCAGCCCCACCCCTGACCGCCGGTCCACCGCCGGCACGCCGGGCAACGCCGTTTCGTCGTCGGACCCCTGGTGGACCACCGTCGCCGACGGCTCGATTTTCAGCACGGGACTCGCCCACCAGCCGAGGGTCACGCTGCGCTCCACCCCGCTGAGCACGCCGCGGCGGAAGGGGCGCACCTCCCCTTGCAGGCTGGAGGCCGTATCCATCACCAGGTTGGAAAACACCTCGTGGGCCTGATCGTCGTCCGGGGCGTAATCCAGGTTGGCGAAGGCCAGGGACTGGGCTTCCCTCACCCGGCCCAGGCTGCGGGCCGCCTCCACCCGGTCGAAGCGGGGAATGCCCAGGCCGCCGCCCTGCTCGAACAGGCGCTCCAGGGTATCCAGGTCGTTGTCCTTCAAGGCCAGGGACACCGCCGCCCAGCGGGGCGCCGCCAGCTTGCGGGCGTAATTGCGCCACAGCCAGGCCTTGGCCGCCTCGTTCCGCTCCTGGCTGAGGGCCCAGGACAGGGCCAGTTCCTTCGCCTGGGCAGCGGTTTCGCCCTGCTCCGCCTTGTCCGCGGCGGGGCTGTCCTGGCGCAGCAGCAGGCGCAGGGCGGCGAGGGAGTCGTCGGCGGGCACGAAGCGGGCCGCCAGTTGCACGTAGGCCAGCAGGCGCTTGTCCCCCCCCTGCACTTTCCCGCCCTTGGCGAAATCGGCGCGCAATTCCCGCCAGGCGCGGTAGCGCACCTTCCACGCCTGGTTGCCGCGCCCGGCCTGTTCCAGGGCGTCGGCATAGCCCAGTTGCCACAGGTAGTCGTTTTTCTGCTGACGGGCCTCACGCTCCATCAGGGGCAGCGCCCGGTCGGCGCGGCCGAGGGCCAGGTAGGCGGCGGCAGCCACCTTGGACAGTTCCTCCTCTTTCCCCAGGCGCCCGTCCACCCGCGACAGCCAGATGCGCAGTCGGTCGCCATCCTGCATTTCCACCAGCAGCCACAGGTAGGCGGTGAGGATGCCGCTGTCCGCCGGCGCCAGGCTGATGGCACGGCGGTAGTTGCGCATGGCCAGTTCCTTCTCCCCCCGCGCCTGCCGGTACTGGGCCCGCAGGGTCCAGTAGTAGGCCAGCCCCTCGATGCGGGACCGCGCTGCGGGCGGAATGGCGCCGAAAATCCGCGCCATGGCGGCCAGGTTCTGCCGCCCCCAGGCCAGCTCCAGGGCGGAGAGCACCAGATCCGTCGAGCCGAAACGAGCGGCCCCGCGTTCGGCCAGCACCAGCGCTTCGTCGGGATAGCGTTCCTTCAGCAGGGCCAGGAGCCGCTCGTAGGCCGTGGCGTCGGCCTTTTCCCCGCCGCCCGCCGTCAGCTTGCGGTAGGCGTATTCGGCGGCCGCGTCCTGCTGCAGGCGCCAGCCCATTTCCCCCAACAGGCCCCAGTACTCGCCCTCGCTCTCCGCCACCTGATCCCGGTGGCGCAGCAGCATGGCCAGGGCCTCCTCCTGGCGATCCCGGGCCAGCAGCACTGCCGCATAGCGCACCAGGGCCGGCGTCGCCACGCCGGGGCGCCTTTCCAGGGCGGCGTAGGCGGCGATGGCCTCGTCCAGGCGGTCGGCACGCTCATCCAGGGCCGCCAAACGTTCCAGGAGGGCGGCGTCGCCGTTGGCTACCCGCCGCAGCAGGGCGATGGCACCGTCAGGGTCGCCCCGGTTCTCGAAGGTGGTGACGAGGAAATCCCACTCCGCCAGGGAAAGCGGCCGGGTCACGGCCTCGTGCTTCCAGGCGGCGAGCAGCGCTTCCTCATCGTTGAGCCCCGGCGCCAGGCGCAGCACCCCCTGCCAGGCTTCCGCCAGATTGTCCTCGTAGGCCAGGCGCTTCCAGGTGGCCAGGGCCTCCGCCGGCTTGCCGCCCCATTCGGCCACCCGGGCCAGGCGCTGGAGCCAGGCATGGTCGTCCGGCCGCGCCGCGACGGCCGCCTTGGCGATGCGGTAGGCATCCTGGAGATTGCGGTTGGCGAGGAAGACCTCGTAGGCCAGGGTATAGATTTTCTCGTCGTAGGGCCGCAGGGCGGGGCGCTCGTCGGCCTGGGCGGGGGGAACCAGAAAATCCAGCAGGGCAGCCAGCGAGGGGCGGGCCGGCGCGGCGTCGGACAGGCGCAGCAGGCGCTTGACGTAGCCTTCGGCCCGGGGCAGGTCGTTGGCGGAACGAGCCAGGTTGGCGAGGAAGTACAAAGTTTCCGGATCGTCGGCGAGGTCCCCCAGGTGCTTGTCCGCCGCCGCCATCGCCTGGCGGAGGAGGTTGCCGGACTGGAGGGTCTTCAGGCCGGCGAGGAAATACTCCCGCCGCAGGGTGCGGCTGGGCGCGCGGCGCTGGGCGGCGAAATACAGCTCGGCGGCAAGGGCGTAGTTGCCGTCCCCCAGGGCCAGCTGGGCCGCCTCGGCGAACCAGCGGGGGGAGACGGTTTTGCCCTGTTCCGCCAGGCGGCGGTAGAGCTGGCCGGCGATGTCGTTCTCCCGCAACTGGGCAGCCTGCACCGCCAGCTCCTGCAGAGTGCCCTCGTCCCATCCCTCCGCCGCCATTTTCTCCATGGCCTGACGCAGGACGGCGCAGGCCTCCTCCCGCTTTTTGGGGTCGGCGGCGTAGGTCCTGGCCTGGAGCACCCGCAGGTTCATGTCCAGCACCTCGGCCCGCCGCCGCAGTTCCGGGTTGTCTCCCTGATGCCGCAGGCGGGCGAGAATCTCCCCGGCCTCGTCGAGTTTCCCCAGCAGCATTTTCTGCCGCGCCAGCTGGTATTCCAGCTCCCGGTTGTTGGGGTCGGTGCGCAGCAGGTTATTCAGGTAGCTGACGGTCAGGCTGTTTCCCTGCTGCTGGCTGCTGATCTGCGCCACCAGGGTCTGCTTGGGGAAAATCAGGGCCAGCACCAGCATGGTCCCCAGGACCATGCCCAGCAGAGCCCAGGGGGAGAGCAGGCGCGCCCGTTCGGCGACGGGCTGGTCAGCAATCGACCTGGATCGTTGCAGCAGTTCCATGGCCTATCCTGTAGCGCTTGCCGGCGGGCGCCAGCGGTTTGCCGTCGGCGCGCACGCGGCAGCTGGCGGCGTTTTCCAGCGTGAATTCCAGGGGCACGTAGCCCCGGAGGGTGAATTCGAACCCTTTCCCCTGTTCGCGCCAGCCTTCCACCCGGCCATTGGCATCGGCCAGGTAGGGGCGGCGCGAGGGGGAAGAGGCGAAGCGCAGCGTCCCCTCCCCCGTCGCCGTGTGGACGTAGGTTTCGCCGTTGTACTGGCTGTACCCCGCCACGCCGGCGCTGGCCGCCACCTCGGGAAGACCGAGGGAGGCGGGCGCCCGCCACTCCCGCAGGGCGCCGCCGCTCGCCACCCGCCAGCCACCGGGAATTCGCGCCACCTGGGCACGGTTGAAGTCCTCCGCGATGGCGATGTAGTCCGACGCATGTAGGGGCCGGGTGGGCTGGGACAGGGCGTAGCGGTAGGCCTCGTCGAGGGCCCGGAGGGAGGCCCGCTTGGTGGCGGAATAGACGTGGTAGTAGATGTCGATGGGCTTCAGGCGGTAGGGGCGGTCGGTGAGCTGGAAGGTGTCCACCGCGCTGCGATACCCATAGAAGGGCCCCGTCCACAGTTCGGTGTAGACGTTCTCGTTCTGGTTCGGGGCGTAGACCTGGAAACGTCCGCCCTTGGACAGCCCGATCGGCCCGGCCAGGGTGAGGGAGGGGCGGCTGCGGGTGAGGGTGGTATCGCCGCCGTTCATGTTGCCGATGCCGAGCTTCGCCACCAGGGCGAGGGCCTTGTCGTCCGGGTTGCAGTCCCCGGTCCAGAGAAACAGCTTCACCCTTTTGTCCGGCGGCGCGAGACGGCTGTTGATATAGTCCACTGAGCCCAGAATCTCCTGTTCCAGGCTGAACCGGTAACCGGGAATGTTCAGGTGGTAGCCGTACTTCGCCTGGTCCGCGGAGATCATGGCGGGATTCCAGTAGAAAGGGTGGGAATAGGAATGGCTGGCGATTTCCACGTAGGGCAGGGCGAAAATGCGCCGGGCGATGGCCTCCAGTTGGGGCGAATCCTTGGGATAAAGGCCGTCCGGCGCCACTTCCCCCTGGATGACCGACACCGTGGTGGGCAGGCGGTATTTCTCCAGCACCTCGTCGAGCAGCGCCTCCCCGGCAAACGGGCTTCCCGGCAGCTCCGCCCGACTGGCGAAGCCGTCGCCGTCGATATGCACCATCAGCAGGCGGCGGCCGTTTTCCGTGGTGGCGTCCGGCACGGGCATGGGGGGCAGGGCCAGGGAGCGGCGGAGGAACTCCACCGGATTCACCAGCCAGCGGGTGCCATCGTCGATCGGCAGGGATTCCACCGCATAGGGATAGAGCACGTAGCCGCCCCAGGGGGTGAAACCGGCGGCATCCATGGTACCGCCCTTGTCGGCGGCCAAGCGCAGCAGCACCTCCCCTTTTTCCAGGCGCAAGGGAGAAAAGCCGTCCCGATCCGCCCGCACCTTGGCCTCGAACCCCATCGGGGATTTGACGCTAGCCACTCTGATCCGGCCGGGCTTCGGTTCAGGCACGGCAACGCTGAAGCCGAGGGCCCGCCCGGCCGGGCTGTCGAGGCGGAAGCCGAAATCATCGAACACCGCCAGCCGCATCCCTTCCTTCACCCGGGCGGCAAGCCACTCCCCCAGTTTCGGATTGATGCCCCGCGCTCCCACGGGCAGCCACACCACGATGCCGGCATAGCGGCCGGTCAGGACCCCTTCGGGCAAGTCTTCGCGCGCGCTGTGGAACTCGGGGACATAACCCAAATAATTGAGTGGCAGGGCCGCATAGCGCAGGGCATCGGCGTAGGCGAGCTTCACGTCGTCGCTTTCCCCCTGCAGCACCAGCACCTTGCGCGGCATCACCTCCACCGCCCCGACACCGAGCATGTCCAGGGACGGATTGGACACCCAGGGGATGAAACCCAGGGCGCGGATTTTCTCCGCCGTGGCCCGGGCGTCGGCCCGTTTTCCCGGCGGCTGGTAGTCGATGGACACCACCGGCAGATGGTAATCGTCCTTCACCCGCTTGAGCTGCCCCAGCAGCCACTGCCGGTCTGCTTCCGGCACCGGGCGATAGCCCTTGGCCGACGGGTCCCAGCCGTCGAAAAGGGATTCGGCCGCCACCGCCGCCACCTCGTCGTGGACCTGGGGCAGCACTTCGAAGCCCCGGTTGAAAAACAGGC
>JBFXHL010000013.1:0-39358 GCA_050177075.1 Sulfuricellaceae bacterium | reverse complement strand
AAGCGACGCGCCAGAGGCTTCACACGCCTGAACACCATCAGGACCGTCATCTTCCTGATCGCCGGCAAGCTCGACTTCTCGAAGATCAACCCTCATGCCGTTTAACCACTCGAAATTCAACAGAGCCGAAAAAAATGACGCCAATGAAACTGACCCTGTTTAAAAATCGAGCGGCGCTTGCTTTCATACATGATTTGATTGCTGTTGTGGTTGCATGGTGTGCTGCTTTTTGGCTGCGTTTCAATTTCGATATGCCCGCTCCCTATGAAACGGGAATGTTGCGCACTCTACTGTGGGTAGCGCCTCTCCAGTTAGTGCTGTTCGGGCAGTTCGGACTTTATCGGGGCATGTGGCGTTACGTAGGGGTTCACGACCTGAAGCGCATCGTATTTGCTGTGGGGCTTGGCGCTATAGTGCTTGGTCTGATATTAGTTGATCAGGCAAACCTGGTTCCCCGATCGGTATTGGTGCTTGATCCGATTTTGCTGGTGTTGTTGATGGGAGGGGGAAGATTCGCCTATAGGGCGTGGAAGGAACACTCTCTTTACAGCCCTTTTGTTGGCCAAGGTGAGCCGGTATTGGTATTGGGGGCCGGGGATGCGGCAGTTGGACTGGTTAAGGACCTGGAACGCAGCAAGCGTTGGCAGGTGGTCGGTCTTCTTGACGATGATCCGAAAAAGCATGGGCGAATGCTCTATGGTGCCAAGGTGGTGGGAGGGCTGGGCGACGTGGCCCATTGGGCCAAAGAACTGGAAGTCGGGCAGGTGATTATCGCCATGCCATCGGTATCGCATACAGTTCGCAAGTCGGTGGTGGAGAAATGTACGGAAGCCGGCCTTAAGGTCATGACTGTTCCCGCTCTTGATGATCTGGTGAGCGGACGAGTTACCGTGTCACAGCTTCGGAACATAGAGGTGGAAGACTTGTTAGGCCGTGATCCTGTGGTACTTGACGATGCTGGCTTGCATTCCCTGTTGACCGGAAAGGTGGTGATGGTGACGGGGGCGGGAGGATCCATAGGTTCGGAACTATGTCGACAGATTGCGCGTTTCAAACCCGGATTGTTGGTGCTATTCGAACTGTCTGAATTTGCGCTCTATCGTATAGAGCAAGAATTCAGCGGCCAACCGGTGATATGTGTAATTGGGGATGTAAAGGATCGCACTCGTTTGGATAAGGTGTTGGAACGTTATCGGCCAGCAGTGATTTTCCATGCGGCGGCCTACAAGCATGTTCCGTTGATGGAGCGGGAGAACGCTTGGGAAGCGGTCAAGAACAATGTGTTGGGTACCCATACCCTTGCCCAGGCTGCGATTTCCCATGGGGTGGAAAAGCTGGTGCTGATTTCCACCGACAAGGCGGTAAATCCCGCCAATGTTATGGGGGCAACCAAGCGGCTGGCGGAAATGGTTTGCCAAGGGTTGCAGGGAAATGCCTCTACGCGTTTCGTGATGGTCCGTTTTGGCAACGTGCTGGCTTCCGCTGGTAGCGTTATACCCAAGTTTCAGGAGCAGATCGCCAAAGGGGGGCCGGTGACGGTTACTCATCCGGAAATCGTGCGTTATTTCATGTCCATTCCCGAAGCGGCGCAGCTTGTACTTCAGGCTGGTTTGATGGGAAAAGGAGGTGAAATTTTCGTTATGGACATGGGCGAGCCGGTGAAAATCGTCGATTTAGCACGGGATATGATCCGACTGTCGGGATTTAGTGATGACGAAATACGTATCGTCTATACGGGCTTGCGCCCCGGCGAAAAACTTTTTGAAGAATTGCTAGCGGATGACGAGCACACCCTGCCTACACCCCATTCCAAATTGCGTATTGCCCGGGCCCGGACAGTTGATGAGTCATGGGTGAGGAATATATTGGAGGAGACTGGAACGCCCATCCATGAGGACGCAGAGGTGCGCCGTTGGCTTGCCAAATGGGTACCCGAATATACTCCTTCGCTTCAATGAAGGCATGTTAGGTCATAGGCGTCAAGGGGGCTTTACTGCGTGCTCCAAGAATGGCGCCAACCAGCAGCCAGAACAGCAGGGCATTGTGTTGTACGAAAAAATCGTCTGTCATGTTTTTAGCGAATACTCCTGCCGCCATTGCTGTGGCGGCTACAGCATAGACTTGTAGCCGCGGATCATCCTCTTTCCCGGGGCGTAGTGAATAAATCGTTGCTGCCCATAACAGCAAAAAAGCCGCAATACCGGGCAAACCCATCTGAATCCCTTTGTTGAGAACCATGTTGTGGGCATGCTCATAGTTTAGAGCTTTTTGAAGGGCCGAATTGGTGTGGGCTGCTACGGTGCGCCCGAATCCTTCCCCACTTACAGGGTGCTGTCCAATATAATCCAGAGTAGCTTGCCACATTTTCCAGCGCACATCATGGCCCCAATGCGCATCATTTTCCGATGTACGTGTTTGGGCCACCTTAAGCAGCGCTCCACCCATAATTGCCAATAAAACCAGCAATGCTCCGGTTATCAGCAGCCAGCGGCGTTTTTGATGGTAGATCAGCCAACCGGCCGTAACTCCAATTTCGACCATGGCGGCAATGAGGCCCATGCGGTTGCCAGTGGCATACAAGGCGAGAAAATTCAATGCCACAAGCGCCAATGTGGCCCATGTTAAGACGTTACGTTGGCGTGCCTGGTCAAAGGCAAAAGCCATTACCAAGGGGAGGGTTGTCACCAGAAAGCTACTCAAATTGCCTACACCGTTGTACCAAATTTTCCCGGCACCTATGTTGAGCAAACTGGACAAAGGGATGTCTGGAGTGGTCCAGAATGGCGAAAACCAAAGAAGCTTTGCAATAACCCCCATGATTTGCAAAGCATTGCCCATAGTTACTAACCCTAGAAACAGAGTTAAGTCTTTAAGGTTGTTTATCCAAGAGGCGGCCAGCATCAGAACCAGAAGGCTATTGGCTATCTCCCCTTTAATTTCCCCGAGGGAAAAAAGAAAGTCTTTGGCATAGAAAAGAGAGCTTATGGCTGCGAGTGCATAAAGTGCCCATGCGGCGGCAAGGGGAAATCGAATGCGTATATTTTTTCGCCACACTTCCAAGGCGGTAAGGGCAATGAGTGCCACAAAGAAAATGTTTCGTAGTGCGATTGTCTGGGCTATGGGCAATACCCAGAGATACAACGTGAACAGCGCAATGGCTAACTTGTTTGATGAAAGAGTTGTGGGCATGGCTTAAAGCTGCAAATTGGCATTTTGGTCGGTCTACTGTAGCATGATGGGTCGATTTGTTGGGCATCTTCTCGGGGACGGCGCATTCCGGCCCAATATAGAAGTTTAGAGAGATTGGCAAGTTATGAGAGTGCTGGTTACTGGCGCGGATGGTTTTATCGGCTCCCATCTGACGGAATATTTGGTGCGTCAAGGCTGTGACGTGCGGGCATTTGTCCACTACAACTCGTTCAACACATGGGGATGGTTGGATCATTGCGCATCGGATGTGCGGGGCAAGTTCGAGGTGTTTTCAGGAGATGTAAGGGACCCTTATGGCGTACGGACAGCCATGAAGGGTTGTGATCAAGTGTTCCACCTGGCGGCGCTCATCGCGATCCCATATTCCTATCATTCGCCCGATTCATATGTGGATACCAACATCAAGGGGACGCTTAATATCGTTCAGGCGGGGCGGGATTTTGGGGTTGAGCGGATTGTTCATACATCTACGAGCGAGGTGTATGGGACCGCGCGTTACGTGCCAATAGATGAAGAGCATCCCTTGCAAGGGCAATCTCCTTATTCCGCCAGCAAGATTGGTGCAGATCAAATAGCCTTGTCTTTTCAGCGCTCGTTTGAAACCCCTGTGGTAGTTGCTCGACCCTTCAATACTTATGGTCCGCGGCAGTCTGCCCGAGCGGTTATCCCAACCATAATTTCGCAAATAGCAACCGGGACAAAACGGGTTAAGTTAGGGGCACTGCATCCTACACGGGATTTTTCCTACGTGATGGACACTGTGCGGGGACTCGTCGCACTGGCAGCTGCCGATAGCGCAATCGGCGAGGTCATTAATCTTGGAAGCAATTTCGAGATTAGCATAGGCGATATGGCCTATTTGATTGGGGAACTGATGGGGGTTTCCTTGGAATTCGAGCAGGATGACGTGCGTCTGCGGCCAAGTGCGAGTGAAGTATACCGACTGTGGGCCAATAACGAGCGAATGCGTAATTTGACTGGTTGGGTTCCAGAATATGGTGGGTTGGAAGGTTTCCGTCGCGGGTTGAAAGAAACTATTACATGGTTCTCTGACCCGAAAAACTTATCCGCCTATAAGGCGGATATTTACAATATTTAGCAGGGGAAGGCTTGCTTAAGTTGCCCCCGTTGCATTCTTAGTGGAGTGGTGAGGATCACGGAAGATATAGGTGTAAACCATGAAAAAACAATATGACGAAGTAATTGAACAACACTACCAAAGTGTAGCGGAAGAATATGGTTTATCTCACCTTAGTACAATGGCGGATGAAATAACGCGCCAAAGGGAGACGGGGGCAATCGTTGAATTTGTCGGAGAATGCCTGAAAAAGATTCAGCAGAAAGGGCAGCAGGACGTCGTTATCGTGGATGTGGGGTGCGGGAACGGATTCACGCTTCAGGCATTATCCGAGCACTACCCGGGACACAAATATGTCGGTGTGGAAAAGACCGAGAGCCTCAGGCAACTGGCCGAGGCTAGATGTGCAGAGAATCCGGATATCGAAATTATCAGCGGCGATATACGGGACGAAAATTTCCTGGGAGGGCGGGTCGTCGACATCCTAATTTGCCAGCGTGTGATAATTAACTTATTGGATGAGAAAGATCAACAGACTGCGTTGAATAATATTGTTCAGTGCGTCGCTTCCCCGACTGCACATGGCCGGCAGGGCTTTCTTCTTTTTATCGAGGCATTTCAAACACCCTTAAAGAACATCAATATGGCAAGGGAGGAGTTTGACTTGGACCCGATGCCGCCGGCTCATCACAACCTGTATTTGCGGGATGATTTCTTCAGCAGGAAAGATATTGGCCCCCTTTCTTCGAGGGATTCTCTGCCCCCGCCAAATTTTCTTTCCACGCATTATTTTGTTACGCGCGTGCTTCATCCCATACATACTGTCGGTAAGGCGGTGAAAAGAAACTCCGAATTTGTCCGATTTTTTAGCGAGGCGTTGCATCCTTACGCTGGCGATTATTCCCCGCTGAAGTTATTCATGTTCGAGAGGATTTGAGACGAATCTAAAGCGGTTGCCTCAAGGTAATGCACATTCTATGAAAGAGAAACAGAGGACCTACATAATAGCTGAGGCGGGTGTCAACCATAACGGGGATATTGATCTTGCCTATCGGTTAGTGGACGCGGCGGTTGAAGCGGGCGCCGATGCCGTGAAATTCCAGACCTTTTCCAGCAAGGAAGTAGCCAGCCGATTTGCTTCAAAAGCGGAATATCAAACGAAAGCGACTGGAAACGCTGAAAGCCAACTGGAAATGTTGGCACGGCTGGAATTGAGTCCTGAGGCCCATCGTTCTCTTGTTGAATATTGCAAGAAGCGTGGGATTACTTTTCTTTCGACGCCGTTTGATAGTTCGAGTTTGGACTTGCTGCTCGGATTGGAGATTCCTATGCTGAAAATCCCTTCCGGCGAAATTACCAATCTGCCCTTTCTTCGTAGACTGGGGGCAAGCGGCAAGCCGATCATCTTGTCGACGGGAATGGCTACCTTGGGGGAAGTGGAAACGGCGCTTACTATTCTTGAAGAGGCGGGCGCCAACCGCCAAGACATCACGATTTTGCATTGCAATACCGAGTACCCCACCCCTTTTGAAGACGTGAATTTGCGCGCCATGGACACTTTGAGGCTGGCCTTGGACGTGAGTGTCGGCTACTCGGATCATACGCCGGGAATCGAGGTGGCGATTGCTGCTGTCGCACGGGGGGCTTCGGTGATTGAAAAGCACTTTACCCTGAGTCGGTCCATGCCGGGGCCTGATCACAAAGCCAGCCTGGAGCCTGACGAGCTGAAAAATATGGTGCACGCCATACGCCATGTGGAAATGGCGCTGGGTTCGACTCGAAAATCCCCCTCGCCTAGCGAAAAAGGGAATATTCCGATCGCCCGTCGGTCGTTGGTGGCGGCGCGTGACATCGAGAAGGGGGAATTGTTCAGCCCGGAGAATCTGACAGCAAAAAGACCCGGTACAGGAGTTAGCCCCATGCGTTGGGATGACGTGATGGGAAAAGCAGCTCCCCGCCGTTTTTCTGCCGATGAACTCATCGAGTTATGACGGCTGAAATACGGCGGATTTGTGTCATTACCGGCACGCGGGCTGAGTATGGCCAGCTTCGCTGGCTGTTGCACGATCTCAAAGCCAAGCCGGCAGTAAAGTTACAGATAGTGGCCGCGGCGATGCATCTTGCCCCTGAGTTCGGTTTTACCTATCGGGAAATTGAGAGCGACGGGTTTGTCATTGACCGGAAGCTGGAGATGCTTGTGGCATCTGATACCGGGACCGGGATGGCAAAAAGTACTGGGCTGGGTACATTGGGGTTTGCAGATATTTTTGCGCAACTGCAGCCCCACGTGATTGTCGTGCTCGGGGACCGGTTTGAGGTTCTGGCGGCAGCGACGGCAGCCCTACTGATGCGCATCCCGATTGCCCATCTACACGGGGGAGAGTTAACCGAAGGTGCGGTGGATGATTCAATTCGCCACGCTGTCAGCAAAATGGCCTCTTTGCATTTCACGGCCGCTGAACCCTACCGCAATAGGCTGCTTCAAATGGGCGAAGCAGAGCGGCGCGTTTTCAATGTGGGTAGCATGGGAGTGGATGCGATTATGCGCACTCCTCGGATGGGACGGGTCGAATTGGAGAAAAGTTTGGGGTTTAGCTTCGGGGCGCGGAATCTGTTGGTTACCTTCCACCCTGCGACGGCGGAAGATGGGGACCCCCTCCAACAATGCGAGGAATTGCTCTCGGCCCTGGATGCTTTTCCGGAATGCAAGGTGCTGATTACGCTTCCCAATGCCGATGCCGGGGGGCGTGGAATCGCGGCGCGCCTGCAAAAATATGCGGCTGATAATCCGCAACGGATTTGCGCCCATGCTTCACTCGGCCTTCAGCGTTATTTGTCGTGTCTGGCAATTGTGGATGGTGTTGTCGGAAACTCGTCCAGTGGTTTATTGGAAGCGCCGTCCTTCAAAATTGGGACGGTGAATATCGGTAGCCGCCAGAAAGGGCGTATCCGCGCTGCTAGCGTCATCGATTGTCCCCCTCAACGCGAGGCTATTACGCGCGCCATTGGGCGCTTATATGAACCGGACTTCAGAGAAGTGTTGAATAAGGTTCGAAATCCTTTGGGAGAAGGCGGTTCGGCGTCCAGGATTGCCGATATTTTGGCGGACTACCCACTCCATGAATTGGCGCACAAGGCATTTTGCGATATGAGCCCCAAGAACATCTTGAGCATATGAAACGTTGGGAACCTCTTCTCGTTTCTCCAGAAACAACAATTGCCGAGGCTGTTAAAGTAATCGACGCCGGCTCGGCGCGTATAACCTTGGTCGTCGATAGCGAGCGCAGGTTGCTCGGTACTGTCACCGACGGGGATGTGCGGCGGGGGATCATTCATCAGATACCCTTGTCCGATCCGGTGGTGCGGATCATGAACTCCAAGCCTACCGTGTTGCAGGAAGGGACCGATCCGGAAAAGGTGATGGCCCTTTTTCTGAACAATGACTTGTTACAGATTCCTGTCGTGGACGGGGATGGGCGGCTGGTGGGGCTGGAGAGCTACCGTGAGTTACTGTCCGCATCGCAACGGGAGAACTGGGTTTTTCTTATGGCAGGGGGATTCGGGAAACGTTTGCGTCCCTTGACCGATGATTGCCCAAAACCCATGCTCAATCTCGGCGGCAAGCCGATTTTGGAAGGCATCATAGAGCGTTTTATCGCGTCGGGATTTCACAAGTTTTATATTTCTGTGCATTACTTGGCTGACCAGATTAAGAACTATTTTGGAGATGGCCAGCGATTCGGAGCGACCATTCGGTATATCGAGGAAAACGCGCCTCTCGGTACCGCGGGGGCTCTTGGTTTACTGCCGGAAGTAGGGGAGTTGCCGCTTATCGTGATGAATGGAGATTTGCTGACGCAACTCGATTTCGCTGAGCTTCTCCGTTATCACGAGAAAAAAGAGGCGGATCTGACGGTCTGCGTGCGGGAATACGATTATCAAGTGCCCTTCGGGGTGGTAACGGCCCAAGGCGAGCGCGTGGTCGACGTGATTGAAAAGCCGGTGCACACCTTTTTCGTGAATGCTGGTATTTACGTGCTGTCTCCCGGAGCGATCAGGGGTTTGCAGCCAGAGGTGCCATGCAATATGCCGGACTTGATTCGTGAGCGAATAAAAGAGGGCCGGCAAGTGGCAATGTTCCCGATCCACGAATACTGGCTTGATGTTGGCCGCATGGATGATTTCGAGCGTGCCCAATTAGAATTTTGTGTCAAAGGTTCCTGACTACTATGCAGAAAATTGCCTATCCATCCCCCGTCGATCTGTCGCTCTATTCGAAAGACAATTCGAATCCGCCCACACTTTACGGGTTGCCCCAGGAAGTGAAGTATTGCAAAAAATGCGTCATTTCCAATCAACGGCCCAATTCTGCTGTTGAGTACATGCATACCCGAGAGTCGAAGAAGAAAACTATTCATTTCGATGAGCACGGCGTGTGCGACGCGTGTAACTTTACCGAGCGCAAGAAAAAAGTTATCGACTGGGAGGAGCGGGACCGTCAGCTACGGGAACTCTGTGACCGGTATCGGCGCAATGATGGGCGCTACGATTGCATTGTGCCGGGTTCCGGGGGGAAGGATAGTTTTTATGCGTCCCATATACTCAAAACCCGATATGGCATGCACCCTCTGACCGTAACGTGGGCGCCGCACATTTACACGGAGTGGGGATGGAAGAATTTCCAGTCCTGGATACACGCCGGTCATGACAACTACCTGATGACGCCCAATGGTCGGGTACACCGCCTGCTGACTCGGCTTTCAACCGAATTGCTGTTCCACCCCTTCCAGCCCTTTATGCTTGGCCAAAAGGCGTTGGCGCCGAAGATGGCGCTCATGTTTGACATTCCGCTGGTTTTTTACGGCGAAAACGAGGCCGAATACGGCAACCCCATCGGCGATGCAGACAGCGCGCAGCGGGATTGGGCATATTTCACCGCCGACGATACGTCGAAAATTTATCTCGGCGGTGTGTCTGTGGCGGAATGGGAGGGGCAATTCGGCTTGGATCAGAATGACCTTCAGCCCTATCTTCCCGCCGATGCCAACAAGCTGCAGGAAAAGGAAGTGCAGGTTCACTATCTCGGGTATTACCTGAAATGGCACCCCCAGAGCTGCTACTACTATGCCGTAGAGCACGGCGGATTCCAGGCGTCGCCCGAACGTACGCCGGGAACGTACAGCAAGTACAACAGCATCGATGACCGCATCGACGACTTTCACTATTACACCACGGGCGTGAAGTTCGGCATCGGTCGAGCGAGCTATGACGCTGCCCAGGAAATCCGTTCGGGGGACATTACCCGCGAGGAAGGAGTGGCGCTGGTTAAGCGGTTCGACCATGAGTATCCCGAACGTTTCGCCGATGAGATCTTCCGCTATCTCAGCATCCCAGCCAATGAATTTCCTGTGGCCAGCAAGATGTTCGAACAGCCGACTATGGACAGGGAATATTTCCGCCTGTTGAGTGATCAATTCCGCTCCCCCCACCTATGGTATTTCGACCAGGGAAAATGGCTGCAGCGCCACGCGGTTTGGCACGATAAATAACCCTCGACACAAGATGCGGAAAATCCGACTGATCGCCCGGCTGGATATCAAAGGGCCCAATCTCATCAAGGGCATTCATTTGGAGGGGCTTCGGGTCATGGGCGTCCCCCATGAGTTCGCTCTTCGCTATTATCAGCAGGGCATCGACGAACTCCTCTACATGGATGCCGTGGCTAGTTTGTATGGCCGTAACAATCTGGGGGATATCGTCGAGGCGGCGGCCCGGGACGTATTCGTCCCGCTCACCGTGGGAGGGGGAATACGTTCGGTGGACGATGCCCGCCACTTGTTGCGTTGCGGTGCAGACAAAGTAGCGATCAATACCGCCGCCGTGGCTCGGCCCGAATTGATCGGCGAGGTGGCCCGCAATTTTGGCAGCCAGTGCATGGTGCTATCCATTGAAGCCAAACAAGTGGGGCCGGATCGGTGGGAGGCTTACACCGACAATGGACGGGAACGCACCGGCCTGGATGTGGTGGAGTGGGCTCGCAAGGGCGTCGAGAGGGGCGCCGGGGAGATTTTGCTGACCTCCGTGGATAGGGAGGGGACCCGCAAGGGATTTGATGTTTCCCTGATCAAGGCCGTGTCGTCCACCGTCAATGTGCCGGTCATCGCAAGCGGAGGCATGGGAAAACCCGAAGATTTGCTCGTGGCCGTCCAACAAGGCGAGGCGGATGCCGTTGCCATGGCCGACATTCTTCACTATGGGCGGTTCGGCTTGAACGAAATTCGGGATGTTGCCAGAAAAAACGGACTGGGGATTCGACAGTATGGCAGCTAAGGCAGTAGCCGTTATTGATTACGGCTTGGGAAACCTTTTCAGCGTACGCCGAGCTTTGGAGCATTGCGGCGCTGAGGTAATCGTTACCTCCGAGGCGGAAAAGATATTGGCCGCTGACCGGGTTATTCTGCCAGGAGTCGGCGCTTTTGCGAATGGCATGGCGAAGCTGGTGGACTTGGGACTGGACGCCGTGGTCAGAGAAGTGGCCGCCAAAGGGATGCCGTTGCTGGGCATCTGTCTTGGCATGCAAATGTTGCTGGATGAAAGCGACGAATACGGCATCACTCCCGGCCTGGGTCTGATATCCGAAAAGGTGGTGGCGATTCCTCCGGTATCGCCCGACGGAAAACCGCTGAAGATTCCCCATATCGGCTGGAATGAATTGATCCTGGCCTCCGGCCGGGAAAGCTGGTCCGATACCCCGCTTGTTGGATTGTCCCCCGGCAAGGATGCGGTTTATTTTGTCCATTCCTTCATGGCCATGCCGACGGACCCCGCAATGTGGGTGGCGGACTGCCTGTACGGCGGCATAACCATTCCCGCCGTTATCGGGCGCAAGAATGTGTTCGGCTGCCAGTTCCACCCGGAAAAAAGCGGCGAGGTCGGACTCGGGATATTGCGAAACTTCGTCAGTCTATAAGTTGGCCCTCTTGAACAACTCTGAGCGTTATCTCATCGTTGGCCTGGGAAGCATTGGCCGGCGGCACCTGCGGAATTTGAGGCTTCTGCGCCCTCAGGCGCGCATAGCGGTTTTGCGTCAGCGGGAGTCCATGCGGGCTGCTCCCTTGCCGGAGGGGGCGGATATTCAGTTCGACTCCATGGCGGACGCTCTCGCATTTCAACCCCAGGCGGCCATCATTGCCGGCCCGGCAACGACGCATTTGCCGGTGGCACTGGCCTTGGCTAATTCGAATATCCATTTGCTGGTCGAAAAACCCTTGGCAGAAGGCTTGGCGGGGTTAGGGGACCTGATTCGGCTGTGTCGGGAAAAACAATTGGCCTTGATGGTGGGCTACAACCTACGTTTCATGCCTTCCTTGCGCGAGGTGCGTCGCCTGATAGCCGAAGGGGCCATCGGCAAAATAGTGGGGGCAAGGGCGGAGGTCGGGCAGTATCTTCCCGATTGGCGCCCAGGCAGTGATTATCGTGAGACGGTATCGGCCCGGCGAGAGTTGGGGGGAGGAGTCATTCTCGAGTTGAGCCATGAACTGGATTACCTTTACTGGCTGTTGGGCATGCCGGAAGCGGTATCGGCCAAGGGGGGGCATTACAGCCACCTGGACCTCGACGTGGAAGACATGGTGGAGATTCTGCTTGAATACTCCTCGCCAAGGTGCTTGGTCAGTGTCCATCTGGACATGGTGCAACGGATGCCGGTACGGTGCTGCAAATTCATCGGGGAAGAAGGGACGTTGAAGTGGGACGCCATCGCCGACCGGGTTGATTACTACCGGGCCGATGCCGGTGCCTGGGAAAGCATCGAGGGTACGTCGAAGAACGACCGCAATCACTTGTACTTGGATGAGTTGGAACAGTTCCTCGGTTGTGTCCACGGGGACGATATCCCGCTGGTGGATGGCGTCCAAGGATATGACGTTTTGGCGATAGCCGATGCGGCGCGCAGGTCCATTGAAAGTGGGACCACCATCAAGGTGAGAGGTTATGAGCAAGGTTGAGCAAAAAGCCATCGGGTTCATTTTTGCCCGGGGGGGGTCAAAGGGTTTGCCGGGAAAAAACATTAAGCCGTTGGCGGGCAAGCCGCTCATCGCCCATTCGATAGCCACGGCGCTGGCTTGCCCTAGCCTGGGTTCAGTCATCGTCTCGACCGACGATCCTGCCATCGCGTCCATCGCCAAGGAGCATGGGGCCGAGATTCCGTTCACTCGGCCGTCAGAGTTGGCCACTGACACAGCACCGGAATGGTTGGCGTGGCGGCACGGTATTGAATGGGTCCGCGCCCATCGTGGCCCGTTCGGGGTATTCGTAAGCCTGCCCCCCACCTCACCTTTTCGGGCCGTGGAGGATGTGGAGGCCTGTGTCGCGTCCCTTCGCGCCGACCCGGCGACGGACGTGGTGATTACCGTCAGGGAAGCGGAGAGGAACCCTTATTTCAATATGGTCAAGCTAGACGGCTCCGGCTATGCAAGCCTTGTCGTTGATTCGAACCAAAAGGTAAGCCGGCGCCAGGATGCTCCCGCAGTGTTTGACATCACCACCGTCGTCTATGCGGCACGACCGGATTTTGTGCTGAATGCTAATAGTTTGTTCGAAGGGAACGTCCGGACGGTGTTAGTGCCCTCCGAGCGGTCGCTCGACATCGACACCCCCTATGACTTCATGCTGGCGGAATGCATCGCGAAAATGAGAAATGACAGGGAGGGGGAAACGAAATGAAACAGCTTGCCGAACTGATGTCTTTGCAGGGCAGGGTGGCCCTTATCACCGGCGGAGCGGGGTATCTCGGGATGGCCATGGCGGAAGCGTTGGCGGAACTGGGGTGCGGCCTCTGCTTGCTGGATCGCGAAGAAACTACCTTGGTGCGGGCGGCGGATGCCATTGGGAAGGAATGGGGCGTCTCCGTTCAAACCTTGGCAGTGGATTTGGAGAATGAAGCTGCTCGTTCCGAGGTGCCGGGAAAAATCCAGGACCGGTTTGGTCGCCTTGACATCCTGATCAACAATGCGGGTTTCGTGGGGGACAGCCAGTTGCAGGGTTGGGTTGTTCCCTTTGAAGAGCAACGAGTGGATACCTGGCGCCGTGCGTTGGAAGTCAATCTGTCGGCGGTCTTTCATCTATGCCAGATACTTTCTCCGATGCTGAAAGCGGTGGGTAAAGGGGCCATCGTGAACATCAGCTCGATCTACGGCGTGGTCGGCCCCGACCTTCGGTTGTATGAAGGGACAAAGATGGGCAATCCCGCCGCCTATGCCGCGAGCAAGGGTGGAATGGTCCAGCTCACCCGGTGGCTTGCGACCGTATTGGCGCCCCACGTGAGGGTCAACTGCATCAGCCCCGGCGGCGTGTCGCGGGGCCAGCCACCGGAGTTCGTCGAAAGGTACGTGGCGCGCACCCCCCTGGGCCGCATGGGGACGGAAGAGGATTTCAAGGGGGCCATCGCTTATCTTGCCAGCGACCTGTCGTCCTGGGTGACCGGGGAGAATCTAATGGTGGACGGCGGCTGGACGGCGTGGTGAGGGGCCGATGTCGATAAAGTCTGCAAGAAGGGCCGTGCTTCCTGCGGCCATTCGCTACCTCAACAAGTCCCTTCGATCCTGGCGCCGGGTGAACGCGGTGGCGCGGGGGCTCGGCTGGCCCTCCCCCAATGGGAACCCCTTATCCGGCAGCAAGACATCTGATACCTTGTTCGTCCTGGGTAGCGGCGCATCGGTCCTGACGTACTCGGAAGAAAACTGGCGCACGATCGCCTCCTGCGATTCCCTCGGCTTCAACTACTGGGTGCTCCATCCCTTTGTCCCCTCGAACTATTTGTTCGAGATGACGAAGGACGGGGAAAACCTGGAGCGCATCGTGCACAACTTGGCTCTACGACAGGACTATAGGCGCGTGACGGTTTACGTGAAGGATATCGAGCGTTTTGCTAGCGGAGAGGTGCTGGGGCAACTCGGGGGGGTTCCCGCTGAAATCGGCCCGTTTCATCCCATATGGGACGCGGAAATTCCGGCGGAGTCCCTGGAGGTCTTCAGTCAAGCGCTCGTTTCCCTTAACCGCTTCGGCTGTTTTTCGG
Organism: Sulfuricellaceae bacterium; assembly: GCA_050177075.1. Classification (GTDB taxonomy): domain Bacteria; phylum Pseudomonadota; class Gammaproteobacteria; order Burkholderiales; family UBA9220; genus UBA2239. The sequence goes on along the minus strand of JBFXHL010000013.1, from coordinate 24,995 downwards.
GCAAGGGCCCCTGGGCTGTGCCTAGGAACCGGGCCACCATCTTTCTGGCGGTTAATCTTGCCGTGCGCGCGGGATACAAAGCGGTGGTACTGGGTGGGGTCGACCTTAACAACACGGACTATTTTTTCCGCATGCCGGAATTCGCTGTTCCCCCGAACTTGCATGTGCCGCCCCTTGACCAATTCGGCAGGATCCATAAAACAAACGACACCAAGTATGGTGAGTTGACCATCAGTAAACTGCTAGATGCCCTGGATCGCGCCGTGCTGCAACCCCGCGGCGTTCAGCTATATGTGGCGAAGTGCTCCTCCGCCCTTTATCCCCGGTTCCCCGCCTATTTCGACTGACCGCCTTTGATACGGTCCGCCTGTTCCAGATAAAGCCCGACGGCATAGTCGTTGCGGAACTTGGCGAGAAAATCGTCTGAGACGTCGGGGTAGTGTTCAAGGGCACGGCGGATATTCATCGCCAACGCCTCGACGTCTCCGACGGGGGAAAGGAAAGGCGCCAGTTCCCCGGTGAGAATTTCGCTTGGGCCGGTCGGGCAATCGGTACTCACCACCGGCGTGCCCAGGATGAGTGACTCGATTAGCACCGTGGGCAGTCCCTCGCTGTCCGACGACATGGCAAACAGCGCCGCCCGCTTTACCCACGGGTAGGGATTCTTTTGGAAGCCGGCGAAAATCACCCGGTCCTCGACCCCCAGGTCCCGCACCAATGCCCGCAGGCGATGCAAATAATCCTCCTCCTTTTTGTCCGTCGTGCCGCCTACCAGAACCAAGGGGTGGGGGACACCTGATTTTTGCCAAGCGCGAATGAGCAGTTCCTGGTTCTTGCGGCCGCTGATGCGGGCCGAGTAGACAATGTAGGGCACTTCCGGAACCGGGGCGGATTCCGCTCCTAACTGGCGCAGGCGGTAGAAATCAAAGGGGTTGTAGATGACGGTGAGAGAGGCGGGTTTCAGGCCGACATTCTCCAGCAGTTCCTTCTTCATGGCTTCGGTGATGGCCACGATGTGCCGCCCGCCGTAGATGCGGCGGAATTTGCGCAGCCAGCGGAACTGGCGAATGGCCCGTTTGAGACCGGTCTTATTGCCGATTTTGCACCCCAGGAAGTGCATCATGGAGTTGCGGTAACGGATGAAGACGTTGGGCAGGCGGGCGATGCCCGACAGGCGGTCCATGTCCTCGGCGTTGGAGATGAAGAAATCGAAGGGTTTTCCGTCCGCTTCAATGGCCGAGACGATGCTCCGCATCTGCCTGGCGAGGAGAAACTTGTTGATCGGGCGGGATTTTGCCAGGATGCCGGTTTCCGACAAGGCGTGAATGCGGTGGCCGCCGGTGTCGTGCTCGACCTCATTGCGGATGATGAAGACGTGAACATCATGGCCCAGGGACCGGAAGGTGTCGGCAAAATTCAGGGTGATTCTTTCCGCCCCGCCACCGACCAGGGAGTCCACCAATAGACCGATGCGTTTAGTTCCGCGTGCAGGGGCATTCATGGGGTTGTATCCTTCAATATTCGATGCTCCGGCCATCCAGCCAGATCAACAGGGTGAGGAAGGTGTAGGCGAGCCGGCGCGAGGACTTTCCGCGGCAGGCGTCCCGCCAGAGGGCGGCGAGTGCACTTTGGTTGAGGAACGGCGCCAGTTGTCCGGCGCGGTGGAAATAGCTGTTGCCCAATTCCTTCCAGCCGCCGTTAAAGTATGCCTGGAGCGGTACCGAAAAACCGTGTTTGTGCCGATTCCACACTTCCTCGGGCAGATGGCGGCGGGCAATCCGCCTCAGGATGGCCTTGCCGCCGCTGCGGTCGAAATGGGCGGAGGAGGGCAGAGCCAGAGCGGCGTCTAGGATGGAATTGGACAGCAGGGGAACCCGAACCTCCAGGCTGTGGCGCATGCTCGCCCGGTCAGTCTTCATTAGGCAGTTTTCCGACAGATAGGTCCACAGGTCGGCGCGCATCAGGCTGTCGGTGTCCATGTGCCCGCCAAAAGAGCGGGCCAGGTCCAGCCACAGGGACAGGGTGGCTTCGGGGTGGCTCGCTTTCCAAGCGGGGAGCGTCAGGTAGTGCTTCAGGCTTTTGCGGGAGGTTTCGTAGGGGCCGAGTTCCACTTTGCGGTACAGCAGCAGATCCTGCCCCGCGAGGCTCCGGCGCAGGAGGGTGCCCGGTAGCAAGCCCCAACCGATCAGAGCCCGCAAGGCGCGTTTTCTGGCGCTGTCCGGATGCTTGGCCTCCACGTCCCGAAAGCGCCCGTAGCCCCCGAACAGCTCATCGCCCCCATCGCCGCTGATGGCTACGGTAACGTGCTGACGGGTCAGGCGCGCTAGTTCGGCGGTGGTGACGTAGGCCGGGTCGGCCAGGGGTTGGTCCAGGCCCCGGATAGCGTCGAGCAGCTGGTCTGGGCCGATGTCAGGGGCATCAATGACGTGGTGCTCGGCGCCGTAATGGCGGGCGACGGCCAAGGCGTGGGCGCTCTCGTCGTAGCCCGCCTGGTCGAAGCGCATGCTGAAGGTGCGCAGGGGACGGGCTCCCGCCTGGGCCATGTAGTGGACCATCAGGCTGCTGTCGATGCCGCCGGAAAGGAAGGCGCCCAAGGGCACGTCGGCCACCATCTGGCGGTTCACGCTGTCCGCCAGTAGCCGGTCGAATTCGTCGGCCAGGACGTCTGGGTCGTTGGGCGGGATGCGAGAGGCAGCCGGGATGGACCAATAGCCGCCGGTTTCCAGGCGGTTGCCGTCGGCTTCGTAACGGAGCCAACCGGCGGGTGGCAGTTGACGCACATCCCGCAGGAAAGAAGCAGGCGCGAGGACAGTCTGGAATGCGAGGTAATCCCGCAGGGCCTCGTAATCCAGACGAGTGGGGAAGCCCCGCAAGGCGAAGAACGGCGCCAGAGTGGAGGCGAAGGCAAATCCATTGGCCGTGGAATAGAACAGGGGCTTGATTCCCACCCGATCACGGGCCGCGAAGAGTTGACGTTTTTCCCGGTCCCACACGGCGAAGGCAAACATCCCGTCCAGTTTTTTCACCACGCCCTCGCCCCACTCGGTATAGCCGTGGAGCAGCACTTCAGTATCGGAGTGGGTGGAGAAGGAATGCCCCTTGCTTTCCAGTTCGTGGCGCAGGGCCGGGAAATTATAAATTTCGCCGTTGAAAACCAGCGTGAAGCGTTCGTCCGGGGTCGCCATGGGCTGATGGCCGCCTGCAACGTCGATAATGGCCAGCCGGGCATGGCCCAGGACGGCACCGGGCAGTTCGCGGAGCGCCTGCTCATCAGGACCGCGTTGCCCCATCGCTTTGAGGGCGGCATGGGCATCATCGTCCCGCCAGGGAGTGTCGATCAGGCCGAGAATTCCACACATGGTTCAGTATCTCTCCGCCAGCGCCTCGTATTCACGGGCCACGGTTTCGGCGGAAAAAGGGGCGAACAGCTCGTCGGACAGGACGGGGGGTTGTTCCACCACATTCCGCAAGGCGATTGCCAAGGCGGCCGCATCGCTCATGGGCACCAGGAAGCGGGCCAGTTCTCCGACCATGATTTCCTTCGGTCCGGAGGGGCAGTCCGTGCTGACGATGGGGGTGCCGCAGATCAGGGCCTCAATCAGCACATTGGGAAGCCCTTCGTGGTCGGAGCATAGGACCAGGGCATCGGCTTTCCGCATCCAGGGGTAGGGGTTGCGCTGGAAGCCGGCCACGGTCACTCGATCTTCCAGCCCATACTGGGCAATCAGAGCATCGAGGCGGGGGTCGGGGGGAGTGAGCAGGACCAGCCGGTGGGGCAGCCCGGCCCGCCGCCAAGCGTCGAACAGGAGGTCATGACGCTTCTGCGGAGCGAAGCGGCCCACGTGAACGACATAGGGCTCATTGGGAAGGCTCGGAGCGGCCTCGTCGGCCTGTCGGCGAATGTCTTCCGCGTCGAAAGGGTTGGGGATAGTGGCGATGCGGGAATGCTTTAGTCCCAGCCTCAGCCGCAGGTCCTCCGCCACTCCTCCCGATACGGCGATCAGATTCCGTTTTTCGTAAAGGGAGCGGTAGCGGGCCAGCCGCCGTTCCGCTTTGGCGGGACTGCGGCGGCGCAGGGCGCCGATTTCGGCAGACAGCGTGTTGGCGATGCGGAACCAGGTGTTCGGCAAATGGGCCAGGGAAACGATCTCGTCCGCGAAGGGTAGGGTGGAGACCACCAGGTCGAAGGGTACGCTCTTTGCCAGCCGCTTCGCGAGCCGCTTGAGAGCGAAGGTGGCTAGGCGTTTGCCCAGAAAACCCTTGCGCCGGGTCTTTCCGGGAGGAGTCAAGGCGTGCACCGCAACACCCTCCGGAGGTGCGTGTTCCACAATGTTTTCTAGCAATACCAAATGAACTTCGTGGCCCCGCCCGGCCATCAACGCGGCAAGCTTAACCAGCGCCTTTTCGGCGCCGCCGCCGCGCAGGTTGGTGGTGATGAGGGCGAGTTTCATGAAGGCTCAGACCCAGTCCAGTCGGACCTTCTTTTCCAGGTTCTCGTGCCGGAGGCGGGCGCGCAGGGCTTCGGTATCAGCCAGCAAATGGGGCATCTGCTTTTCGTGAGTTTCCACCACCACATGATCGATGCGGTGGATCGCGCCGGTGTCGATCAGACTGTTCAGGACCGGGAGTTCGGCCCCTTCGATGTCTAGCTTGAGCAGGCACACGCCGGATTTCAGGGAGGCGATGAATGCGGCCAGATCGATGCAGTCGATGTCCACCTGCCGCAGGGTGCCTTCTGGGGTGTTGCCCGCATGGCCGACGAAGGAGGCGGCCACCGAGACGTCGATGGCATCCGACGAGGCTTTGGGAGCGGGGAGGTTAAGGGAAAGCAGGCATTCCCGGTCCATCACCCCTTGATTGAAGCAGTGCACTCGGGACAGTCCCCGGAAACGGCGGTTCAGAATGCGGAACACCAGGGGATTGGGCTCGAAGGCATAGACTTCTGCCCCGCTGCGGGCGAAGCGGGAAGTGATGTCCCCCACGTTGGCGCCGCAGTCGATGATGATGTCTCCGGGCCAGACATCGATTTCCAGCCCCACTTCCGGCAGCGCGAGGCGAGGGGTCGGGGCGAAGGTGCTGAGCAGTTGTTCCGTCAGCCAGTGGTAGCGGACGGTCCGGTAGACCAATTTACGCACCTTGCGGTGGACGAGGGTTTTCAGTTTCAAGGTACTACCTCGCTGGGTGATCGGTTAGTCGATAGACGTAACTGTCGCAGCCGGACCCCATCAACCCGATTTTTCTTCGTTTCTTGAAGAAGCCTGTGACCAGACTAAAACCGTGGTTTTTCAAGAAAGTGTCTATTTCTTTGGGCGAGATGGATTCGTAGGGATAGCCGCCGAGCCAATCGTGGACATCGTGCTCGAAGCTCATGCCCCTTTTTTGGTGAAAGTCCGATACGAACGTGCCGAAATCGCGACCTTTGATTCGGAAACGGAGCTTCATGAATTTGATGTAGGCATCCGAAGCCGCTTTTTGCTGGGCAGGAGAGGCTTTCGAGTACCATTTCTTTTCGAGCTTCCATAGCGGGCAGCACCAGGTTTTCCGGTACAAGGCCAGCATGAGCAGGCCACCCGGCTGGACGAATTTGCAGGCCTTGTCGATGGCGCCGTACATGTCTCCGGTGTGGTGGAGAACGCCCCAGGAATAGACGATGTCGAATTGCCCGACTTGACTGGGGTCAAGGTCGAAAACGCTTTGGGTGAAAACGCTGGCCGGAGTTTGGGGGACAAAGCGGGCCAGCATTTTCTGCGTGGTTTCAACCGATTTCGGGTCAATGTCGACGGCGACAATTTCTTTGGCACCCAGGCGTGCCGCCGCGGCGGAATGAAGGCCGGACCCGCAGCCGATATCGAGGAATCGTTTGCCGGCTACTCCCTGTTCGCCGAACAGTTTGACCAGATCCTGGACTGCGGAAGCCAGTCGCTCCTCGTTGGCCAGTTGGCTGAAAGAGGACCAGTTCTCGCCAAAGGAGAAATGGGACTCAAGATTTTTCAATGAAGGATTTGTCATGGTTTATGCCGGATTGCCGTTAAGGGCCTTGTTTTCCAGACCGGAGTTGGCGCGCGCGGAAATCTCTTTTTTTGCCAGTGCCCGGACAATCCCTTTGTGCTGGCTGCTCTTCCATGCGCCGACGAAATGGACCACCCGGGCTTCGCTGGGAAGCTTATTGCTGAGGGGGTCAATTTTATAGCGATTGAAAATACGGCAGGGCATTTTGGCAACATTAATTTTGCCCCCGTCGTAAGCAAGCTGGAGAATGCCGCTTTCGTCCTCGAAAGCCGCTGGATTGTCACGATACAGCAGAGAGGCGAGGGCGGTTTGGTCAAAGAGTGAATGTCGGACGTGGTCCAGTTCCGCCAGCCACAGGCCAAGAAAGGCAGCGGTCCGTTCGTTGGCGCGCAGGAAAATGACTCCCGCGTTGACGGTAAAATAAGGCAGCGGCGTTTTTACCCCACATCCCGGATCGCGGCCGATCTTCCGGTCTTCCCGGGGCAGGACCGTGACGCCGACGTCGCAGTCCTTGGGGACGGCATGATCCAGCCGGTCCAACAGGATGGCATCCACGTCCACGTAGATCAGCGTATCGTCGCACTTCCCGAGGGCCTCTTTCAGGATGAGGGGCTTTTGGGCAAAAATGCGTCCGGCTTGTTTGCGGCGTTCGGTGAAATCCTTCCTGTTCAAGACCCAGGAGTCTTTGCGCTGCCCCATCAGGCGATGGCGCAGCTGGCGGGAGAACATTTTCAGGCGGTCCCGCAGGGAAAATCCGGGCCAATAAAAATGGAAGTCCGTTTGGTCGATCCAAGGTGCCCAGCGCCAACGGCTGGGAGGCCAAGCTATGCGCGCCACATTGGGGTATTGGGCAAACAAGGCGTCCAGCCTGGGGGAGGGGCCGTCCCCCAAGTCAAAGAACCACACCTTGGCTTCCGGGTGAAACGTCGCAATGGACTGCAGGAGCAATTCCGCCCAATCGGCAAAACTCTCGTCGGCCATGGTGACAAAATCCGGCATTTTTTCAGTTCCACCCTTTAAGAAAACGGCGCCCGCAAACGGTAGGCTTTCATCGGGAATTCAATGTTTGCCGAGAGACATCGCCGAGGCGGCCACTTCCTGCAGACCTTCGCTGAGGCTGTAGCGGGGCGTCCAGCCGAGCGCTTCCTTGGCCAGGCGGTTATCCAGGATGTTTTGCCGCACGTCGATGCCGCGGTCCGGCAAAAAGACCTTGTCGAGGGTGCGTCCGGTGGCGAGTTCGATTTGTTCCAGCAGTCCGGTGATGGTGGTGCCCATTCCCGTGCCGATGTTTACCGTTAGGTTGGCCGTGTGCTCTACCGCCAGTCGAACGGCATGGGCCACGTCCACGACGTGGATATAGTCGCGCACGTTTTGTCCGTCGCCGAAAATTGTAAAAGGCCGATGATGGAGCAGGCAGCCCAGGGCCACCCCCACGATGCCTTGCACGCCGAAGAAGTTCTGGCTTGGGCCGTAGGGATTGGAGACTCGCAGAATCTTAATCGACAAGGGCTGCACGTTGGAGATGAAGCGCAGGTAGTTTTCGATGGTCAGCTTGCTGAGGCCGTAGAGGCTGATAGGGTTGCGGGGGTGGTCCTCGTCGATGGGCACGTATTCCGCTTCCCCGTATACCGTGCCGCCGGAGGAAAGATAAGTGAGGTTGTGTATTCCCATCTTGAGACAATGGTCCACCAAGCGCATAGTGGGCAATAAGTTGGACATCACGTCGTAGGCGGCCGACTGCAGAACGGTCTTGGGAAAGGTGGTCGAAAGGGAGTGCACCACGGCATCCACGCCCTGCAAGGTTTCGGATACCGCATGATCGTCCATGAAATCTCCGTGTACCACTTCGACCTTTTCCATCTGGTCGGCCAAGCGGCCCAGGGACTGGGTGGGGCGGGTATACAAGCGCACCGCATGTCCCGAGAGAAGAAGTTCCTTCACCACGTTGCTGCCGATGAATCCGGCGCCACCGATAACCAGGACTTTCATGCTGTTGAGCTCTCCTTGTTCCAAGTCAGGGCGGCTTGAACTTGTTGCCACACGGCGTCGACGGTGATGCCTGCTATGGGAGTATCCACCGTGGCGGACCGGTCCGCTTCGGGATGGTCCACCGGGAAGCAGCAGGGGTGCTCCAGTGGCATCAGCGCGCGACTGGGAGAAGTGGGGTGGTAAAGGGCCACCATGGGGCGGTGCAGGGCGCCCATGATATGGGTAGGGCCGGTGTCCACGCCCACGTAGAGGTCCACTTGGTTCATTAGGGCGGCGGTCTGCCGCAGGGTAAGCTGGCCGGCGAAGAGGGTGGAATGGCTGGGGAAATGCTGGTGAAGCGCTTCCGTTCGCTGTGTTTCCAAAGGGCCGCCGAAAATGAGGAAATGAGCCGTCGGATAGATCTCCAAAATACGTTGGCACAAGGCGACGAAGTGCTCCAGGGGCCAGTCGCGAAAACTTTTCGTCGGAAAGCTGGCCACTTGGAGGCCAATCAGAGGAGCGCCGCGGATATCGCGCTTTCTCAGGGTGTCTTGGGCCCAGGCATTTTCATCGGCCGTGACGCAATAAGACAAATGCAGGCCGGCGACGGGCACGCCTAGGGGCTCCAGGGCTTGTAATAGATAAGGCACCGCATGGTTGGTACGGGTCTCCCCTTCGCCGGCAATGGCGAACAGTTTTTGGTTCAGGGAGGCGTCCTCCTGCCGGAAAGCGACGACTTTCCTGGCCACCCGCAATGCGTAACGCACGAGAGCGAGGTCGTAACCGAAGACCAAGGCGAGATCGTAGCGCCGCCTTCCCAGCCAACCGCGGAATGGGGCGCTGCGTTTGGTCATGGGCACGATGTGGTGAATAAACGGCAGGTTCCGCAGGATTTCTATCCGCTTTGGGTGGCCGATGAAGGTGATCTCTGCCTCCGGCCAAGCCTTGGCGAACGCCCGGGGAACCGGTGTGGTAAGCAGCGTGTCGCCGATACGGGTGACGTGGATGACCAGAATGCGCCGGGGGTTCATGCTTCTCCCCGCAACGTGGTGTAGAGCCGGCCCAACCAGGGGCTGGAGTAAATTGCCAGTCGTCTTGTGAGCCAACGGTCGGCGCGCTCTTTGGTGACGATGCGCCCGATGCCCAAAGGCGAGGTGCGCCGCGTGTTGACGTGGCGACGGGTGGTGTAGAGGGCCTCGAAACCCAGTTCCTGGGCCACGGTCACGTAGTCGTCGTCGAAGTACCCCTGGGGCCAGCACAGGTGCCGTTCCTTACGCCCTAGGCGCTCCTTGAGCGCGTCGCGGGAGTGGGCCAGATCGCGGACCAGGGCGGCGCGCCGGGCGGCGGGGTCGGCAAGTTGCTTGTCCCAGCGGGTGTGGGTGTGGGTGTGGGAATGGACCTCCACCGCACCGGAGGTTTCCATGGCTTCGATCTCGGCCCAACGCAGCATCACCTCGTCCCCTTGACCTTCCCGTATTTTCGCCATGCAGGTTTTGTGGTCCGGGCAGGGAAGGTCGCCGTGGCGGGCCGGGCCGTCGCCTACCCAGCCGGTGACGGCGAAGATGGTGGCTTTGAGCCCCAATTCCTGCAGTACCGGCCAGGCGTGGACGTAATTGTCCAGGTAGCCGTCGTCGAAGGTGATGAGGACGCTTTTCGCTGGCAAGTCGTGGTGGCCCTGCAGAAACAGGAGGAAGTCGTCGGCGGAAATGGCGTGGTAGCCGTTCGTTGCGATGGTTTCCATATGGGCGCGGAAAGTGGCCGGGGATACCGTCACCAGGCCGGGGTTCGGGCTGACGTGGTGGTACATGAGCACCGGTATGGCGTGTGCGGTGCTCATGCCGTCTTTTCTGCCAGCAGGGTGTGGAACAGGGACTCGGTCTTGTCCAGCATGGTGTCGAGGCTGAAATGGTCCAGGGCATGGCGGCGGCCCGCCTCGCCCAGGCGGGCGGCAAAGGCGGGGTCGTTCGCCAAGCGCGACAGCGCTTCGGCGGCAGCTTTTGGGTTTTCCGGCGGCACTAGGAGGCCGGTTTTTTCGTGAATGATCAACTCCGGCACGCCGCCAACGGCGGTGGCAATTACCGGCACTCCCAGGCCGAGGGCCTGGGTCACTGCCTGAGGAACGCCTTCGGAGCGGGAGGTGAGCAACAAGATGTCGGCGGCGGCGAGGAGGTCCGGAATATCCTCGCGGTGGCCGAGAAACTTTATCCTGTCCGCAATGCCCAATTGGGCGGCTAGTTTTCCCAGTCCTTCCCGCATCGGCCCTTCTCCTGCCAGGACCAGCCAAGCATTGGGTTGCCGTTCGAGGAAACGTTGGAAAGCCTGCATAGCGATCTCGTGGCGCTTGACGGAGCGGAGTATGCCCACCATCAGTACCAGAAAGTCGTTGTCCCCTATGCCGAGCGCCTGCCTCACGGATGGGCGGGAGAGGGAGGGAGAAAAATTGGAGAAATCGATGCCGGTGGGAATGCTGGCGATCTGTTCCGCCGGAAAGCCGCATTGTCCGACGAGTTGGGCGCGGGTGTTTTCACCACAGGTAACGATGCGGTCGGGGAGATAGTGTACGAAGTTAAGCCAACTGCGTCGCAACGGGTTGTTGAGATGCCGGGTGCGGACCAATACCGGAGTGTGGGCCAGCTTGGCGGCGAGTGCCCCGATCCAGCTGTCGATGCCGCTGTGGGTGTCCACAACCTGCACGGCTTCCTTTTTCAGATGGCGGGCCAGCTTCAGGATGGCTTGCCAATCGAATTTGCCGCGCATGTCTACTTCCAATACCCGTATCCCTTGCCGCTGGGCCTCTTCCCGAATGCGGCACTGGGGGCGGGTAGCAAGAATCATATCGTGCCCCCTGGCCTTCATGCCGGTCATTTCGGCGATGATGCGGCGCTCCTGTCCGCCCCAGCCGTCGGACCATTCCGTGTGTAGGATGCGCAAAGACGAAGAGGTCATGGCGTCGCCTTTTTCTCCTCGTCGAATTGAATGCGATAAAGGTGAGCGTAGAGTCCGTCGCGGGCCAGCAATTCGTCATGGTTGCCGATTTCGACGATTTCGCCTTTTTGCATCACTACGATGCGATCTGCTTTCTTGATGGTGGAAAGACGATGGGCAATGACCAAAGTGGTGCGATGCTGCATCAGATTTTCCAGGGCCGCTTGCACGTGACGCTCGGATTGGGTGTCGAGGGCGGAGGTGGCCTCGTCCAGAATCAGGATGGGGGCATTTTTGAGAATGGCCCGGGCGATGGCCAGCCGTTGGCGTTGCCCGCCAGAAAGCTTGACGCCGTTCTCTCCGACCATAGTGGCGAGACCATCGGGCAGCTGGCGAATGAATTCCATGGCGTGGGCGGTTTCGGCCGCGGCGATGATTTCCGCTTCGGTGGCCGTCGCTTTACGCCCGTAGGCAATGTTGGCAGCAATGGTGTCGTTGAACAGTACAACGTCCTGGCTGACCAAGGCGATGTTATCCCGCAGGTTGGAAAGCCGAATGTCTTCGATATTGTGTCCGTCCAGCCGGATTTCACCCTGTGTCGGATGATAGAAGCGGGGCAGAAGGTTGACCAGGGAGGTCTTGCCGCTGCCGGACTGCCCAACCAGGGCCACTGTTTCGCCGCCACGGACGGTGAGGCTGAAATTCTTCAAGGCCGGCGTGGTGTTGTCGTCGTAATAAAGGGTGACGTTGCGGAATTCGAGGTCTCCTTGGGCACGGTCGATCTCCCGCGTACCCTGGTCATCTTCGGGTTCTTGGTCGATCAGGTCGAACACCACTTCCGCCGCCGCCAGGCCCTGTTGCAGTGCTTGGCTTACGCCGGTGAGGCGTTTCAGGGGGGCGAGTAGCATCAGCATGGCGGTGATGAAGGAGACGAAACCGCCGACGGTGGTTTGGTTGGCGGAGGATTGAAGGGTGGCGATGTAGACAATGACCCCTAGCGCGATGGATGCCAGCAACTGGACCATGGGCACGTTGATGCTGGCGGCGACCGTTCCCTTCATGTTGTAACGCAGAAAGCGGTAGGTTACATCATGGAAGCGTTGCCGTTCGTAATCCTGGCCGCCAAAGATTTTTACCACCTTGTGGCCGTCCAGGGTTTCTTCCAGAACGTGGGTGATTTCGCCCATGGAGCGTTGGATGATCCGCCCCATATTGCGCAGCCGGCGGCTGGATAAGCGTACTACGGCGGCGACCAGGGGAACCATGACCAGGGAAACCAGGGTCAACTTCCAGTTAAGGTACAGCATCCATCCCAATAACCCGATGATGGCAAAGGAATCCCGCACCAGCACGGTGATGACGTTGGCGCCGGCCTGGGTGACTTGGCTGACGTTGAAGGCGATATTGGCGATGACGGTTCCGCTGGAGGCATTATCGTAATAGGGCGTGGGCAGAGTGATTAGCCGGTCGAACATCAGGTTGCGCATGTCCATGACCAATTTGTTCGATACCCAATTGGTAGCATAATCGCTAATGAAACTGAAGACACCACGCATGAAAAACAAGCCCACCAAACCGAGAGGGATAAGCTTCATCATTGCTGGGTCACGGTTGACGAAGCTGCCATCCAGCATTGGTTTGAGGAGGGCCGGAAGCATGGGTTCGGTGGAGGCCACCAACATGGTGGTCAGCACGGAAAGCGCGAACATGCGCCAGTAAGGCTTTACATGGCCGAGCAAGCGGAAGTAGAGCCGGTAGGAATCAATCATTACGGGAACGGCGGGGAGTGGCGGAAAAGATAGGCACGTCAGGCGAATGCGTTGAATCAGAAAAGGCGCAATTATATCAAGGCGTCGAGGGAAACCCTACCGTTTTTTCTGCGATAACAGGGACCTGTAAAGTTCCAGCAGGGCTTCGCCCATCTTTTCCAATGTGTAGGGTTCCACTTTCGTCCTTGCGGCTTGCCCCATGGAGGCTGCGGCATTGGGTTCGAGCAGGGAAGTCAAATGTGCGGCCAGGGCAGCCGCGTCCAGGGCGTCGCAGACAAAGCCTTCCACCCCTTGGTCGATCAATTCCGCGGCACCGCTTTTATTGCTGGTGACGACGGGCAGGCCGCAGGCCATGGCTTCCAGCGCGACGTTGGGAAAAGGGTCGTAGAGAGTTGGCAACACAAAGATGTCTGCGGCGCCATAGAACGGACGAACGTCTTTTTGCCCCCCTAAAAAATGCACTCGGGACGCCAGTCCGAGCTTTGTCGCGAGCCGTTCGGACTGGGGTTGGCGTTTGTCCTTGCCGATCACCATCAGGTGGGCTTTATCAGGCAGCTGTGCCATGGCGTGCAGCAGGGTAGGGACGCCTTTTCGTTCGAAGCCGGATCCGACGAACAGGAAGAGAGACGCTCCAGCGGGGATACGATGGGCCTCTCTTACCGGCTGGCGATGGATGGCTCTTAGGCGGGGATGGTAAGTTGCCGTATCCACTCCGCTGTAAATGATCGGCAACTTTTCTTCCGGTAGGCCGAAGTGGTAGCGCAATTCGTCTCGCACCATACGGGAATTGCAGATGATCGTTTGAAGGCGGGGGGAGGAGAAGAGTCGCTGCTCTGCCGCCAGGGTGTAGCGGTGGTAAGGGTTGAGCATTAGACCCAGCCGGCCAAGTGGGCCCAGCACCCTTCGTCGCTGGGCCAGCCATTCCCGGTGCACGCCGTCCCCGGCGCGGTAGACGTCGCAGCCGGGGATGCGTTCGTGGGACTGCACCAGGTCGAAATCGTGGCGGGCCAGGGTATTCCTCACGCAGCGGGAGAAACCCCAGTCGCGCCACAGGCTGCCCAGGTAGAAGGGGTCGCAGGTCAGCGCCTGCAGGTTGGCGTCGGATTCCCAGTGGCGGGTGATGAGGGTGATTTCCGCACCCTGTTCCTTGAGGGTCTGCATGGCGCGGGAAACGAAGCGTTCCGCGCCGCCGTAGGGGGTGTAGCGCTGGCGGACGAGGGCGATCTTCATTAGATGTTCAGCAGGCCCAGAGCGGAGTCGAGCACGGTTTCCACGGATATGGCGGTCAGGCATTCGCTCATCTTGCCGCCGCCACAGCCGTCGTTGCCGCAGGGGCGGCAGGGATGGTCGGAGGTGATGATGCGGTTGGGTGTCATCCACGGACCCCATTCGATGTCCCCGCTGGGGCCGAACAGGGCCACCGTCGGGGTTCCCATGGCGGCGGCGAGGTGCATCGGAGCGGAGTCGACGCCGATGAATAGCTTGGCTCGAGCTGTTAGCGCTCCCAACTGTTTGAGAGACAGCTTGCCGGACAGGTCGACCACCGGTGGGCCTGCAAGCTCGATAATACGGCGTACCATGGCCAACTCATCGTCCGAGGGGGCGGCGGTGAGAACAATCCGGTGTTCGGCAGCACGCAGCTGTTTTACCAGTTCGGCCACCTTGTTCTCTTCCCAGCATTTGAAAGACCATCGGGATGCCGGGTGGAGGTGGATGAATTTCTGTGGTTCCAGACCGTTGGCAGCCAAGAGAAGGTCGATGGATGCTTCGGCCTCGGTACCGGGAATGAACACCAAGCGCTTTTCGGTTTCTGTGGGATAGATGCCGATGCGACGCAGTGCATCCAGGTGCATTTCCACGGTATGGCGGGCATTTCCCCTGGGCAAGGGGTAAAAATGGCTAAAACTGTTTTTCCAGAAACGGCCCTTGCGTCCCTCGCAGGCCACGCCCCAACGCGCCCCCGTCAGCCGTTTGAGCCAGGCGCCGCGATTGTGGTCGGTGAGATGCACGACAAGGTCGTAATCCCGTTCCTGCAACTCGGCCAGGAGGGTCCACTCGGCCTTGAGCTGGTCCAGGGGGCGGAGTTTTTTCCAGTTGCGGTCCACGGTGTGTACCTGGCTGATGGCCGGGTGCAGGGTCAGCATTTCCGCCGTGTCTTGATACACCAGGGCGTCGATTTCCAGGTGGGGGCCGTGGTTCTTCAGCACGCTGAATACCGGCGAGGTGAGCAGCACGTCGCCGTGGTGGCGCAGTTTGGTGACCAGTACCCGGCGGAGGGATTGCAGGTCGATGGCGTCTTTGAGCATGGGGCGAACGATAGCAATGTTTGGTCCGCTTCCCAATGGGCGGCGGAGAAACCGCTATTATGACGGCAATTCACGGGGGTTACGAGACCAATGAGCGACGCAAGCAGATACAAGGAGCGCATGGAGCGCAAGAAGGCGGTGGTGGATGCCAAGGTGGCCCAAGCCGACCAGGACAAAGGCCTGTTGCTGGTGCTGACCGGCAACGGCAAGGGCAAGAGCAGTTCCGGTTTCGGCATGGTGGCCCGGGCCCTGGGGCATGGCATGAAGGCGGGGGTGGTGCAGTTCATCAAGGGTGCCGCCACGACGGGGGAGGAGGCGTTCTTCCGCCGCTTCCCCGACGAGGTGAGCTATCACGTGACGGGGGAAGGCTTCACCTGGGAGACCCAGGACAGGGAGCGGGACCGGCGGGTGGCCGAGGAAGGCTGGGCGA
Organism: Sulfuricellaceae bacterium; assembly: GCA_050177075.1. Lineage (GTDB taxonomy): Bacteria > Pseudomonadota > Gammaproteobacteria > Burkholderiales > UBA9220 > UBA2239. The sequence continues at coordinate 9,588 of JBFXHL010000013.1, read as the reverse complement.
AGGCCGCCGCCCTCCTGGCCGACCCGGAAATCGGCCTGGTGCTGCTGGACGAGCTGAACATCGTGCTGAAGTACGGCTACCTGGATTTGGCCAAGGTGCTGGCGGACATCCGTCTGCGGCCCCCCATGCAGCACGTGGTGGTGACGGGCCGCGGCGCGCCGGCGGAATTGGTGGCGGCGGCCGATACCGTCACCGAACTGTCGGTGGTGAAGCACGCTTTCCAGGCCGGTGTCCGGGCCCAGAAAGGGATCGAATTCTAGTGTGGTAGAATTCCCTCCGCGTAACAGGTGCCTCTTTGCCCTTCGGCAAGGGGTTAAACGGGAAACCGGTGGGTCCGATCAGCGGACGAAGCCGGTGCTGCCCCCGCAACGGTAAGCGAGCGTGGGCGCATCATCAAGCCACTGCGGCAATCAGCCGTGGGAAGGCGATGCGTCAAGTTCTCGCGAGCCCGGATACCGGCCTGGTACGGGAGCGGAAATACCGCGGGGTGACGGTAAGCCAGCATGGCCTGAGCGCCATTCCGGGTATTTCCATGGTTGATGAATACGGCATGCGGGGATGCGTGCCGCCACATGGAACCCGAAAATGAAACATAGCCTCAAGCTGGGCCTGGCTTCTTTGGCCTTAATCAATGGCGCTTTCGCCGACGAAACGCCGACCTATCAACTCAACGACGTGGTGGTGACCGCCACCCGCACCCCCCAGCCCCTGCGCAGCCTGCTGGGGGACGCGACGGTGATTTCCGCCGAGCAGATCAAGAACGCCGGCCAATCCACCCTGGTGGAGCTGTTGCAATCCCAGCCGGGGGTCGAAATCGTCAGTAACGGCGGAAGAGGAACTACCTCGTCGGTGTTTATTCGTGGTGCGGAAAGTACCCACACCCTGGTGCTGCTGGACGGCATGCGCGTCGGCTCTGCAACGACGGGCACCACCGCCTTCGAGCGCATTCCCCTCGACCAGATCGAGCGCATCGAAATCCTGCGCGGTCCCGCCAGCCATTTGTACGGCTCCGAGGCCATCGGCGGCGTGATCCAGATTTTCACCAAGAGCGGCCAGGGCAAGCCGAAGCCGAACTTCACCGTGGGGGTCGGGTCCTACAACACCCAGACCCTCAGCGGCGGCTACGCCGGCGAAGTGAACGGCACCCGCTTCAGTCTCCAGGCGGGCCACGAGGAGAGCGACAGCTTCTCCGCCTATTCGGAGCGAAACAGCAAGTACGCCAACCGGAACCGGGACGCCGACGGCTACCGCGATTCCAGCCTGTCCCTGAAACTGGCCCAGACCCTGGCGGAGGGCCAGGAAATCGGCGCCAACCTGTTCGGCAGCGTCGGCCGCGTCCACTACGACAGCTTCACCACCACCACGGACTACTACCAGGACCAGGTCCTCAGCGCCTTCGACGTCTACAGCAAGAACCGCCTCAGCGCCAACTGGCAGAGCACCCTGCGGGTCGGCGTCGGCGGCGACCATTACAACGATTATTCCCCTGCCAAAACCGTCTACAACACCGACCAGAACCAGTTCAGCTGGCAGAACGACATCGCCCTCGGGCCGGATTCCCTCCTCCTGGGGATCGAATACCTGGACCAGGCGGTGGACAGCACTACGAACTACGCTGTCAAAAACCGTACCGTCCGCTCGGCCTTCGCCGGCTACCAGGGACGTCGCGGCGACCACAGTTTCCAGTTCAACGTCCGCAACGACGACAACTCCCAGTTCGGCAGCCACGGCACCGGCTACGCCGGCTACGGCTACCGGTTCAGCCCCGAGTGGCGGGCCTCGGCCAGCGTGAGCACGGCCTTCAAGGCGCCTACCTTCAACAATCTCTATTTTCCCAATTCCGGCAACCCCAACCTGCGGCCGGAAAAGGCGCGCAACAAGGAGCTCGCCCTCCACTACGACCGGGGCTTGCACCACTTCAGCGCGGTGTACTTCGACAACCAGGTGAGCGACCTCATCAACTATCCGGCGCCCACCTACGTCATCAGCCAGATTCAGCAGGCCAGCCTGAAGGGCGTCACCCTCTCCTACCAGGGGCAGGTGGGCGGCTACCGGGTGCGGGCCAACTGGGACGCGCAGAACCCCGTCGACCAGGCCAGCGGCCACCTCCTCATCCGCCGTGCCAGGAACCACGCCACCCTGGCCGTGGAGAAACGGGTCGGCGAATGGGACCTCGGCGGCGAATGGCTGCTGTCCTCGGAGCGTTACGCCGACGACGCCAATATCCAGCGCATGGGGGGCTACGGCCTGGTGAACCTCACCGCCAGCCACGCCCTGGGGGCGGACTGGACGGTGCGGGCCCGGGTCAACAACCTGTTCGACAAGTTCTACGAACTCATTCCCGGTTACAAGACGCCGGGGGCCAACCTGTTCGTCAGTCTCAACTATCAGCCGCGCTAGGGAACAAGGTCATGAAATTCCGGTTGTTGGGGGCGTTGCTGTTGCTGGCTTCTTCCCTGGCATGGGGGAGCTGCCCGCGCATCGTCAGCCAGTCCCCCTACATCACCCACACCCTGGAGTGGCTGGGCCTGCAGGCCTGCATCGTCGGCGTCAGCCGCTACGATACCCTGCCCCTGCCCCGCACCGGCGGGGTGATGGACCCCGATGCCGAAGCCATCGCGGCGCTGAAGCCGGAGCTGCTGCTGACCTCCGACTGGACCTCCGAGGAGGCGTTGCGCCAAGCCACGCCCCCCGGGGCGAAGGCCTTGCGCCTCCACGGTTTTCAGACCATGGCCCAGGTGGAAGAGAACCTGCGTCGCATCGGCGAGGCCGCCGGCCTGCCCGACGCCGACCAGCGCGCTGTGTCCTTCGCCCGCTCCTGGCGGGAAAAGGCGGCGGCGGTGGACGGCCACGGCGTCCGCGCCCTGCTGCTTTCCGCTTGCAACGGCAGCCCCTATTCCTTCGGCCGCGGTTCCTGGCTGGGGGACTTGTTCGGTGCCGCCGGCTTCGACGTGGTGGGGGGCGACAAGCAGATCATCCATTTCTCCGCCGACGGCGACCTGGGCGAACTGCGGGCGGCGGTGAAAAAATACCGGCCAGGGGTGATTTTCGTCTTCGAGCAGAAGGCCCGGCCCGCCTGCAACGCAGCCCTGGGCCGGATGGGGGTCAAACTGGTTCTCCTCGACGGCGACTTGTTCCTCCACCCTGCCCCGGTCTTGCTGCAAGGCCTGGACGCGTTGGCGGCCAAGCGCAAGGAATGGGAGGCCAAGCCATGAAGACGCTGATTCTCGGCGGCGCCCGCTCCGGCAAGAGCGCCCTGGCGGAGCGGCTGGCGGAGGAATCCGGCCTGGCGGTGACCTATGTCGCCACCGCCACTGCCGGAGACGCCGAAATGGCCGAGCGCATCGCCCATCATCGCGCCCGCCGCCCAGGGGCCTGGGCCCTGGCGGAGGAGCTGACGGCCCTGGCCGACTGCCTGAAGCGCCACGCCGCGCCGGACCGCTGCCTGCTGGTGGATTGCCTGACCCTGTGGCTGGCGAACAGCCTCGGCGACGAGGCGCTCTTCCGCCGCGAGTGGACCGCCTTGCTGGAGGCGCTGCCCGCTCTGCCGGGCCGCATCATCCTGGTGAGCAACGAGGTGGGCATGGGCATCGTTCCCCTGGGGGAGCTGTCCCGCCGCTTCGTCGACGAGGCGGGCCGCCTGCACCAGGAACTGGCCCGCCAATGCGATCAAGTGATTTTCGTGGCAGCGGGTCTGCCCCTGGTGATGAAAGGAAATTCCCCATGAGTCTCGATTGGCTGGCCGCGCCGGTGAAACCCCTCGATCAGGCCGCCACGGCGGCGGCCCTGGCCCGCCAGGGCCAACTCACCAAACCCCCCGGTTCCCTGGGAGCGCTGGAGGACATCGCCGTCCGCCTGGCGGGCATGCAGGGGCGGGAAAAACCCGGGTTGGAGAAGGCGCGCATCGTCGTCTTCGCCGCCGACCACGGGGTGGTGGCGGAAGGGGTGTCCGCCTTTCCCCAGGCCGTCACCGGCCAGATGATCCTCAACTTCGCCCACGGCGGCGCGGCCATCAGCGTCCTGGCGAGGGAGCAGGGGGCCGAGCTGGAAGTGGTGGACGTGGGCAGCGTGGCGGAACTGCCGCCTTTGCCCGGCGTGGTGGTGCAGAAGGCGGGCTTGGGCACCGCCAACTTCCGCCGCAGCCCGGCCATGAGCGAGGACCAACTTTACGCCGCGCTGCAGGCAGGCAAGGACGCCGTGGCCCGTGCCCTGGCCGCCGGCGCCCAACTGTTCATCGGCGGCGAAATGGGCATCGCCAACACCAGCGCCGCCACCGCCGTGGCCTGCGCCTTGCTCGATCTGGAGCCGGAAGCCCTCGCCGGCCCCGGCACCGGCCTCGACGCCGCCGGGGTGCGCCACAAGGCCCGGGTGATCCGGGAAGCCCTCGCCCTCCACCGGCACGCCCTCACTTCGCCCCTGGCGGTGCTGCGCCACGTGGGCGGCTTCGAAATCGCCGCCCTGTGCGGCGCCTATCTGGCCTGCGCCCAGGCCGGCCTGCCGGTGCTGGTGGACGGCTTCATCGCCTCGTCCGCCGCCCTGCTCGCCCTGCGCATCCAGCCCGCCGCCGCCGGCTGGCTGTTCTACGGCCACGCTTCCGCCGAGCCCGGCCACGCCCGCCTGATGGCGGCCCTGAACGCCCGGCCCCTGGTGGACCTGGGCCTGCGCCTGGGGGAGGGCAGCGGCGCCGCCGTGGCCCTGCCCCTGCTGCGCCTGGCCTGCGCCCTGCACAACGGCATGGCCACCTTCGCCGAGGCGGGGGTGGCGGGAAAGAGCCATGCTTGAGACCCTGGTCGATCTCCTGCGCCACGGCGAGCCCGAGGGCGGCACCAAGTTCCGGGGCTGGGTGGACGACCCCTTGAGTTCCACCGGCTGGGCGCAGATGCGGGCGTCGGCCGGGGAGGCGTGCCATTGGGATGCGGTGGTGACGTCGCCCCTCCTGCGCTGCGCCGAATTCGCCCATGAGCTGGCCGCCAAACACGGCTTGCCCGTGGCGGTCGACGAGCACTTCAAGGAAATGGGCTTCGGCGAATGGGAGGGGAAAACCCCGGCGGAAGTGGCCCGCCAGGACGCCGCCCGGCTGGAGAGTTTCTGGCGCGACCCGGCGAATTTCCCACCCCCCGGCGGGGAGAGCCTGACTGCCGTCCAGGCCCGGGTGGCGGCGGGTTGGCAGGACCTGCTGACCCGTCATGGCGGCCGCCGCGTGCTGCTGGTGTGCCACGGCGGCGTCATCCGCCTGGTGCTGGCCCTGGCCCTGGGCATCCCCTTGTCCAACCTGTTCCGCCTCCAGGTGCCCTTCGCCGCCCTGTCCCGGCTACGGGTGGACGGGGAGGGGGAGAGCGCCCTGCCGCAACTGCTGTTCCTCGGCGGGAGGGTGGCGTGAAGCCCCTCTTCCTGGCCCTCCAGTTCCTCACCCGGCTGCCGGTGCCGGCCCAGTCAGCGCCGCAGGCGAAGGATTGGGGGCGGGCCGTGCTGTTCTTCCCTCTCGTCGGCCTGCTGATCGGCGCCCTGCTGGCGGGATTCCAGTTCCTTCTCGGCGCCACCGCTCCCCTGTTGCTGGCTGCCCTGCTGACCGCAGCCTGGGTGGCGTTGACCGGCGGGCTGCACCTGGATGGCCTGGCGGACTGCGCCGACGCCTGGGTGGGCGGCCACGGCGACCGGGCCAAGACCCTGGCCATCATGAAGGACCCCGCCAGCGGCCCCATGGGCGTGGCGGCGGTGGTCCTGGCGCTGCTGCTGAAGGCCGCCGCCCTGGCGTCCCTGGCCGAAAGCAGCGCTCTCTGCGCCCTGCTGTTGGCTCCCCTGCTGGGGCGTAGCCTCCTCCCCGCCCTGCTGCTCGCCGCTCCCTACGCCCGTCCCGGCGGCCTGGGCGAGGCCATGGCCCAGGCCTTGCCGCGCAAACCGGCCGCTGTCCTGGTGCTGGCGGTGGCCGTGGCCGCCCTGGCCCTCGGCGAATGGCGGGCGGTCCTGGCCGCGGGGGCGGTGTTTCTGATTCTGCGTCGGGCGGCCCTGGCCCGGCTCGGCGGCGTCACCGGCGACGTCCTCGGCGCGGCGGTGGAACTGGGCGAGGCGGCCGTGCTGGTGGCCCTGGCGGTGCGGCCATGAGTGCCGCCGTCGCCGCCCTGCTGGCCGTGCTGCTGGACCGCTTGTTGAAGGAGCCCCGCCGCTGGCATCCCCTGGTGGGTTTCGGCCGCTGGGCGGGGTGGCTGGAAGAGCGGCTGTACCGGCCATCTTCCCTGCGGGGCGCCCTGGCCGTGACGCTGGCAGTGGCGCCGCCGGTACTCCTGGCGGCGGCCGGTCTGCGTTTCCTCGGCGCTTTCGCCTGGGTGGCGGAAGCGCTTCTGCTTTATCTGACCCTCGGCGGAGCGAGCCTGAAACAGCACGCCGACGCCGTGGCGGCTGCCCTGGAAAAGGACGACCTGGGCGGGGCGCGGGAGGCGGTGGGGCGCATCGTCAGCCGCGACGCCTCGCGACTGGACGAGGCCGGCGTGAGCCGGGCGGCGGTGGAGTCGGTGTTGGAGAACGGCAACGACGCGGTGTTCGGCGCCCTGTTCTGGTTCTTCGTCGCCGGCGCCCCCGGGGCAGTGGCCTACCGCCTCGCCAACACCCTGGACGCCATGTGGGGCTACAAAAACGAACGTTACCGCCACTTCGGCTGGGCGGCGGCCCGCCTGGACGACGCGCTGAACTGGCTCCCCGCTCGCCTCACGGCGTTGACATACGCTCTCATCGGGCGGCCATCCAACGCCCTGCGCTGCTGGCGCGCCCAGGCCCCCGCCTGGGACAGCCCCAACGCCGGTCCGGTGATGGCCGCCGGAGCGGGCGCACTCGGCGTGCGCCTGGGTGGCGCGGCCGTCTACCACGGCCAAGTGGAACAACGCCCCGTCCTGGGGGAGGGCAACGAGGCGTCCGCCGCCGACATCGGCCGGGCGGTTGGACTGGTGCAGCGGGGAGTGTGGCTGTGGCTGGCGGTCTACGGATTGCTGGAGTGGGTCCATGCTTGAGCACGGCGGTGGCATCCTCGCGGCGGCGGCCCGCTACGGCATCCCGCCGCAAGACTGGCTCGACCTTTCCACCGGCATCAATCCCCTCGGCTGGCCCGTGCCGCCAACGCCCGCCGACTGCTGGCGGCGCCTGCCGGAGGCGGAGGACGGACTGGTGGCGGCCGCCCGCGCCTATTACGGCGCGATGTCGCTGCTGCCGGTGGCGGGCAGCCAGGCGGCGCTTCAGGTGCTGCCCCTGTTGCGCTCCCCTTCCACGGTGGGAGTGCTGGCGCCCACTTACGCCGAGCACCCCAAGGCCTGGGAGCAGGTTGGCCATCGTTTGAAATTCCTGGACGCATCAGCCATCGACGGCGCGGTGGACAGCCTGGACGCGCTGGTTCTCGCCAACCCCAACAATCCCAGCGGCGAGCACTTTCCCCGGGAACGTCTGGAATATTGGCTGGGACGGATGATAGGGCGGGGGGGGTGGCTGGTGGTGGATGAGGCGTTCATGGACGCCGCTCCCGGCGCCAGCCTGGCGCCCTTGGCCGGTATTCCCGGCTTGGTGGTGCTGCGTTCCCTGGGCAAGTTCTTCGGTCTGGCCGGGGCCCGGGTGGGCTTCGTCCTGGCCTGGCCGGAATTGCTGGCCCAACTGGAGGAACGCCTGGGACCCTGGACGGTGGCCGGCCCCGCCCGCTGGGCGGCGAAGGCCGCCTTGACCGATACCGCCTGGCAGGCGGCGGCAAGGGAGGCGCTGCCCCGCGCCGGCGGGCGGCTGAAGGCGTTGTTGTCCCGCCACGGCCTGGCGCCGGCGGGTGGAACGGCCCTCTTCCAGTGGGTGCCCACTCCGGCGGCCGCCAGCGTTCAGGAACACCTCGCCCATCGAGGCATCTGGGTGCGGCGTTTCGAGTCGCCTTCGGCCCTGCGCTTCGGCCTCCCCGGCGGGGACGAGGATTGGCAGCGGCTGGAAGCCGCCCTGGGGAGTCTGCCGTGAGCGCCAGGACCCTGATGGTGCAGGGCTGCACCTCCGACGCGGGCAAGAGCGCCCTGGTGACCGCCCTGTGCCGCGTCCTCCACCGCAGGGGGTTCAAGGTGGCGCCTTTCAAGCCCCAGAACATGGCGCTCAACAGCGCCGTCACCGCCGACGGCGGCGAGGTCGGCCGCGCCCAGGCGGTGCAGGCCAAAGCCTGCAATTTGCCGCCCCACACCGACATGAACCCGGTGCTGCTCAAGCCCAACAGCGACACCGGCTCCCAGGTCATCGTCCACGGCCGCGCCGTGGGCAACTTCGACGCCGTGGCCTATCACGCCCTCAAACCTCTTCTCCTGGCGGCGGTGCTGGACTCCCACCGCCGTTTGAGCAAAAGCCACGACTGCGTGATCGTGGAAGGCGCGGGCAGCCCGGCGGAAATCAACCTGCGGGACCACGACATCGCCAACATGGGCTTCGCCGAGGCGGTGGACTGCCCGGTGGTTCTGGTGGCGGACATCGACCGGGGCGGGGTGTTCGCCCACCTGGTGGGCACCCTGGAATTGCTTTCCCCTTCCGAACAGGCGCGGGTGAAAGGCTTCGTCATCAACCGCTTCCGCGGCGACCTCGCCCTGCTGCAACCCGGCCTGGACTGGCTGGAAGCGCGCACCGGCAAGCCGGTGCTGGGGGTGCTGCCCTATCTCCACGGCCTCTACCTGGAGGCGGAGGATGGCCTGAGCACGCGCGCCGCCGGGAACTGGGGCGAGGACCGATTCCGGGTGGCGGTGCCCCTGCTGCCCCGCCTCAGCAACCACACCGATTTCGACCCCCTGCGCCACCACCCCGGCGTGGCCCTGCGCTTCGTGGCGGCGGGCGAGGCCATTCCGGCGGCGGACCTGATCGTGCTGCCGGGGAGCAAGAACGTCCGCGCCGACTTGGACTGGCTGCGGGCCAACGGCTGGGAAGACGCCCTCCGCCGCCACCTGCGCTTCGGCGGCAAGGTGGTGGGCATCTGCGGCGGTTTCCAGATGCTGGGCCGGGCGATTCATGACCCCCTGGCAATCGAGGGCCCGGCGGGCAGCAGCCCCGGCCTGGGCTGGCTGGAGATGGAAACCGAACTGCGGCCGGACAAGCAGCTGCGTCGGGTGGAAGGGCGGCTGGCCCTGGAGGACGCCCCGGTGGCGGGCTACGAAATCCACGCCGGGGTGAGCGCCGGTCCGGCCCTGGCCTCGCCGGCGGTAAGGCTGGACGGCCGCGGCGACGGCGCCCTGTCGGCGGACGGGCAGGTGCTGGGCACCTACCTCCACGGCCTGTTCGACCTGCCTTCGTCCTGCGACGCTCTCCTGCGCTGGGCCGGGCTGAAGCAGGCGGCGGCGCCGGACTACGCCGCTCTGTGCGAGGAAGGCATCGACCGTCTGGCAGACGCGGCGGAAGAATACCTGAACTGGCAAAAACTGGAGGAGATGCTGGGATGTTGAAGCTGTTGATTCGGGCTGTTGTTTCCCTCACCCCTAGCCCCTCGCCCGCAGGCGGGAGAGGGGCTAGGGGTGAGGGAAAAATCCACCGATATTGGTTGTTAATACTCCTGCTAACCTTCCTGCTGCCGACCGCAGCCCACGCCGATATCACCGTTCAGGA
>JBFXHL010000012.1:0-40551 GCA_050177075.1 Sulfuricellaceae bacterium | reverse complement strand
AGAAGAACGACGCCGCCTTCGACGAAGCATTGGCGGCCAAGGCCGCCAATGCGCTGCTGACAGCCATCCCCGTCGCCGGGGCCTGCTGCACGCCGACGCCGGGCGGGAAATCCTGCTGCTGAATCCAACCCGGAAAAGGAGTACGAGCATGAAAACCCTGGATATCGAATGGCGCCACCTGGACGTGGGCGGCAGCACCTGCGAGCGTTGCGCGGGCACCGGCAACGAGGCGCGGGACGCGGTGGCGGCGCTGGCGGCCGAATGCGGTCCCAAGGGGGTAAAGGTGGCATTTCGGGAAACCCGCCTCACGGAGCGGGATATCGGGGAATCCAACCTGATCCTGCTCAACGGCGAGCCCCTTGAGCGCCTCCTTCCCAACGCCGCCGCCTCCGAGAGCCACTGCGGCTCCTGTGGCGACTTGACCGGCAAGGCGGACACGGCGTGCCGCACCGTGGATTACCGCGGCCAATCTTTCGAAACCATTCCCGCCCATCTCATTCGCCAAGCGGCATGTGCCGTGGCGACGTGCTGCTGACAAGGAGAGCATTCCATGAAAGACATCAAGGTACTCGGCACCGGCTGTGCCAACTGCAAAACCACCCTCAAGTTGATCGAGGAAGCGGCCCAAGCCAAGGGGGTGGCGGTGAAACTGGAAAAAATCGAAAGCCTGCCGGAAATCATGGCCTACGGCGTCATGTCCACCCCGGGAGTCGTCATTGACGGCAAGGTGGTGCACGCGGGCGGCGTGCCGACACGGGCGAAGATCGAGGAGTGGCTGGGGGGCGCCTGATAAGGCGCTGGCAAGAAGAGGAATATGTACTATCCTACCTTGATCAGTCCGAGCGCGGGCTGATTTCAATGAGAACAAGGTGACTCGTTCAAACAACGTTGTTTCGTTTTTTCGCCGGCCAGGGGCTGCCCTGGTCATGTTCTGCCTTGGCGGATGCCTGAGTCTGCCGGTTTATTCCAGCGAACTGGGCGACCTGCTGCGGGCCGCCCTGGATAATCCTTCCGTTTCCGCCGCGAGGGCCCAGGCGGAAGCGGCGGATGCCCAGGAAGGCGCCGCGCGGGGCCGCTACTACGGCCAGGCGGCGATCAGCTACGGACGCCATCATTACGACGGTCCCCGGGTGGTGGGCTATTATGCCCCCGGCACCCTGCCGCCACCGCTGCTCGCCAATACCGTTGACGTGGCGGGCTTCTCCTATAGCCTGCCCGTCGATATTTTCGGCCAGGTGTCCGCTGCCGTGGACAAGGCGAGCGGCGAGGCGGTGGCCGCCAGGCTCGCGTTCCGGCGCCAGCCACGGGCCGGGCAGGGTTTCTGCCCCGCGCCGGAGTAGTGCCGCTGTCCGGCTGGAGCGCGGCTCCAGCGAAAGAAACTCTGACCGCCCAAACCGCCAAGGCACGGGAGGATTCCCCCCCGGCGGCCGCTAGGCGCGCGGCCGGCATGCGTTGTAGCCCCGGCGTCAAGCAGCATCAGAATACGACATCAAGGCGGATACGAACGAGCTGGATTCCCGCCTGGAACTGCCGCACCGCAACGTGAAGAAGTACGGCACCATCTACAACACGGTGGCGGCGGGGTGCGGGCTTTCCGGAACGCTTCGGCGAGCGAAGCCGGAATGATTGGCTACACTTAAAAGGCTTTTCCCGGCGCTTGCCGGGAACCTTTCAACCGATGAAAAGGAGCGCCACTATGAAAAAGACCCTATCCACCCTCGCCACCGTACTCCTGTTGTCTTCCTTTGGTGTCGGCATCGCCGAGGCCCGCGGCCCCTGGATGGCCAACAAGGGCAATACCTGGGGCTGGTCGTTGATGACCGCCGAGGAGCGCGCGGAGCATCAGAACAAGATGCGCAGCTTCAAGACCTACGACGAGTGCAAGGCCTACCAGGAGGAGCACCATAAGCAGATGGAAGCCCGCGCCAAGGAGAAAGGCATGACCCTGCCCATGGCGAAGCGGGGCTACGGTTGCGACAACATGAAGGCGCGGGGCTACCTTAAGTAAGCTGCGGGTGCTATCCGCTGCCAGTTGGCGCTTGCTCCGGCGGCGGGTTTTCACGTAAGGGGAAGTAACATGTACAAACGCATATTGGTCGCGGTGGACGGCAGCGACACTTCGGAGCATGCGCTGCGCGAGGCCATCAGTCTCGCACGGGACCAGCAGGCCCGGCTGCGCATCGTTTACGCCATCGAGACGGTCAACATCAACGCGGGCTCGGAGTTCTCGCCCCCGCCCGACATGGAGAAATGGTGGGCGGACGCGGGCCGGGAAATCCTGGATAAGGCGCGGAACCAGGCCCAGGAGGCGGGCGTGGAGGCGGAGACCCGGCTGATCGAGATCGACAAGCTGGGGGAGGGAGTTCCCGACGCCATTGTCGAGGATGCCAGGGCTTGGCCCGCCGACCTGGTCGTCGCCGGCACTCACGGGCGCACCGGGCTCGCCCACCTGCTCATGGGGAGCGTGGCGGAAGGTATCGTGCGCCACTGCCGGACGCCGGTTCTGTTGGTTCGCGGCTCGCAGGCTTAGGATTCGTCTTGTGTATGCTCCGGGCCGGTCAGGCTTTTCGATCTCCATGGAGGAAGACCGCGTCCGATGAGTTTTTGCCGCCCACCTCCCCGGATGCCCCCCGCCTTGCGCTGATCCTGGCCGGCAGCGGCGAACCCGTGCTGCGTTTGGAAAAACGCCTGTCCTGCGCCGCCGCCGGGCTGGGCCTGGCGCTGGAGGTAGAGATACGCAAGGACGCGGAGGCCCTGGGCATTCCCTTTGAGCGGACGCCGGCGGTGCTGGTCGCGGGACAGGTGGCGTTCTCAGGCCTGCCGCGCACCGAGGAAATCGAGGACTGGCTGCGGACCCTGATCGCGCCAATGGGCGGGGATCAGCCATGAGCGACACGGCGCTGCTGGAATTGCGCCATGTCTCCCTGAGACTGGACGGGCGTCAGGTGTTGCGGGATGTCGAACTGGGCCTTCTCCCCGGCGAAATCCACGCCCTGCTGGGCGCCAACGGTTCCGGCAAGAGCAGCCTAGCCTATTGCGTCATGGGTTGCGGGGGGTATCGGCCGGAAAATGGCGAGTTGCTGTTCGGCGGGCAATCCATTGCCGAGCTGCCCATCCACGAACGGGCGCGGTTGGGAATCAGCCTGGCCTGGCAGGAACCGGCCCGCTTCGAGGGGCTGACGGTGGCGGAATACCTTGCCCTGGGCAACCCAAAAAGAAGCGCCGCCGAGTGTCTCGACCGCGTCGGGCTGCTCTCCAATGAGTATCTCCCCCGCATGGTGGACAAGACCTTGAGCGGCGGCGAACGCAAGCGGGTTGAGCTTGCCGCCCTGCTGGCGCTGGGGCCGAGACTGGCGATTCTCGACGAGCCCACGGCGGGGGTGGACATGCTTTCGCTCGGGGAAATCATCGCGGTGGTCGAATCCTTCCGCGAAAGCGGTTCGACGGTGCTGCTCATCACCCACCAGGAAGAGCTGGCCGCGCACGCCGACCGCGCCTCCCAGTTGTGCGGCGGCCGCATCGTGTTCGGCGGTCCGCCCGACGAAGTGGTCGCCTATTACAAGGCGCGCCTGTGCCGGCGCTGCGACGGGGAAACGTGCCATGGCTGATCTGGAACCGCTGTATCAGGCGTTTGACATGATCGGGGAAGACCCGGCCCGGATTCTCTCCGGCGACAGCGCCCATGTGGTGGCCTACGGCCACCAACTCGTCAGCCAGCAAGCCATCCCGGGCGTGGCTATCACCGCCCAGGCAACGGACAAAGGCATCGAGGCTAAGATCGTCATCGCCGAAGGCAGGCAGGTGGAGCAGCCGATACACCTGTGCTTCGGCCTGTTCGAACGCTTCGGCGTGCAGAACGTGGCCCTGGAACTGGTCGTGGGCGCGAATGCGAAGGCCACGCTGTGGTCCCACTGCCTGTTTTCGGTGCCCGATGTCGCGCGCCACGCCATGGAGGCCGTCATCCGGGTCGGGCAAGGGGCCGAACTGCGCTATCAGGAAGCCCATTACCACGGCGCCTCGGGCGGCATGGAAGTCGCCCCCCGCGCGCAGGTCACGCTGGAAAGGGGCGCGCGCCTGCTCTCCGACTTCTCCCTGGTCACCGGCCTGGTTGGCAAGCTGGACGTGGATTTCGACGTGAATGTCGGCGAGGATGCGGTGGCAGAATTCACCAGCAAGGTGTTCGGCCACGGGGCAGACAAGATCAGGCTGAAGGAGCGGCTGGTGCTTGCCGGACGCAACGCCCGCGGCCTGATCAAATCCCGCGTGGCGGTGGAGGGCGAAGCCAGTGCGGAAGTGATCGGCATCACCGAGGGCAACGCCGCCGGGGCGCGCGGGCATGTGGACTGCACCGAAATCGTCAAGGACCGGGGCGTGGTGAGCGCCAGTCCCATCGTCAAGGTGACCCACCCGGAAGCCAAGGTGACCCACGAGGCCGCCATCGGCAGCGTCGACCGCCAGCAGATGGAAACCCTGATGGCGCGGGGACTGATGCCGGAAGAAGCGGTGTACCGCATCGTCGGCGGCCTGCTGCGCTGAGATATGTCGGTTATGGTTTTGAATTAAACAGGCTCCGGCGGTTTGACGGCGCTTGATGCCAGGATTCGAATTTACCAGGAGGGGATATGGAAAACGCAACGACGGTGCACGTCTGGCGCAGCATCGCGGAGGCCATGGGCAAGGCCGAGGAATTCACAGGCTTAGGGAATATGCGCGGGACGCCTTCGTGTGCTATGCGCCGGAGGGGGCGACGGTCATAGCCCTCGGCGGCCGTGGCTATACTGCAAAGAACAACTCGTCATTCAACGATTCATGGAGGCGATATGAAGATTTCAACAAAACTCCGGATTATGGCAGTCGCTCATAGTGGGGCCATGCTGATTGGCTCGTCCGCTACCGTTTTTGCAGAGGGTAAATTGGATATAGGGAAAAGTGAATACAATTCGGCTTGTGCCGTTTGTCATGGCTCCACGGGGAAGGGCGATGGCCCCTTCAGGTCGCAGTTGTCGAACCGTGTGCCTGATCTGACTGTACTTGCCAGGAATAATAACGGCGTATTTCCCTTCGACCGGGTCTATCAGATCATCGACGGGCGGCAGGAGGTCAAGGCTCACGGGCCGAGGGAGATGCCGATCTGGGGGCAGGCTTTCAACATGCAAAGTTCAATTTACTTCGAAAACTACCCCGCTCATGACGCCGAATCCGCAGCCCGCAGCCGCATTCTTGCGCTGACTGAGTACCTGTATCGATTGCAAGCCAAATAGGTTGATTGCTCTTGTTCAAGCTTGAACCCTGGCGTTGCTAAGGGAAAGTTGAATGGTCTCCGTGCAGGATGCTCGTCTAGACGCCATGGCATCTATTTCCCCCATCGGCCGCGTGGTCGAAATACACGGCCCGGTGGTGGACATCGCCTGCGAGGTGCTGCCGCCCTTGCGTCGGGCGCTCACGGTATCCATCGACGGCGGCAGCGCGGTGTTGGAAGTGCAGCACCATCTCGACGCGCACCAGGTACGCGCCATTGCACTCTCCCGCACGGCGGGGCTCCAGCGCGGCACGCCGGTGTTCGACAGCGGGGCGGCGCTGCAGGTGCCGGTATCGGTCAATTGCCTGGGACGGTTGCTGGATGCTTTCGGTCAACCCCTCGATGGTGGGGAGCCGCTGGAGGGGCAGGCATTTCGCAACCTGCTCTCGCCGCCGCCGCGGCTTGCCGATACCTTGCCCTCCTCGGGCATCCTGGAAACGGGGATCAAGGTCATCGATCTGCTCTGTCCCTTCATCCGCGGTGGCAAGACGGGGCTTTTCGGCGGCGCGGGGGTGGGCAAGACGGTGCTGATCATGGAGTTCATGCAGGCGGTGGCTTCGTTGCATGGCGGGGTGTCGGTATTCGCCGGGGTGGGGGAGCGCATCCGCGAAGGGCACGAGTTGTGGCACGAGATGGCCGACAACGGGGCGCTTTCCAACGCGGTGCTGGTGTTCGGCCAGATGGACGAATCGCCGGGGGTGCGCTTTCGCGTCGGCCTGGCCGCGCTGACCTATGCCGAATACCTGCGCGACACGCTGGGCAAGGAAGTGCTGTTCCTGATGGACAATGTGTTCCGCTTCGTGCAGGCCGGTTCCGAAGTGTCGGGGCTGCTCGGACGCATGCCCGCCACCGTCGGCTATCAGCCCACCCTGCCGTCGGAAGTGGCGGAACTGGAAGACCGCATCGTCTCCAGCCGGCTCGGCAACATTACCTCGGTGCAGGCGGTTTACGTGCCCGCGGACGACATGACAGACCCGGCTGTCGGCGCCATTCTTTCCCACCTCGACACGCGGGTGATCCTGTCCCGAGCGCAGGCGGCCAAGGGCATCTACCCGGCGGTCGACCCGCTCGCCTCGGGCAGCAATCTCATGGATCGGCACTTTCTTGGCGACCGCCACTACGCCGTGGCCCATGACGTGCGCGAGCACTTGGCGCGCTATCGCGAGCTGGAGGACATCATCACCATGCTGGGTATCGAGGAACTGTCCGAGGCCGACCGGATGATTGTGCAGCGCGCCCGCCGGTTGCAGCGCTATCTCACTCAGCCTTTTCACGCCATGACTTCGCAGAATGCCGCGCAGGGGGTATCCGTGCCGCTGGCGCAAACCCTGACCGATTGCGAGGCCTTCCTGCGCGGCGAGTACGACGGTCTGTCCGAGGAGCGTTGCTACATGCGCGGTGCCATGGAGGATGTTCCATGAATACCTTCACCCTGCATCTGTTCGCCGCCGGCCGCTACGAGCGCATCGAGAACGTGGCGAGCTTCACCGGCGAGGACAAGAGCGGCAGCTTCGGCCTGCTGGCGCGCCACGAGCGCTTCATGACCGCGTTGACCTTCGGCCTGGCGCGCATCCTGATGGCGGACGGCGGCCGCGAATATCTGGGCTTTCCCGGCGGACTGCTGTATTTCGTCAACAACGAATTGCGCATTTCCACCCGGCGCTACCTGCGCGATACCGATATAGAACGGATTGCCCGGACCCTCACCCGCGAACTGCTGGAAGAGGAACAGGCGCTGGCGCAAACCCGGCGCAAGTTGCACCGGCTGGAAGCCGAGATGCTCAGGCAACTGGCACAACTTGGAATGGAGTAGCGGCGATGGATAACGGCGAACGCCTGCGGCAGAACATCGAGAAACAGGCCCAGCGCATGGCTCAGGCAGAGAAGGAGCGGCCCACGCTGCTCGCCCAGACCGTGTTTCTCGGCACGCTCGCGCTGCTGTTCGTTCTGCCGGTGGTGGGCGGCGCCTATCTCGGCCGCTGGATCGACAGCCTGCTGGCGGGTTATTCCGTCCGCTGGACGGTCAGCCTATTGGTGCTAGGGGTTTTTGTGGGCGGCATGAACGTTTATCTCTACATCCGGAAAAACTGAACATGGGCAAACCGGAATTTCTTGAATGGCTGGCCTTCAATCTCGGGCCGTTGCACGTGGGCACCACGGTGCTCTCCACCTGGCTGCTGATGGCGGTGATGACGGGCCTGGCCTGGCTGGGCACGCGGCGCTTGAGCGTGCAATCTCCCTCGCGCCTGCAAATGGCGCTGGAAGGCACCGTGCTGGCCCTACGGCAGGCCATCGAGGACAATGCGCCCGGCCATGCCGCGAGGTTGCTGCCTTTCATCGGCACCTTGTGGCTGTTTATCGCTGCGGCCAACCTGATGGGCCTGGTGCCGGGCCTGAGATCGCCCACCGGCGACCTGTCGCTGACCGTGGCGCTGGCCCTGCTGGTGTTTGCCTCGGTGCACTGGTTCGGCATTCGCATCGACGGTTTGCGGAGTTACCTCAAGCATTATCTCGAACCCAATCCCATCCTGCTGCCGTTTCATCTGCTGGGCGAGGTCACCCGCACCCTGGCTTTGGCGGTGCGCCTGTTCGGCAACATGATGAGCCTGGAGATGGCGGCGCTGCTGGTGCTGCTGGTGGCGGGGTTTCTGGCACCGGTCCCGCTGCTCATGCTGCACATCGTCGAAGCGCTGGTGCAAGCCTATATTTTCGGCACGCTGGCGCTGGTCTACGTGGCCGGCGCCCTGCAATCCCAAGAACTCAATAAAAAGGAGTAATCGTCGATGGACAAAATGACCTGGTTTACCCTGCTTTCCACCGGCGGCGCATTGCTGGCCATCGCCATCGGCGTGATCTTTCCGGCGTTGGCGATGGGGCGCGCCATTTCCCAGGCGCTGGATGCGCTGGCGCGCCAGCCCGAGGCCGAAAAGTCGATCACCCGCACCTTGTTCATCGGCCTGGCGATGATCGAATCGCTGGCCATCTACGTGCTGGTGATCGTGCTCATCGTGCTGTTCCGCAACCCCCTCCTCGAATACCTGCTGAAGTAGGCGCGCCATGGAATTCGATCTGGCGACCTTCGCGCTGGAAGTGCTCAACTTCCTGGTGCTGGTGTGGCTTTTGAAGCGTTTCTTTTATCGCCCGGTGCTGGCGGTGATCGAAAAGCGCCAGCTTGAAACGGCGAAGATCATCGCGGATGCCGAGGCGACGCGGCGCGAGGCGGAAAGGCTGCAAAGCGAATGCAAGGGGCGGCTGGCTGGCATTGATCAGGAACGCGCGGCGGCCAGGTCGGCGCTCGATGAGGAAATCGCCGCCGAGCGGACGCGGCGCCTTGCTGCCGTGGCGGCGGAAGTCGACGCCGACCGCCAGCGGCGCCGGATGCTGGAAGCGCGGGAACGCAGCGAGCGAGAAACGGCCCTGGAACGGGAGGCGGCCAATATCGCCGTGCGCTTCGCCAGCCGTTTCCTTGATCAACTGGCTGGTCCCGCGCTGGAAGCGAAGCTGGTGGAGCTTGTCCTGGGCAAGCTCGATGTCCAGGCGCCGGAAAAGCTGGATGCCCTGCGCGCCGCGTTGCATGACCCCAAAGTCAACATCAAGGTGATCAGCGCTTATCCTCTCGACGCGGCGCAGCGCGCGGCTTTCACGGACAAGCTGGGCAAGCTGGCGGGCCGGACGCTGGAGCCGGAATTCGGCGAGGATACCCTGCTCAAGGCGGGGGTGTGCATCATGGCCGGCTCCTGGGTGCTGATGGCCAATCTGCGCGACGAACTCGCCTTCTTCAGCGAGAGCCTGGATCATGGCGGCTGAAGCCGGATTGCTCGAACGCCTGTCCCACCGGGTGGACGGCTACCGCTTTTCCCTGCGGCTGGGAGAGAAGGGGCGGGTTGCTTCGGTTGGCGACGGCATTGCCTGGGTCTATGGGCTGCCCTCGGCGGCGGTGGAGGAAATCCTGCGCTTCGAGGACGGCAGCCGAGGCATGGTGTTCGAACTCCAGGCGGAGCGACTGGGGGTGATTTTGCTCGATCCGGAGGCGAATGTCGCTTCCGGTTCCCTGGTTTCCCATACCGGCGAGCGGCTGGAAATCGGGGTCGGCGATGGCCTGCTCGGGCGCGTGGTCGATCCGCTGGGCAAGCCGCTCGATGGTCTGCCGCCGCCCGAGACGGAAGGCTTTTCCCCTTTGGAAGGCGCGTCGCCGCCCATCGTGGCGCGGGATTTCGTCAACCGTCCGCTCTATACCGGTCTGAAGGTGGTGGATACCCTCATTCCCATCGGTCGCGGCCAGCGTCAGCTCATCATTGGCGACCTGGGCAGCGGTAAAACCTCGCTGGCCCTGGATACCGTGGTAGCCCAAGCGGGGCAGGGCGTGAAGTGCGTTTACGTCATGATCGGGCAGAAACGCTCCGAGTCGGCGCTGGTCATCGACCTGCTTCACCGCCACGGGGCGTTGGCTTACACCACGGTGGTGGTGGGCGAGGCCACGGCTACGCCGGGCATGAAGTATCTCGCCCCTTTCGCAGGCTGCGCCATTGCCGAGGGCTGGATGCGCCGCGGCGAGGACACTCTGGTCGTGTACGACGACCTCACCACTCACGCCCGCGCCTACCGCGAGCTGTCGCTGCTGATGCACCGCCCGCCGGGGCGCGAGGCATACCCCGGCGACATCTTCTACCTCCATGCTCGCCTGCTCGAACGCTCCACCCGCCTCTCGCCGGAGCATGGCGGCGGCAGCCTGACCGCGCTGCCCCTGGTCGAAACGGAAGAAGGGGAAATTGCCGCCTATATCCCCACCAACCTCATCTCCATTACCGACGGCCAGATATACCTCGACCGGCGCCTGTTCGCCGCCGGCATCCTGCCTGCGGTGGACGTGCCGCTGTCGGTATCGCGCATCGGCGGCAAGGCTCAGCACCCGCGCATCAAGGAAGAGGCGGGCAGGATGAAACTCGATTACCTGCAATTCCTCGAACTGGAAGTCTTTACCCGCTTCGGCACCAAGCTGGAAGCGGGGGCTGAGGCCAAAATCCGGCGTGGCCGGCTGTTGCGGGAAATCCTCAAGCAGGAGCGTCTCGCGCCCCTGTCCGCAGCATTCCAGCTCGCCTGGATGACCGCCTTCAATGCCGGCTTGCTCGATGCCTGCGATTCAAAGACTTTGCCGGATATGCTGCAAAAGATTCTGGCCGGGCTGGAGCAGGCCCCCCTCATCCTGGATGCGCCCCGGGACGACTGGCTGGCTCGCCTGAAAGACTGGCTCGCGCCATGAGCGGCCAGGCCGAGCTTTCCCGACGCTTTACCCGGCTCAGGGAAATCAGCGGCATCATGACCGCCATGAAAAGCCTGTCGCTGGTCGAAACGAAAAAGCTCGCTCGCTTCATCGGTCACCAGCGCCGCATGTTGACCAACATTGAGGAGGCGGCGGCCGATTTCCTGAGTTTTTTTCCGACCGGAAACGTGGAAGGGGAGTCCCCCGCGCTCCTGCTGTTGGTGGGGTCGGAACGTGGTTTCTGCGGCAATTTTAACGAGCGCATCCTCGCCGCCCTCGATGCGCAGCCAAACCGGGAGCGTGCTCCCGGATTGCTGGTACTGGGGAACCGTCTTGGTGCGCGGCTGGAAGGGCGGCCCGGTGTGATCGCCCGGCTGGACGGCCCCACCGTGACGGAAGACGTGCCCGTCGTGCTGAATCGACTGATGGATGCCCTGCACGCGGCGAGCCAAAAGTTTTCCGGCAATGGCGCGGCGCTTTTCACTCTGGCCCACGACAGCGAGGGTGATCCGGCACTCAAGCGCTTGCTGCCGCTCACGCCGCCGCCAGCGCCGCAATTCGCCCATCCGCCGCAACTGCAGCTCGCGCCGCCGGCGTTTTTCGCCGAACTGCTCGACCAGTATCTCCTGGCGGCGCTGTATGGCCTGCTTTACGGGTCGCTGGCGGCAGAAAACCGCCAGCGGCTGGCACACATGGAACATGCCCTTGACCGTCTCAATGAGACCATCGACCATCTCGCCCTGAGGCGCAACGCCCTGCGCCAGGAAAAAATTGTCGAGGAAATCGAGGTGATCCTGTCCAGCCAGCAGGCGTTCGCGAAGAAAGGATAAGCATAAGCGATCTACTGACTGCCTCGGCTGGCCTTAACCTCTGCCATCCGGCGGGCGGCATCACGGCCAAGAATGCGAGTCGCGATTTCATCCGCGAGTGGGCGGTGCCGGGGAGGAATTCGATGAATTCGTGCTTGCTACCCATATCGAGGCAGTCAAGCAGTGGAAGGCCAGATATGGCTTTTGTGCTCTCCCTGGCCCCCGCGCCGTCACCCCAGCTTGTTGTCGGCGATGTGGTAATGGGGGTCTTCCGCCACGTCCAGTTCCACCATGTCCTTGGCGTTGGTTAGCACCTCCAGGCAGTCCGGGCTCAGGTGGCGCAGATGCAGGCGCTTGCCGGCCTGCTGGTAGCGGCTCGCCAGGGCGTCGATGGCTTCCACGGCGGAGTGGTCGATGACCCGGGAGCGGCGGAATTCGATCACCACTTCGTCCGGGTCGTCCTTCGGCGTGAACAGGGTCTGGAACTGGGCCGTCGAGGCGAAGAACAGGGAGCCTTCCAGTTCGTAGATTTTCCAGCCCTTGTCGTCGATGTAGGCGTGGGCGCGGATTTGCTTGGCGTGCTGCCAGGCGAAGGCCAGGGCGGAGATGACGACCCCGGCCACCACCGCGATGGCCAGGTCGGTGAGCACCGTCACCACCGTCACCAGGACGATCACCACGGCGTCCTGCCGGGGCACCTTGCGCATGGCGGCGAGGCTGCCCCACTCGAAGGTCTTTTCCGACACCACGAACATCAGGCCCACCAGGGCGGCGAGGGGAATCATCTCGATCCACCGGGAGGCGAACAGGATGAAGGAGAGCAGGAACAGGGCGGCGGCGATGCCGGAAAGCCGCTGGGTGGCGCCGTTGTTCACGTTGATCATGCTCTGGCCGATCATGGCGCAGCCCCCCATGCCGCCGAAGAAGCCGGTTACCACGTTGGCGGCCCCTTGGGCGACGCACTCCCGGTTGGGCTTGCCCCGGGTGTCGGTCATCTCGTCGATGAGGTTGAGGGTGAGCAGGGATTCGATCAGGCCGATGGCCGCCAGGATCAGGCTATAGGGGAAAATGATCCGGAGCGTTTCCCAGGAGAGGGGTACGGCGGGCAGGTGGAAGGCCGGCAGCCCGCCCTCGATGGAGGCCATGTCCCCCACGGTCTTGGTGTCGATTCCGGCGTAGATCACCAGCAGGGAAACGATCACGATGCCCGCCAGGGAAGAGGGCACCGCCTTGGTCAGGCGGGGCAGCAGGTAGATGATGGCCATGGTCAGGGCGATGAGGCCCAGCATGGTGAACAGGGGGGCGCCGGTCATCCAGGTGGCGGTGCCGTCGGGGCCGGGGGTCTTGAAGTGCCCCAGCTGGGCCAGGAAAATGACGATGGCCAGGCCGTTGACGAAGCCCAGCATGACCGGGTAGGGCACCATGCGGATGAACTTGCCCAGCTTGAACAGGCCGAACAGGATTTGCAGCAGACCCATCAGTACCACGGTGGCGAGCAGGTATTCCACGCCGTGCTTCACCACCAGGGCCACCATCACCACCGCCAGGGCGCCGGTGGCACCGGAGATCATGCCGGGGCGGCCGCCGAAAGCTGCGGTGATGAGGCCCACCATGAAGGCGGCGTAAAGGCCGGTGAGGGGGTGGACGTGGGCGACGAAGGCGAAGGCGATGGCCTCCGGCACCAGGGCGAGGGCCACGGTGAGGCCGCTCAGGGTGCAGAGCTTGATGCGGGAGAAATCCAGGCAGGTATTCAGTTTCATGGGCAAATTCCGGCAATGGCGCGTTGTTTTCCGGCGTGGGCGGAAGCAGGGCGCGAGGTTCGGGCGATACGGGAGGGCGGCTTGGCCGCGATGGAGAAGGCGAGGGAGGAACTGCTTACATGGGACCGGGGAGTGTCGCGAAGCGTACTGAAAAAGGGGAGGCATTGTAGCATGGTCGCCTTGGGCATCAAAAAAACAGCCGGTTGGCAAAGGGCGAGCATCGTCGCTGAGGTAAAATATGCCCATGCCTAACCACACGATTCCCAGAGGGCGAGCTTGAGCGCCATCCCCGAAATCCGCACCGGCCAGTCCGTCGAACTGTTGAAGGCGCTGCACATCCTCACCCGGGACGGCAAGCTCAACCAGGACAGCAGGCGCAAGCTGAAGCAGGTGTACCACCTGTTCCAGTTCATCGAACCCCTGCTCAACGATGTCCTGGCCGCCGGTGGCGAGCTGAACCTGGCCGACCACGGAGCGGGCAAGTCCTACCTGGGCTTCATCCTCTACGACCTGTTCTTCAAGGAACGGGAGGCGGGCCACATCTACGGCATCGAAACCCGCGAGGAACTGGTGTTGAAGTCCCGGGAACTGGCGGATAGGCTGGGCTTCGGTCGCATGTCCTTCCTGAATCTCACCGTGGAGGACTCCATTTCCTCCGATGCGCTGCCGGAAAAAATCGACATCGTCACGGCGCTGCACGCCTGCGATACCGCCACCGACGACGCCATCCGCTTCGCCCTCCTCAAGCAGGCCAAGCATGTCGTTCTGGTGCCCTGCTGCCAAGCGGAGGTGGCGGCGACCCTGCGCAAGCACAAGAACGCCTCCTTCGCCAAGACGCCCCTGTCCGAATTGTGGCGCCACCCCATCCACACGCGGGAATTCGGCAGCCTGGTCACCAACGTGCTGCGCTGCCTGCTGCTCCAGTCCCACGGCTACCGGGTGACGGTGACGGAACTGGTGGGCTGGGAGCACTCCATGAAAAATGAGCTGATCGTCGCCAGCTACCAGGGCAAGTCGGGCCGGAGCGCACGGGAGCGCATGGAGCATATGTTGCGGGAACTGAACCTGGAAGAACTGCGGGGACGCTTTGTCTATTGAACGTCCCAACCTGCTGACCCCGGAGGGCCTCAATCGCGGCTGTGCCTGCCGTACCCTCAATGCCGAGCGCCTGGCCCAGCAGTTGGAAAGCGAGCCGACCCTGGCGGGGCTGGCCAGCGACATCGCCCATAGCCGTCCCCACCTGTTTTCCGCCACCACGGTGTTCGTTTCCCTCGCGCAATACCAGCGCCTGGCCGCCGCCGTCGCGGCGGTGGAGGAAGTCGTGGCGCTGCCGGCATTCCAGGAAGCGGCCCTGGTCCGGGCGCCGGCCATCGCCCGGCTCGACCACGGCCCACGGGGCGTGTTCCTGGGCTACGATTTTCATCTTGCCGCCAATGGTCCCCAGCTTATCGAGATAAACACCAACGCCGGCGGCGCCTTGCTCAACCTGGCCCTGGCCAGGGCGCAACAGGCCTGCTGCCGGGAGATGGCGGCGCACTTCGCCCCCTCCGCCGACTTGGACCGGCTGGAAGAGGGTTTCTTCGCCATGTTCGCCGAGGAATGGCGGCGCCAGCGGGGAAATGCCCCCCTGGGACGGATCGCCATCGTGGACGACGACCCGGAAGCGCAGTACCTCTATCCCGAATTCCGCCTGTTCGAGGGCCTGTTCCGGCGCTTCGGCGCCGAGGCGGTGATCGCCGACGCCAAAGAGCTCGAATGGCGCGATGGCGCCCTGTGGCACCGGGGCCAGCAGGTGGACATGGTGTACAACCGCCTGACGGATTTCTATCTGGAGGAGTCGGCCCATGCCGCCCTGCGCGCCGCCTACGAGGCGGACGGGGTGGTGCTGAGCCCCCACCCCCGCGCCCACGCTATTTATGCCGACAAGCGCAACCTGGCGCTCCTCAGCGACGGCGAAACCCTGGCCGCCCTGGGCGTGGCGGCGGATGTCCGCGCCACGCTGCTGGCCTGCATTCCCCGCACCCAGGCGGTCACGCCCGAGGGGGCCGAGGCGCTATGGGGCGAGCGGCGCCGGCTGTTCTTCAAGCCCGCCACGGGCTACGGCAGCAAGGCCGCCTACCGGGGCGACAAGCTGACCCGCCGGGTATGGGGGGAAATTCTCGCCGGCGATTACGTCGCCCAGGCCCTGGTTCCCCCCAGCGAACGCCGCCTGGAAGTGGACGGCAGTGAAACCGACCTCAAGCTGGACGTGCGCGCTTACGTCTACGCCGGGGAGGTGCAGTTCGTCGCGGCGCGCCTGTACGAGGGGCAGACCACCAATTTCCGCACGCCGGGAGGCGGTTTCGCCCCGGTGTTCGTGGGGCGGGGAAAAACGTAGACCGGGCCCGTGTGCACGACACCGGGGAATGGATCGACCATAGGATACGGTTGGGCATGTATGCGCAACCGACGAACACTCAAGAAGGAGAAAACACCATGCACTTGCGACTATTCACTATAGTCTGCGGCCTGTTCCTCGCCGCGTCCGCCCATGCCCTGACCCTGAAACCCCAGGAAGTGGCGCCGGGGGTCTATGCCTTCATCGGCGACATGGGCGCGCGGACGCTTAAGAATGAGGGCATGAACGCCAACAGCGGCTTCATCGTCACCGACGCGGGGGTGGTGGTGGTCGACAGCGGACCTACTTGGAGCGTGGCGCAGCAAATCCACCGGGCCATCAGGAAAGTGACCAAGCAGCCGGTGAAAATCGTGATCAACACCGGCGGCCAGGACCATCGCTGGCTGGGCAACGGCTACTTCAAGTCCCTTGGCGCGGAAATCATTGCCGCCCGCCCGATCCTGGCCGACATGCAAGCCAGGGGGGATATGCAACTGGAATCCCTGCGACAAGCGTTGCGGAAAAAAACCGCCGGTACTCGGCCGGTGTACCCCGATCGCTACTTCGACCGGCGGGAAACCCTCGCCCTGGGCGGTAAGGAAATCCAGTTGCTGTATTTTCACGGCGGCCACACTCCCGGCGACAGCGTGGTTTGGCTGCCGAAAGAGGGCGTTCTGTTTTCCGGCGACCTGGTGTATGTCGACCGCATCCTCGGTGTCTTTCCCTTCAGCAGCAGCCGCAACTGGCTGGCCTCCTTCGGCGACATGGAACAGCTGGGGCCGAAAATCATCGTTCCCGGCCACGGCCATGTCTGCGATCTTGCCAAGGCGCAACGGGAGACACGGGACTATCTGCTGTTGTTGCGGAACCATATGAAACAGGCCGTGGCGCAGGGCCAGGACATCCAGTCCGCCATCGACAGCCTCGACCAATCGGCCTTCAAGGATCTGCTCAACTACGACACCCTCAAGGGGTTCAACGCCAGCAACACCTACCTGGAAGTGGAGGAGGAATGATGAAGCTTGGGATGGCTTTCCTGGCGCTGTTCCTGGCGTTTCCTGTTGGCGCGGCCGAGCAAGGGGAACGGAGGAAAGTGGATCTGCCGGCGATGCTGAAACAGCACATGCACTCCAACATGCGCGACCACCTGGCGACCATCAATGAAATCCAGGCCCTGCTCGGCCAGGGAAAACTCGACCAGGCGGGGGATGTGGCCGAGGAACGCCTGGGCATGAGCTCCCTGGCGGCCCATAACGCGGCCCATATGGCGCCCTACATGCCTCCTGAGATGCAGGCCACGGGCACGGAAATGCACCATGCCGCCAGCCGTTTCGCCATGACCGCCAAGGAAGGAGACTTGCCCCGGGCCGTGGAAGCCCTGTCCCGCGTTACCGCCCAGTGCGTGGCTTGCCACGGAGCGTTCCGGCTGAATTGACGGCATGATTGCCGCGCTGATTTTCGTCGCCACCCTGGTCCTGGTCGTCTGGCAGCCGAGGGGCCTGGGAGTGGGGTGGAGCGCCTTGGCGGGGGCCGCCGCCGCCCTGGCCGCCGGGGTAGTGTCGCCCGCCGACATCCCCGCCGTCTGGACCATCGTGTGGGACGCCACCTTCACCCTGGTGGCCCTGATCCTGATTTCCCTGGTTCTCGATGCGGCCGGTTTCTTCGAGTGGGCCGCCCTCCACGTCGCTCGCTGGGGCGGGAAGCTGGGCCCGATGTTGTTCGTTCTCATCGTCTTGCTGGGAGCCGCGACGGCTGCTTTTTTCGCCAACGACGGCGCGGTGCTGATTCTCACCCCCCTGGTGTTCGAGTTGCTCCATGCCCTCAAGCTGCCGCCCCGAACGGTGTTCGCCTTCGTCATCGCCACCGGCTTCGTGGCCGACGCGGCGAGCCTTCCCTTCAAGATATCCAACCTCACCAACATCATCGTCGCCAACTATTTCCACCTCTCCTTCGCCGACTACGCGGCGGTGATGGTGGCGGTGAACGCCGCGGCCGTGGCGGCGAGTCTGGGAATGCTGCTATGGGTGTTCCAGCGGGACTTGCCCCGGGAGGTGGACCCGGCGTCCCTGGCCGATCCGCGCGGCGCCATCCGCGACCCTTTCGTGTTCCGGGCGGGGTGGTGGGTGCTGGCCCTGCTGCTGCCGGGCTACTTCTTCGCCCATGCCCTGGGCCTGCCGGTATCCGCCGTGGCGGGGCTCGGCGCGTTGGCGCTGGTGTTGGCGGCGGGGCGGGAGCACTTTCTGCGGCGCCAGCCCCGCGCCGTCATTCCCCTGGCCACTCTGTTGCGGGAAGCGCCCTGGCAGGTGGTGGTGTTTTCCCTCGGCATGTACCTGGTGGTGTTCGGCCTGCGCGATGCGGGGCTGACCACCGGCCTGTCCCGGCTGCTGGAATGGCTGGACGGCCACGGCCTGACGGCGGCGACGGTGGGGTCGGGCTTTCTCTTCGCCGCCCTGTCGGCGGTGATGAACAACCTGCCCAGCGTGCTGGTGGGGTCCCTCGCCATTGCCGATGCCCATCTCAGCCCGGCGGCGAGGGAGGCGATGATTTACGCCAACGTGGTCGGCTGCAACCTGGGGCCGAAGATCACCCCCATCGGCAGTCTCGCCACGCTGCTCTGGCTGCACGTGCTGGCCCAGCGGGGAATGAAGGTGGGCTGGGGGGAGTATTGCCGCCTTGGCCTGCTGCTCACCGTGCCGGTGCTGTTCCTTACGCTGCTGGCCCTGGTGGGCTGGCTGGCGCTTAGCCGTTGGTTCTGATGGCCTGGAGGAATTCCTGGGTTTCCTCGCTGATGCGGTCGGCGACGAACTGGTAGTGAAGGGCGTTTTCGGTGAACTGGGTGCGCTCCGTGTCCATGTTCACCGTGTTGCCGTCGATGTTGTCCTGGCCGCCCTGGCGGTACTGGGTATGCTTGCCCACCGGGTCGGCCGGCTTGCCGGTAAGGTGGTCACGGTGGGTGGTGTTCAAATTGACGGCGGGGTTGCGCTGTTCTTCCACCGCCTTCAGGGCGGCGGCGAAATCCAGGTCCTTGGCCTTGAAGCCCGGCGTGTCGGCGTTGGCGATATTGGAGGCGATGAGCTGCTGGCGACCGGCCCGCAGGTTGAGGGCGTCGCTCAGGAAACGGTACTCGTCTTCCAGGGCCTTGAGAAAACTCATGGCGCAAGCTTAGGCCATTGGGTCGGCGGGGGCAATGGGGGCGCCGAACAGGCGCAGCAGGGCCGCCGCCTTGTGGAAGGTTTCCCGGTATTCCTCCTCCTCGTCCGAATCGCGCACGATGCCGCCCCCGGCCCAGAAGCGTAGCTCGCCGCCGCCATGGACCAGGGTGCGGATGGCGATGTTGGTGTCCATGGCGCCGTCGAAGCCCACGTAGCCGATGGCGCCGCAATAGATACCCCGGCGGTGGGGCTCCAGTTCCTCGATGATTTCCATCGCCCGCCGCTTCGGCGCGCCGGTGACCGAGCCGCCGGGAAAGCAGGCCCGCAGCAGGTCCAGGGCGTGGCGGCCGGGAGCGAGCCGGCCGGTGACGGTGCTGACCAGGTGGTGGACGGTGGCGAAGCTCTCCACCTCGAACAGGCGCGGCACCCGCACCGAACCGGTTTCGCAGACCTTGCCCAGGTCGTTGCGCAGCAGGTCCACGATCATCACGTTTTCCGCCCGGTCCTTGGGGCTGGCGGCCAATTCCCGCGCCAGGGCCCGGTCCTGGTCCGGGTCGGCGGAGCGGGGCCGGGTGCCCTTGATGGGGCGGGTTTCCACTTCTCCCCCGCGCACTTCCAGGAAACGCTCCGGCGAACTGCTCAGCACCTGGACGAAGGGCAGTTCCAGGTAGGCGGAGAAAGGGGCCGGGTTGGCTCGGCGCAGGGCACGGTAGAGGGGCCAGGCGTCGCCGTGGGCGGGGGCGGCGAAGCGCTGGGCGAAATTCACTTGGTAGCAGTCCCCCTCTTCCAGGTAGCGCTGGATGCGGGCGAAGGCGGCGGCGTAGGCGTCGCGGCTGAGATTGGAGGCCAGGGGGGCGTTCAGCCGCAGGGGGACGGTGTCGGCGGTGCCGGCGGGTTGGCTCAGGCGCCGTAGCAGGGCGGGCCATTGTTCGCGGGTGGCGGGGTGTCGGCCCGCGCTCACCAGCCGGGTCCGTCGTGCTTGGTGGTCCACCACCACGGCCCAGTCGTAGAGGCCCACCGCCATTTCCGGCAGCTTCTCGGCATCCTTCGCGAGGCTCGGCAGGACTACCAGCCTTCGGGCCAGATCGTAGCCGAAGTAGCCCAGGGCGCCGCCGATGAAGGGCAGGCCGGCGGCGTTTTCCGTTGCCGGACCCAGGGCTTCCCGCAGCAGGGCGAAGGGGTCGTCGGCGCTGCGGCGGAAGGCGCCGTCCCGGGCGATTTCCGTGGTCCCGCCACGGGTGGTCAGCGTGGCATAGGGGGCGGCGCAGAGGATGTCGTAGCGGCCGCTACCGCCGCTGTCGAGAAACATCGGCCAGGGCTGGTCCCGCAGGCGTTCGAAGAGAACGGCGCTGTCGTCGCCGTAAGGCAACTCGGCGGACAGCAGGGGCATGTCAGGGGGTGGGAGCGGTTTCGCCGCTGGGAGGGGGCGCTTCGCCCGTGGCGGGCGGCAGGTGGGTGCAGACGAATCCGGCCAGGGCCTCGGCCAGGGCATCCCCTTCCGGAATGGGGGGCATGGGGTCGACGATGTCCAGGTTGGTATAGACGAAGGGCCCGGTGCGGT
The DNA here is from genome assembly GCA_050177075.1 of Sulfuricellaceae bacterium. Taxonomy (GTDB): domain Bacteria; phylum Pseudomonadota; class Gammaproteobacteria; order Burkholderiales; family UBA9220; genus UBA2239. Next base: position 20,333 of record JBFXHL010000012.1, on the reverse strand, counting down.
TGAAGCGCACTTCCTGACGGTTGCGCAGGGTCTTGAGCTGGCAGTCCACTTCCGACAGGGTGGAGAGGTATTGATAATCGGTGCCGTTGAGGGCCAGCGCCTGGCTGGGGGCGTCGGCAATCTGTTTCCACCAGAAGCGGGCCAGTTCGCCCTTGGTGCGGATGCTCGCGGCGTCCACCATGACCTTGCGCCCGCCGAGGGTGGAAACCTCCTGCCAGTCCGAGCTGTCCGCAGCGGCGAAGGCTTGGGTGACGGTCAGGGCGAGCAGGGCCAGGAGCGGTAGTTTCAAGGTGTCTGCCTCACAGTGGAAAGTTGAGGGAGGATACCGCAGAACGCCCCTGGCCGGAAGGGGCGGGGGAGGCCTGCTGGGCTCCGCGCGGGCGGCGGGCCTTCAAGGGAAAGGCGGGCGATCATTCCTGCTTGATGAGGCGGAAAACATGAACCTTAACGAAATCCAGGGCCACCATGAAAGCCGCCACTATCAAGGCCAAACCGCCTATAAGCCAGGGGGAGATGGGCGCCATGAGGATGCCGCGGGTGGCCAGCACGGACACGACCGCGATATCCGCCACGGAGCTGATCAGCAGCCAGCGGCTTGGCGCCGATTGCCAGAAATGGCGACGTTCTCGCACCAGGTACACGTTGCCCAGGCCGGTGAACACCAGCATGACGAAAATGAGCGTCTGCAGCTGTGCCAGCGGCAGGTGGAGAAGGTCACGGCCGGCGATGAAGACTGAAAACGAGAGCATCAGGATCAGCGCCGCGAGAGGCACGGCGGTCTGCATCAGGGTGGAAACATGCCAGCGCTCCGGCTTGCGGGAAAACGCCACGCGGTCGGTGGCGAGGGACATGGTCACGAAATCATTGGTGAAGAGCAGCAGCACGATCAGCAATGGCGTGATGACGAACACGCCGGTCAACATTACTCCCACGCTCATGAAGACGGCGATTTCCAGCGTCTTGATGATTTTGTTGAGGGTATAGGTCAGCATGCGCTGGTAGATGCGGCGGCTGGTCTCCACCGCGGCGACCACGTCGGCCAGGCCGGGATTGGTGAGCACGAGGCTGGCGGCGGCTTTCGCCACATCGGTGGCATTGGCCACGGCGATCCCCACTTCAGCCTGTTTCAGCGCGGGGGCGTCGTTGACGCCGTCGCCGGTCATGCCGGCCACGTGGCCGGACTGTTGCAAGGCCTTGACGAGGTGGAACTTGTCCTCGGGGAACACCTGCGCGAACACATCGCATTCCGAAATGGCGCGAACGGCGTCGCCGCCGAGCCTCTCCGCGCGGCAGGCCCGCTCTCCGATGCCCACCGATTTTGCCACGGCCTGGGCGGTCGCCTGGCCGTCACCGGTCACCATCACCACCCGCACGCCGAGCTGGCGGAGGTTCTCGACCAAGGCGGCGGAATCGCCGCGCGGGGGGTCTTGCAGCGCGACCAGGCCGGCGAAGCGCAGTGTGGTTTCGTCGCCGAACGCCACGCCCAGCACGCGATATCCTTCCGCGGCGAGCTTCTCGAGAGGGCTTGAGATATCCGGGGCCCCGGCCAGGTTCGCCACTTCAAGCGCTGCGCCCTTGACGGCGCGGCGGGTGGCGCCCGACTCCTCGTATACCGATTCGGAACGGCGGGTTTGGGGGGTGAAGGGCGTAAAACGGATTCGCCGGGTTGGGGTCGCCAGCACCTTGCGCTCCTGGGCGGCGGCAAGAATCGCAAGGTCAATGGGGTCCTGGGTCGCGTCGTCGCAGGCCAGCGCGGCGTACCGCAACAAATCGCCTTCGCTGACGCCGCTTGCGGGTTGGAGCCCGGCCACGGTCAGGTGGTTTTCGGTGATCGTGCCGGTCTTGTCGCTCGCCAGAACATCCATGGCCGCCGCCTCTTCAATCGCAGAAAGACGGGTCACCAACACGCCGTGCTTGGCCAGTTCCAGCGAGCCCAGGGCTGTCGCCAGCGTGAACGTGGCCGGCAATGCCACGGGCACCGAGGCGACCAGCAGGATCAAGGCAAAGGGCGCCACGTCGGCCAAGGGCATGCCTGTCGCCACGGCATAGCCCAATAGGAGCGCCACCAGTCCGATATCCAGGATCATCAGGTATTTGACGATGCCAAAAATCACGGCTTCCAGATGGCTGACGGTCTTGGCGCCGCGCACCAGTTCCGCCGTTTTGCCGAAACGGGTCTGGGACCCCGTGGCCGTCACCTTGCCCGTGGCCTCGCCGCGGGTGACCACGGACCCGGAAAAAGCGTCGGCACCCGGTCCCGCCTCGACAGGCAGGGATTCGCCCGTGAGGCTGGACTGGTCCAGCTGGACTTGACCTTCCGAAAGTAGCAGGTCAGCGGGGACCAGGTCTCCCATGCGCACATGGATGATGTCTCCCGGGACCAGATTCCTGGCGGCGCACACTTGCCAGCGCCCGTCCCGCAAAACCCGCGCCTGGGTATCGAGGCGTTTTCTCAGCAGGGCCAGCGCCTTGTTGGCGCGGCCTTCCTGAAGGAATCCCAGCACGGCGTTAACCACGAGCAGGACCGCAATCACGGCGGCTTCATCGCGCTTGCCGAGAACGAGCTGCAGGGCAATCGTCGCCTCCAGCATCCAGGGAACCGGCGACCAGAATTTGAGCAGAAAGGTCAGCAGCGGATGCGGCTTTTCCTCGGCGACCTCATTGGGCCCGTAGCGTTCCAGCCGCTGAGCGGCTTCCGACGTGCTGATGCCCTGGGGGACATTCCCGCGGTCTGAACCAGAGGTATTCATGGGCGAGCTCACTTTCCTCGGAGGAATAACATGGCACCGTTTGCCACGCGTGCCACGCCTTGGGCGGCGGCAGCGATGCCGAGAGAGGCGAATTTCCTCCGCCTCTTGCCAGGACGAAGGGGGAACCAAGGTTTCCTTCGCGCCGAACGGAGGAATCGCGCAGCCGACGTGTGTGTATGAGCCTAGTTGAGGGCACAGAGTTCAAACAACCTGACCGCTGTCCAGGCCGCGCGCCGTTTTCCTGATTGGCTCGAACGAGTTAGTCGCGGAGGGATTACCCGGTCCTTGCGGGGTTGTTCGGTTTCCTTACGGCGGCGCCGGGATGGTCAGTCCGGCCGGCGCAGCAGATCGACCCGAATCGGCATGAGAAAATCCGCGCCGTTCGGGGTCATGTGCCCTTCGAACTTGGCGCGGACCTCCCGGTACAGCTCCGGCGACAAGCGGTGCTGGGTGTGAGTGACCTTGAGCACCCGTTCCTCGTACTGGGCGAAGTCGTCGAAATGCATGGGGGTGTTGAAGAACGTCTGGGTCGCCAGTTCCATCAAGCCGGACGATACCGCCCGCTTGACCGCGGCGAAGGCGGCCTCGCGCACCTGCCCCTCGTCGTGGAACAGCCGCAGGATGTCGTTGAAGGCACCCGCGTAGACCGGCTCGGAAATGTAGGCGAGCCCGCCCGGCTTCAGCACGCGGCGAATCTCCTGGAGCGCCCGATCCATCTTGTCCAGCGGGACGTGGTGGAGGGACTTGAACATCAGCACGATGTCGAAGGCGGCGTCGCTGGCCGGGATGTCCTCCGCGCCGCCGGGGGCGAAGCGCACATTGGGCAAGTCGGTCGCCTGGGCGTTCTTGGCGTGCTGCGCCTCGTCCACCTCCAGGGCCAGGATGCCCGCGACCTGGCCGGCCTGGGCAATGGCGCGGGTTTTCTCCGCCTTGCCGCATCCCAGTTCCAGTACCCGCGCCCCGTCGAGGGGCAGCAGGCGGCTGTAGATTTCCTGCTCGTCGCACACAGGGTCGATGTTCGGAATGGTTATCTGCATAGCGGGCCTTTGCCAGGAACGTGAGGCAGACGAGGGTAGCAAAGCCGCGCCTCCGGTGGAAGCGTGCCGGGTCACCTTGCACCGCAAAGAGAAGCGGGGAAACAGGTGGGCATTCCCAAGGGAAGCGCCCAGCGCGGGCAATGAAACGTTGTCGCCCGGTCAGAGCCCAGGTCGGGAGGAGGCGAGGGCGCTCAGGCCTTGCGCAGGTAGCAGGCCTTGAGCATGAAGTTGCCGCCGTCCATCTTGCAGTCCACCTCGTGGTCGCCGCCCACCAGGCGGATGCTTTTCACCTTGGTGCCCATTTTCAGGGTGATGGATGAGCCCTTGACCTTCAGGTCCTTGATGAGCACCACCGAGTCGCCATCCTGCAGGATGTTGCCGTTGGCATCCTTCACCACGGCGCTGTCCGGGTCGTCAGCCTGGCTGGCTGCCGCCATGGGCCATTCGTAGCCGCAGTCGGCGCAGACGTAATTGTCGCCGTCGGGATAGGTGTTTTCCAGGGAGCACTGGGGGCAGGCAGGGATCGTGGGCATGAGGCTTCTCCGTCGCTGGGGCGAATAAAAAATCGGGCGCGGGGCCCGATTTTCAATTTGGCGGAGAGGGGGGGATTCGAACCCCCGTCAGGGTATTACCCTGAACACGCTTTCCAGGCGTGCGACTTAAACCACTCATCCACCTCTCCGGAAAGCGCGCAAGAATAAACTATTCCGTGCGCGGAGGCAAGTTTTCCTAGAAGCTGGCGGCCTCCACTTCCAGGTAGGCGCGGTTGATGTTGGCGCCCAGGATTTTCTCGCCGTTCTTCGCCTCGGGGACCACTTCCAGGTAGGCGCGGTTGATGTTGGCGCCCATGGTGGTGTCGAACTCCTTGAGCTTCTTCCACTCCTTCAGGTCCAGGGTCTTGCGGATGTCGCTGTCGGTGAGCCCCTTCTTGTAGCCGGCTTCGACCCCGGCGTAGAAGGCGGCCATCATGTCGTGAAGTTTTTTGGCGTCGGCCTGGGTCATGAGGGGGCCGTGGCCGGGGACGATGGTCTTGGCGTCGAATTGCTTCACTTCGTCCAGGGTGGCGATCCAGTTCGCCAGGTTGCCGTCCCGCAGGTTGGGGGTGAGGGTGTTGACGAGAATGTCGCCGCCGACGAGGACCTTGTCCTCGGGCAGATAGACTATGGCGTCGCCCACGGTGTGGGAGCCCTTCGGCACCCAGAGGGTCATTTTTACCCCCTGGAGGGTGATGTCGGTGCGGGACAGGTCCGGGTAGGTGACGCTGGCGGGAACCGGCTTGGTGTTGGGGAACTTGCGGCCGATCAGGGTTTCCATGGTCTCTTTCCATTCGTAGCCGGTTTTTTCCACCATGGCCTTGCACTGGGCGGAGCTGATGACCTGGGCGCCGGGGAAGGCGATATTGCCCAGGGTGTGGTCGCCGTGATGATGGGTGTTGATGACGTGGGTGACGGGCTTGGGGGTGAGTTTGGCGATGGCCTTGGCCAGGTTCTTGCCCACTTCGTCGGTGGAGCCGGTGTCCACGAGGATGACGCCCTGATCGCCGATGATGACCGTGCTGTTGACCATGTAGCCATGGTTGTGGGCGTTGGGCAAGGCCACGGGGCCGAGGAGGGCGTAGACCCGGTCGGTGATTTTCACCACCTTGGGGTCGGGCATTTTGTCGGCGGCGTGAAGAAGAGGGGAAATCAGCAGCAAGCCGAGCAGGAGGATTTTTTTCATGGCGTAGTCTCCATCGGGAAGAATGGAGCAATGCTACACCGGCGGCGGCGGCCTGGCTGTGGCACAGATGGACTATGCCGGTTGGGACGGATGGACCGTTAGGGAAACGCTGAATAAATGGCTGCGCGGGCGAATCGCTGCGTTGCACGGTGCTCGCTCCCTCGCCTATCGCCTTGATATGCCTCGGCCGCTGTGCGCCGCGCGTCTTGCGCTTCATCACGCTCGCCGATTTCTTCAGCGTTTCCTTGAGGGCCTGTTGAAATAGACGCTTAGCCCGCGGCTTTGGAACCGAGCTGCAGGTTGGCCTGCACCAGGTCGGCCAGGGTCTTTACCTTCAGCTTTTTCATGATGCGTGCCCGGTGCACTTCCACGGTCCGGCTGCTGATCTCCAGTTCGGACGCCACCACCTTGTTGGATTTGCCTGCCGCCACCATGTCCATGATCTGCCGCTCCCGGGGGGTGAGGGCGTCATAACGGCTCTTGAGATTGTCCAGGCCGGCCATTTCCTGGCGATTCCTGGCATCGGTATCCAGCGCCTGCTGGATGCGGTCCAGGAGTTCCTGGTCGTTGAAAGGCTTCTGAATGAAATCCAGGGCGCCGTATTTGATGGCGCGCACCGCCATGGGCACGTCGCCGTGGCCGGTGATGATGATGACGGGGGGACGCAGGGGGTAGGCGGAGAGGTTTTCCAGGAGCTCCATGCCGCTCATGCCGGGCATGCGCACGTCCAGGACCAGGCAGCCGGCTTCGTCGGGGTCGAAGGCCTCGAGATAGTCCAGGGCGGAGTCGAAGGTCTTGACCATCAGCCCGACGGATTCGATCAGCCAGCGCAGGGAACTGCGCATGGCGTCATCATCGTCCACTACGAAAACCGTTGCTTGATCTGCACTCATGTCCTCTCCCGGTTGCTGGAAGCCTCTGATTTCTCGTCAACAAAGCCTGGTTCTACATTGCGCCGCAGCGTGAAATGGAAGGTTGTCCCGCCGTGGGGATTGTTCGTGGCCCACATGTGGCCGCCGTGGGACTCAATAATACTATGGCTGATGGACAGTCCCAAGCCCATCCCTTCCTCCTTGGTGGTGAAGAAGGGAGTGAAAATCTCGTCGATCCGGCCGGGGGGAATGCCGGGGCCGGTATCAGCGACGTCGACCCGCAGCAGGTCGTTGTCGAGAACCTCGGCATGAACGGTGATTTCCCGCGTTTCCTGTTCCTGCATCGCTTCGCTGGCGTTCTTGATCAGGTTGACCATGACCTGCTCCAGTTCTACCTTGTCCATCACGATGTTGGTCTTGTCGCCAGAGGGAAAATCGAGGGTGACCGTGACCTGATTTTTCTTCAACTCCTGTTCCAGCAGCAGCAATACTTCCCGGGTAACCTGGCGCAGGTCCAGGAGGCAGGTGACCGGCTCCCGCTTGCGGGCGAATTCCTTGAGGTGGCTGATGATGTCGCCGGCGCGCTCGGTCTGGGTGCTGGCGAGCCGCAGGGCATCCAGGATAGCGGCGGGGTCGGATGCCGGGGATTGCAGGCGGCGGATGCAGCCACGGATGTAGTTGTGGGCGGCGGCAAGGGGCTGGCTCAACTCGTGGGCCAGGCCGGAAGCCATTTCGCCCACGATGCTGAGGCGGGCGGCATGCTCAAGCTCCCGCTGGTGGCGTCGCTGGAGGGTGTCGAGGAGCTTGCGTTCGGTGATGTCCTGGATGGTGCCGATCATGCTGACGGGCTTGCCCGTTTCATCATGATGGAGTTCGCCCATGACATGGACGAAGCGGGTTTCGCCGTTGGGGCGGCTGATGCGGAATTCATGGTTGTAGGGCGCCTTGCCCGTCAGGGCGTTCTGTCTGGCTTCATAAAGGGACTGGCGATCCTGGGGGTGGATGGTATTGAGGACCTCCTCGTCGTCGAGAAGGTTCTCCTCCGCGATGCCCTCGGGAACGGGCTGGCCGACGATGCGGTAGATTTCCTCCGACCAGCGGGTTTTCCTTTTCTCCACCAGCCATTCCCAGTTGCCCACGTGGGCGATTTCCTGAGCCTTGTTCAGGTTGGCCCGGCTTTCCCGCAGGGCCGCCTCGGTTTCCTTGATGCTGGTGATGTCGGTGGCGATTTCAAGGCGGACGATCCGGCCGTCGATCCAGCGGATCGCCCGGTCGTGGATGTGGAACCAGCGGTGGTTGACGGTGTTCTGGAATTCCCAGATGCAGCTTTCCCCCGGTTCCCCGAGGGGGGTGAGGAGCTGATTGTTGGTGCAGAAGGAGCAGGGGCCGGTCTGGCCGCTTTGCAGGGTCTGCCAGCAGATTTTTCCCGTCATGTCCGGGATGTTGAAGACCTCCCGGGTATAGCGGTTGGCGAAGAGGATTTCGTGCTTATCCATGTCGGCCACGTAGACCAGGGCTTCCATGCTGTCCATCACGGTGACGAACATTTCATGGGTGGCGCGCAGGGATTCCTCCGCCACCTTGCGCTCGGTGATGTCCTGCACCGTGCCGATCATGCGCACCGCCCGCCCTTCGCCGTCGAACAGGGTTTCCGCCTGCTCGTGGACATGGCGGACCGTGCCGTCGGGGAGGATGATGCGGTGGTCGAGGTTGTAAGGGGCCAGGCCGGCCAGGGTCTGGGAGATGCCCTGGCGTACTTTCTCCACGTCGTCGGGGTGCACGACATTCAGGGCATCGGCGAGGGTGATGCCCAGGTCGGATTTCTTGTAGCCGAAAATGCGGTAGGTCTCGTCGGACCATTGGATTTCGTCCTGGGCGACATCCCAATCCCAGTTGCCGAGCCGGGCGATTTGCTGGGCCTTGGCCAGGCTGGCCTCGCTTTCCCGCAGGGCCCGCTCCGCCGCCTCCCGTTCCGTGATGTCCCGCACCAGGGCGAGGACGTGGGGCTTGCCGCCGACGATGGTGAGGCCGCTGCGCGCCTCGACGGGGTAGCGGCTGCCGTCCTTGCGCCGGTGGGTGCCGTAGAAGGTGCGGGGGATGCCCATCTGCAACTGGCGGAAAACGGAGCGCAGGTAGTCGGCGGAATAGTCCGTCTCGACATCCCACACGTGCAGGCCGAGCAGCTCCTCCCGGCTGTAGCCCAGGGCCTGGCAGGCCTGCTGGTTGACGTCGAGGAACAGGCCGTCCAAGTCCATGAGGAATATGCCGTCCGAGGCCTGGTCGATCAATTGCCGGAAGCGGCTCTGGCTTTCCCGCAGGGCTTCCTCGGACTGCTTGCGGGCGGTGATGTCGTTGAGGATGGCGACGTAATGGGTGGCCTGCTGGCGGCTATCCCGGGTCAGGCCGACCAGCAGGTAGGCGGGGAAATAGTCGCCGTTGCGCCGCCGGCAGCGGATTTCGCCTTCCCATTCCCCTTCGAGCTCCAGGTGCTTGGCGATGTCGTCCCAGAACGACGAGGGCGGCGGTCCATCCGTTCCTTCCGGGGCGAACAGGCGTTTGTTCTGGAACAGCAGTTCGCTTTCGTCGTAGCCCGTGAGACGCAGCAGGGTGGGGTTGACCGCCAGCATGCGGCCGCTGGCGTCGCTGATGAAAATGGCGGCGGCACGGGAGTCCATGACCTTTGCCGCGAGGCGGGTGGCTTCGTCCACCAGCTTTTGGCTGGCCTTGGACTGGGCCCGATGCCACAGGGCCACCCCGAGGATGCCGAGGAACAGCAGGTAAACCGGCATGTTGGCGCTGGCGCGCTGGGGCCAGGTATCCAGGGTGGCATTGTTGATGAAGGAAACGATTTTCCATGTTTCCCCCTCCCGGTTCACCGCCCATTCCGACCGGTTCAGACGCTGCTTGGCCAGGGGGTAAACGGTGGAGAAGAGATACACGCCGCTGTCATCGGCCACCTGGCCGGTGGCGCTGGCCTGGATTTTCTGCCAGATATTCGGCCGGGTGCTGGCGAAGTTCCGGTTCTCCTTGAACATGTTTCCCCATTCGTCCTCCTGGCGGACTTGGTCGTAGAGCCAGTGGCCGCTGCCGTTGAGGACGGAAACGTGGCCCGCCGCCCCGACGAAAATACCGTCCAGTTGCATGGTCAAGGTGGCGATGGGGTAGCTGATGAGCAAGGCCCCTTTGTTGTCGGGGTTCGTGCCGTTGACGCCCATCCCGAACAGCAAGGTGGGCCAGAAACGCTGCCTGTTTGCCGCCTCGGTGTCCAGGAGCGGCCGGGAGATGCGGATGGTCTTGAGCGGGGCGTCGAGAAGGTCGCGGACGAAGGCCTGTTCGCCCAAGGGCGGGGGGGAGGACGAATAGTCGGTGACCGGGGTGCCGGTGGTGCCCTTGACCCTGACCAGTTCCCGGTTCATGGCGTTGAGCAAGGCGATGTAGTCGAAATTGCCGATTTCCTCGATATGGTCGGAGAAAACCCGAATCAACGGACTGCGGCTATCGGCGTTGTCCGGGTCGTCCAGGGCCTGCTTGAGGGCGTCGTTCCGGCCCAGGATGCGCAGGTCGGCGATGGTGTTGTCCATTTCCGTGTTGAGCGTCTGCTCCGCCAGGGCGATGCGTCCGCGCTCGGCGGCGAAAATGGCTTCCTGGGCACGGCGGTTGTCGGCGTAGTGGTAGCCGGCGATCAGGGCAAAGAGGAGCAGGGCGGCGGGGATAAACAGCGTCAGGAAATCGCGAACGACGGGCGGCTTGGCCTTGGCGAGCCATTTCGCGGCATTGGGGTCGAGTTGTGGCGCGTTGGACGTGGCCATGGCGATAATCTAGCAGAAAAAACGCCCCGATAACGGGGCGTTGGCGGCGATGACGAAAATTCTGTCCATTTGTCGGAGGGGCTCCGTTCCCACGGGGGACGGGGCGTTGGGAAGAGACGCTGGGAGAGCCCCGTGGGGTGCGGAAAGCGGGGCGGCCGGCGTTTTGGTCTGGTCAGAAGGGGCTGAAGCGGCCGAAGGTGTTCGTTTGTTCCGCTGCAACGGCATTCGGGGTGGGCAGATCGTGCCACTGCGCCCACTCGATGCAGCTGTCCTGAGGAAAGGAAAGGGACAGGCAGGCGGCATCCGTTCTGTCGAGGGAGGAAGGGCTGCGGCAGATGCCTTCCACGTTCTTGAGGGAGTAGATATGGCCGTCCAGTTCGGTGACGCGGATGCCTTGCCAGTGTTGGCAGGTGCAGCACCGCTGCTCGCTGTTGCGGGTGATGAACATGTCGTTCTCCTCGGCTGATTTGTCTCTTGATGGCACTGTAGCAGCCGGGGAAGCAATGAAAAATTAGGACTTTACCGATTGGGAACTGTACGTAGTGGGACGGCTTCCTTAGGAACTGAGGGCGAGCTTGGTCTGGATCAGGTCGGCGACGCTGTGCACCTGGAGCTTCTTCATGATGTTGGCCCGGTGGATGTCCACCGTCTTGGCGCTGATGCCCAGGTCGCGGGCGATGATCTTGCTCGATTTGCCGGCGGTCACATGCTCCATGATTTCCCGTTCGCGGGGCGTCAGGGTGTCGAAATGGGCGCGCAGGTGGCTGATCTCGGAACGCTTTAGGCGGTTTTCCTGGTCCAGTTTAAGGGCGTACTGCACCCGGTCCAGGAGGTCCTGGCCGTTGAAGGGCTTCTGGATGAAATCCAGGGCGCCGCTCTTGATGGCGCGCACTGCCATGGGCACGTCGCCGTGCCCGGTGATGATGATGACCGGCAGGAGCACGTTGTTGGCTTTCAGCCGTTCCAGCAGTTCCATGCCGCTCATCCCGGGCATGCGCACGTCCAGCAGCAGGCAGCCGCTCCGCTCCGGGTTGCAGGCCTTGAGGAAATCGCTGGCGGAAGGGTACATCTCGGCGCTGAGCCCGATGGACTCCAGCAGCCAGAGAATGGAGTCGCGGAGGGCGTCATCATCGTCCACCACGAAGACCGTCGGCTGTTCAGACATCGCGCAATGCTCCCGGAAGGATGAAGCAGAAAACCGTGCCCTGGTCGGGGCGGGGTTCCGCCCAGATGCGTCCGCCGTGGGATTCCACCAGGGAGCGGCAAATGGTCAGACCCAGTCCCAGTCCATCGTTTTTTGTAGTCAGAAACGGGTTGAAGATCAAGTCCAGTTCCGTGCCCTGCACCCCCTTGCCGGTGTCGCTGATTTCCACCTGGATATCGCCGTTCTCCCCGAGGCGGCTGTACAGGCCGAGGCGCCGCACGGGGGCGTTTTGCATGGCCTCCACGGCGTTCTTCATCAGGTTGAGGAGGACCTGTTCGATTTCCACCGGGTCCATGACGACCGATGGCAGGGGCGAGAGATCGAAATGCACCACGATGTCATGGCGGTGGAGTTCGTGTTCCAAGTAGTCCAGGGTGCCCCGCAGCAACCGGTTGAGGTCCGTCGGGACCCGCTCGCCGCCCCGCTTGCGGATCATGCTCTTGACGTGGGTGACGATTTTCCCCGCCCGCTGCGTCTGCATGTGGGCGAGACGCAGGCCGTTGAGCAGCTTGTCCGGGTCGTTGGCGCCGCTTTCCAGGCGGCGCAGGCAGGCATCCAGGTAATTCTGGGCCGCCGCCAGGGGCTGGCTGAGCTCGTGGGCCAGGCCGGAAGCCATTTCCTCCACGATGTTGAAACGGGCGGAACGTTCCACCGCCGATTGCCGGACGCTGCGCAGGACCATCATCTGTTTCTGCTCGGTGATATCGACGCAGGTGCCGATGTAGCCAAGGAGAAGACCGTCGGCCGCCAGGCGGGGGACGCCCGTGTCCATGATCCAGCGGTACTCGCCGTCATGGCGGAGCATGCGGTATTCCATGACGAAGGGGCGTGTCTCCTGGAAGGCTGCCATGTAACCCTCCAGGCACGCGTCCCGGTCGTCCGGGTGGATGCTTTCCATCCACTGGAAGCCATGCTCCTGGTGGGCGCTGCGGCCGGTAAAGGTCTGCCAGCCCCGGTTGAAGAAGGTGTTGCCCTGGTAGAGGCGGTGATCGTCGGTGTCCGCCACCCAGATCATCACCGGCGCGCTGTCGGCCATGGCGCGGAAGCGCTCCTCGCTGTCCCGCAGGGCCGTTTCGCTGTTCTTCAGCCCGGTGATGTCGGTGGCGATTTCCAGCCGCACGATGCGGCCGTCGATCCAGCGGATGGCGCGGTCGTGGATTTGATACCAGTGGCCGTTGACGGTGTTGCGGAATTCCCAATCCACGCCCTCCCCGGGCTGGCCGTCGTCGTTCAGCAACCGATGGTTGGTGCAGAAGGCGCATGGCCCGCATTGGTTGGCCTGGAGTACCTGCCAGCAGGTTTTTCCGGTCAGGTCCTCCTGTTGCAGTTCGTTGCGGGTGAAGCGGTTGGCGAAGAGAATTTCGTGGGTCCGCATGTCCGCCACGTAGACGATGGCCTCCATGTTCTCCAGCACGGTGACGAACATTTCCCGGGAGGCCTTGAGGTTCACCTCCGCCAAGCGGGCCTCGGTGATGTCGCGGCCGATTTCCACCAGACCCTTGGGGGAGCCGTCCGGGTGGAAGAGGGGAATCTTGGTGAATTCGATCAGGCGTTCCATGCCGTCGGGCTGAGGAATGGATTCCTCGAAACGGGCGATGTGGCCCCGGTACCAAGTGAAGGCGTCGCTTTGCTCGCTGAGACGCATGGCCTGGCGGTGGAAGGGCACCGCCTCCGCCAGCTCCCCTGGGGTGCGGTGGAGATAGTCCACGTGCTCCATCTGGAACAGCTTCAGGGCCGCCGGGTTGGCCCGCAGCCAGCGACCCTTGCCGTCCTTGAACAGGACGGCGTCGGGCATGGCGTTGATGAGGGATTCCAATTGGGTGTTGGCATCCCGAACCTGCTGCTCCGCCTCCTTGTGGCGGGTGATGTCCAGGGCCATGGCGATGCGCAGCCGGCGCCCGTCCGGCAACGGCTTGAGAGGGGAGGAAAAGAATTCCCAGATGAGCTGCTTGCCCGTCGCGGTGACGATGCGGAAGGCGCCGGTGTGGACGGTGCTGTCGATGTGGTAAAGCTCCTGGATGAAATTGGCGATGGATTCGTGCCGCTTGTTGCCGTAGGCCTTGTGGATCCAGTCCTCCATGGTGGGGATGTCGGCCGGGGAATAGCCCGTCAGGTCGGTCCAGGCCTGGCTGAGCATCAGCACTTCCCCGTCCTCGGCGTGGAGCATGATGGGGATGGGGGCCGAGTTCAAGGCCAAGCGGAAACGCTCCTCGCTGTCCCGGAGGGCGGCGGCCGCCGCCAGGCGCTCTTCCCGGCTCTGGGTGCGCTGCCAGGCGAAGAGGCCGGCACCGCCGAAGAGCAGGAAGTAGAGGGGCAGATTGCTCACCAGGCGTTTTTTCCAGGTGGCGGCCACGGTGGAGTGGGGAAGATAGGCGAGGATTTTCCACGTCAACTGGGCGGGGGCGCCGTCCAGGGTCAGGTCGGCGGACATGCCGGGGTGCCTCGACAGGGCCCTGGCCAAGTTCAGGCTGCCGTGCACCAGCCAACCGTCGCCGGTTTCAGCTTGGCCTTCCCTTTCCTTCATGATGCCTCCCCAGAAGGAGGGGTTGGCTTGCAGGAGGAGGAGGGGATTCGAGGCGCCATCGACGCCCCGTTCGGCGGGTGAGTAGAAGGGTGTGGCGTCCCCGTTGACGATGGCGATGCGTTGGACGGCGGGTCCCAGGACATCGGCCAGCAAATGGCTCAGGTAGGAAAGCGAGTACACCGCCAGCAGGGTTCCCTGGCGCGTTTTTCCTCCCGGGGCATACACGGGCATGGCGAGGACCGGCACGGCGCCGTCCTTGCCGGCGGGGGCCGCTGTCCGCAACGCGGCGAGGTATACCTGGTTCTTGTCCAGTTTGGCGATGGCGGGAAACTGCGCGGTGATTCCGCCCGTCGGGAGTGGTGGCGACGGGAAGGCGAAAGTCCGGGCCACTTCCCTTCCCCGCTTGTCCAGGAGGATGGCCCCCTCCATGAACCCTTGGTGTTCCACATAGCTCGACAGTTCGCGGGATACGTTGTCCGTGTTGCCGGCGTCGGCATGGAGGAGGGCGTTTTGCAGCGAGGGGTCCCGGGTCATCAGGGCCATGCGGCTGACAGCCTCGCTAAACTCGAAGCCGATCAGCTTGCCGGCCATGGTGAGCTGGGCGGTCTCCCTGCCGAGGTGGGCTTCCGTTTCGCGGGAGCGGTCGGACAGGTGATAGATGAATAGGAACAGCAGCAGAACCGAGGCGAGAACGGCGAAGATTTTGAGGAAGTAAATGCGGCTGTCTCGGTTCTTGAAGGGCAGGGTCATCTCGGATTGGTTTCCCGTGGCACGGTGCTTTTGCCTATGTCGCTATGGTGTTGGCGAAGGGCTGGCGAGGCAATAGGTAAAAACCCTTAGGTGAATGTCCGTAGTGCCTTAGGTGAAATACCAAATAGAAATAATTTTCCCGGAAACTAAACTCTGAACCGTCCCGCCCGCTCATGTTGACCGAGCTGCCGAAAACCGCGTAATTCAGTCCAGGAGGTGACCATGAAAGCCGAAATGATTCCGATGGGAAACCGCGTTTCCACCGGGCTTGCCCAGCATGCCGACCACGCCTTTGTGGAGGAGGATTATTCCCTTCTGCGCTCCGAGCTGGAGCTGGTGATTCAGGAAGACGCCCAGTTGTTGAAAATCGCCGGTGCCGCGGCGCTGTTCGTTTCCCAGTTGGAAGGCATATCCCTGCCCAGAGGAGCCATGACGGCGGCTTCCAAGCTGGCCCGATTGATCGGCGAGATGTCCGACGACACTCTGTGCGAGGCGATGCAGTCCGTGAATGCCTAAACGCCGAGGAGAAACAGCATGAAGATTCTTGTTGCAGAAAAAGACCACAACGGCCGCCGGCTTCTGCACCAGATGCTGCGCATGGAGGGGCACGAGGTATTGGTTGCCGATGGCGGCGACGAGGCGGTTACCCTGTTGCGGCGCTTCAAGCCCGATGTGGTGTTGATGAACATGTTCGGTTCCCTTCATGCCGAGGACCGGCCGGCGGGGCAAATCAGCCTCCACTGCGGCGAGGAGGTGTCCCCGGTGATCCTGATGACTTCCAGCGGAGCCTGCGACATGCTCGCGGATTTCATGCCCGCCGGCGCGGACCCGGAAGCGGAGTTCGACCGCCTCCCCGCCCAGGCCAAGATCAGCGCCATGGAACATATCCAGAGGCTGTGCGGCGCCCTGAGCCGCTGCAAGCGCGTATCCGAGCATGAGCGCGGCCTGCGGCACGCTTCCTCCAGCCGAGGAAAGGTGGATCACTACGCCTGAAGGGGAGGGTCCCGGCCCTCCGCCTGGAAGGAAGTTCCCATGAAAATACTCGTTGCGGACGGTAATGATGCCTCTCGCGCCCAACTCTGCCAGTTTCTGGAGTCCGACGGACACCGGGCGGTCGGGGTGGGCGAAGCGGACGGCGTGATGAACTCCTTCGTCCGGGAGTCGCCGGATATGGTTTTGATTGACTGCAATCTGGGTCCCGAGGATTTGTCCCAGCAGATCAAGCTGCGCAGCCACCAGCGTTTCGTACCGGTGGTTTTCATGACCCCCATGGCCGATGAGGCGGCCCTGGGCAAGTTCGTCGAGGGCGGCGCCGACGATTTCATCGAGAATCCCGCCAACCGCCTCGCCCTGCGGGCGAAAATCATGGGCATCGAGCGGACTTTCCGCCTCTACAACGACCTGGAATCCTTCAAGGTCAAGGCGGAGCAGGAAATCAAGCTGGCGCGCCACATGTTCGATGCCGTTACCCGGCGGCGCAGCCAGGACCTGGGCGAATTGTCCAGTTGGGTCTGGGCGGCGGGGCATTTCAGCGGCGACATGCTGATTTACGAGAAAAACATCAGCGGCAGGCTGTACATCATGCTCGGCGATTTCACCGGCCATGGCCTGGCGGCCGCCGTGGGGGTGATTCCCGTCTCCGACACCTTCTTCAGCCTGGCGGAGCGCGGGGCGGAAGTGGCCGAGATCGCGGCGGAAATCAATCGCAAGCTGTATAACATGCTCCCGACGGGACATTTCTGCGCCGCCTGCATTGCCGAAGTGGATTTCGACCAGGCTTTGCTTCATGTCTGGAACGGCGGTTTGCCTCCGCCCATGATGGCGGTGGACGAGGGCAAGGAGGTGGTGCGGATGAAATCCCAGAACCTACCCCTCGGCATCCAATCGCCCAACGAGTTTAGCCCCAAGGTGGAAATCTTGGCGCCCGCCTCGCGGACTTCCGTGGTGTTTTATAGCGACGGCTTGGTGGAGTCGGTAAACAGCAGCGGCGAAATGTTCGGCGAGGATCGTCTGAAAGCGGCGCTTGAGCGCTATTCGGGAAGCAATACCCTTCTCAACACCATCAAGAAGAAGGTGATCTCCTTCATGGATGGCCTCGACCCCGTCGACGACATCACCCTTCTTACCCTTCGGCTGGAGTAAGCGTCGATCATGGGACATCTCGCAGGCGTTGAATCCTCTCGTGCTTCCTTCCTTTCCGAGAAGGAATCGGAACTGTTCGCCTTTCGCCATCTTCGGGAGGTGGAGGGGGATGGCTTCGTCGTCACTGACCGGGAAGGAGTGGTGCGCTATATCGACCCCTTGGCCGAGGCCATGTTTCACCGCCGGGCCGAGGATTTTCTCGGCAAACCCTTTGGCTACTGCGTGGTTGACGGCGACCATTCGGAAATCGAGATCATTCGTCCTGATGGCACTCGTTCCCGTGCTGAAATGCGAGTGGTGGTGACGGATTGGAGCGGGAACGAAGGCTTTCTGATTTCTTTGCACCGAATCGACGATCTGCAAAAGCAAAAGCTCAAGGAGTCGCTGCAAAAGAGCAATAACCGTTTTCGGACTCTCATCAACGCTTCGCCCCTGGCCATCGTCAGCCTTAACGGCGACGGCAGCGTGATGTTCTGGAGCAGGACGGCGGAGCGTCTGTTCGGTTGGGACGGCCACGAGGTCCTCGGCCAGCAGCCTCCCATCGTCTCCCTGGATGGCGTGGACGAGTTCGCCCAGCTGTGCGGCCGGGCGCTGCAGGGCGAGGAGATACGTGGGGCCGAATTGCTCGGCCAGCGGAGGCGGGACGGTTCGCGCATCGACATCGCCGTCTGGGTGTCCCCCCTGGACCCCGCCAGCGGCTTCGCCGGCGGAGTCATGGCGGTTATCGCGGACATTACCGAACGCAAGCGCGTCGAGGAACAGATACGGCATTTGGTCACCCACGACGGCCTGACTGGACTGCCCAACCGCGACTTGCTCTGCGACCGCATCAACCAGGCGCTGCTGGCCGAGGAGCGTTATCGGCAGGGAAGGGTGGCGGTGCTGCACATCGGAATCGTGAATTTCCGCACGGTGACCGAAACCCTCGGTTTCGTCGCGGCGGATGCCTTGCTGGGCAGCTTTGCCGGGCGGCTGGCGGATGCGATCCGCGGCTCGGACACCCTGGCGCGTTATGGCAGCAGCGAATTCTCCATCATGCTGCCCCAGGTGGAGGACGAGCAGGGCGCGGCGGAAGTGGCGCGGAAGATTCTGGCTAGCCTGGCCGAGCCGTTCGTGGTGAACAAACAGGAGGTGTTTCTGTCGGTCAACATCGGCATCGCCGTCTCCCTAAGCGATGGCCTGGATTCCGGGACGCTGCTGCGCAATGCCGAAATCGCCATGCATCGGGCGCGGGAGGAAGGCCACAACCAGTACCAGTTCTTTACCCAGGACATGAACGTGGAAGCCATGACCCATGTGCTGATGACGGCCGGCCTGCGCCATGCCCTGGAGCGCGACGAACTGCGCCTCCATTACCAGCCCATCATGGATCTGGAGCATGGCCACCTGGTGGCGCTGGAGGCGCTGCTGCGCTGGCAGCATCCCGATTTGGGATTGATCATGCCGGACCGTTTCATCCCCTTGGCGGAGAAAGAGGGGCTGATCGTTTCCATCGGCGAGTGGGTGCTGTGGGAAGGATGCCGGCAGATCAAGCACTGGGAAATGGACGGCCTGCGCCCTCCGCGCCTGGCGATTAATATCTCGGCCCGGCAGTTCAGCCAGTCCGATTTTCCGGCCCGGGTGGCCGCCGTCCTGGCCGAAACCAATACGCCGCCAGAGCGGCTGGAACTGGAACTGACGGAAAGCATGCTGATCGACCATGTCGGACGGGCAGCGGAAACCTTGTCTACCCTGAAAGCCATGGGGGTGGGGCTGTCTCTCGACGACTTCGGCACCGGCTATTCCAGCCTGAGTTACCTGAAGCGTTTTCCCCTCGATACCCTGAAGATTGATCGCAGCTTCGTCAGCGGCATCCCGGAAGACGGCGACGATATCCAGCTGTGCTCGGCCATCGTGGCCATGGCCCATGGCCTGGGGTTGAAGGTAATCGCCGAGGGAGTGGAGACCGAGGCACAGATGGAATTCATGCGGGGGCTCCATTGCGACGAGATACAGGGGTTTTTTATCAGCAAGCCGTTGACGCCGGAAAGGGCGGCCACGTTCATGCGCCGGCACCGGACTAATAATTAGATGATGGGTAGAGCAAACGACAACTAAGAGGAGGGTTTGAAAATGGGACTGTCGACAATGAAACTTGGGGCCAGGATGAGCCTGGCCTTCGGTACGGTGGTGCTGCTGATTCTGGTGTTGGCGGCGGTGATGCTGGTGAGGCTTGGCGAAGTGGACCGTAACTGGCAGAACCTGGAGGCGGTGACCTTGCAGAAGAAAACAGCCGTGACGGATGGCTATATCGCATTGGGGGATGCCATCCACCACTTCAAGAACTACATTCTGCGCGGCGGCGATTACAACGACAAGTTCAACAAGGACCTGGATCGCCTGGCCAAGATCGAGCCGGCTTATAAGCAGACCGGCCAGGTCAGCGAAGAGGAACTGCGCGAAATCGAGGAAATCAAACAGGGTATCCAGAAGTACCGCGACGCCATGACGGAGCTGGTCAAGCTCAAAAGTGGCGGGATGGATATGGCTGGTTTGGACAAGGCCATTGCCGGCGCGGATAAAGCCCTGGGCGCCGCCTTAGGGAAGCTGGGAAAATTAACCGCCGATGAAATGAGTAGCGAGTCGGTAGCCTTCGCCGGGGTGATACAGGGGGCTCGGAGGATTTTGTGGCTGGTTTCCGGGCTGGTGGTTCTGGTTGCGACGGTTTTGGCGGTTCTGATTACCCGCGGCCTCCTCAAGCAACTGGGCGGCGAACCCGACTACGCCGCCGGGGTGGCGCAGAAGATCGCCGACGGCGACCTGAGCATGGCCATCGCCACCAAGCAGGGGGACACCACCAGCCTGCTGGCGTCGATGAAAGTCATGCAGGAAGCCCTCAAGCGCATCGTCGGCGACGTCCAGCGCATCGTCGAGGCGGCCAACAAGGGCGACTTCAGCGTCAAGCTCGACAAGGAAAGCCACAAAGGCTTCGCCCGGGACATCGCCAGCGAGCTCAACCAACTCTCCGATACCACCGAAACCGGCCTCAAGGACGTCACCCGCGTCGCCCAGGCCCTGGCCGCCGGCGACCTCAGCCAGACCATCAGCAAGGACTACCCCGGCCTCTTCGGCCAGACCAAGGCCGGCGTCAACGGCACCGTCGCGGCCCTGACCCAAATCGTCAACGAAATCCAGGGCATCGTCGAAGCCGCCAACCAGGGCGACTTCAGCAAAAAAATGGACCTGTCCGGCAAGGCCGGCTACACCCAGACCCTGGCCGAACTTCTCAACCAACTCTCCGACACCACCGAAGTGGGCCTCAAGGACGTCATGCGCGTGGCCAAGGCCCTGGCCGCTGGCGACTTGAGCCAGAAGATCACCAAGGACTACCCCGGCGTCTTCGGCCAGACCAAGGACGCTGTCAACGGCACCGTCGACGCCCTCACCCAAATCGTCGCCGAAATCCAGCAAATCGTCGAAGCGGCGGCGGTGCGGGGCGACTTCAGCGTCAAGATGAACATGGCGGGCAAGGCGGGCTACACCAAGA
>JBFXHL010000011.1:0-41165 GCA_050177075.1 Sulfuricellaceae bacterium | reverse complement strand
CTCAGTTGTTCCACGTTGGCTGAGGTTTCGTGGGCCTTTTCCGCCACGTGATGCAGGTTGGACGCCAAGCGCTGCACCGTCACCACGCTGGCGCCCACGGAAGCCGCCGCCTCCACCGCCGCATCCTTTTCCTTCTTCAGGGTCTGGGACAGGGCGGCCAGGGTCCTCTGCACGTCGAGGAAGGATTCGCCGAACAAGGAAAGCTGGCCGAACAGCTGCTCGTGCTTGGCCAGCCTGCGCTTGGCCTCGTCGCAGTCCTCCAGGGCGGCCCGCTGCGTCTCCCTCGATTCTTCGAGCTGTTGCTGGCACTGTTGCAGCTCCCGTTCAAGGTTGTGCAGGCGGACCCGCATCGCCTGCGCTTCATGCCTATATTTGTTACAGAACATCGCTTTTCCTCACAAATTTGCCGAAATCTCTAGTGAATGGCCGCGATCAGACCGTTGGCCCAGGACAATGCTTCGATCTGGGCCTTCATCATCGCCGCGCCGTTCGTCCCCGGCGGCAGCAAGCCCCTGGGGCTTTGCTCCTCCGCCTCCAGGATTTCGCACAACCGTAGCAGCTCGCCGAACTCCCCCTTGCGCTCCAGCAGGGCTTGCCGGATTTCGTCGCCGAGATTGACCTGGGCGACGATTTCCTCCATGGGCAGGTCCAATAGGATGTCCACCAGGGACAGGATGCCGATAGTGAACGCCTTGTCCCGCCCCTCCCCGTCGCCCCCGGCCAGCAGCTCCATCAGCTTGCCCCGGGACGCCGCCAGGTGCAGGAGGGCGCCGCCACTGTCGCCGCCGCTGCGGCGGGCGAAAATCAGCAGTTGCAGCCAGCGACGGATTTGCTGCCGCCCCAGCAGCACTACCGCCTGACGCAGGGAGGCCACCGCCCGCCCCGCCCCCAGGGCTACCGAATTGGCCAGCCGCAGGAGGTTGTAGCAGAGCACAGGGTCGCCCTTGATGGCGTCCTCGATGTCCGCCGTCTCCCCGTCGCGGATGACGATCTCCAGCACCTTCAGCATTGCCACCGCCGACGGGTCCACGCGGCGGGTGCTCAGCTGGTGGGGGCGGGCAAAGAAATAGCCCTGGAATAGGTCGAAGCCCTGGCGGCGCAGGCGCTCAAACTCTTCCCGGCGCTCCACCTTCTCCGCCAGGAACAAGGGGGCCTTGCCCGGACGGGCGGCCCGGATGCGGTGAGCCAGCTCCTCGGCCCGGTCCAGGCCCTGGAGGGTCAGGTCCACTTTCACCACGTGGGCCAGCTCCAGCAGGGGTTCCCACTCCTCCCGGTAGACGAAGTCGTCCAGGGCCAGGCGGTAGCCCTTGGCGGCCAACTGGCGGCAGCGATCCACCACGGCATCATCGACACGGATAGTTTCCAGCAGTTCCAGGGTGACGTGCTCCCGGGGAATCAGCTCGATGGCGTCGGACAACAGCAGCTCCCGCCCGACGTTGACGTAATAGCGGCAGTTGCCCTGGGCCAGCCCCAACCCCAGGGTACCGAAGGCGCCGGCGATGACGTGGGCGCTGGCCTGGGTATCGTCGGATACCTCGGCCCGCTCCGCGTCGCTGCCGCGGAACAACAGCTCGAAGGCTACGATGCGGCCCTCGCCATCGAGTATCGGTTGCCTCCCCAGAAAGAGCTCATCCATTTGCCTTCTCCTTATTTTCCAGCATCCGCTTGCCCGCCTCGCAGCTGCTGTACTAGGCCACCACCTGACGCAGGGCGTCGGCGGCGTAGGCCAAATTCCCCGCCACTCGTCCCACTTCCTCGACGGAAGCGGCGTTGGCCTCGATCAGCCGGGCGATCTGGGCCGCGCCCCCGGCCATGGCTTCCGCCGCACTGGTCTGCTCCCGGGCGGCATCGGCGATGTGCTGGGCCTTGCCCGCCACCCGATCGCCGGCCTCGGTGATTTCCCCCAGGCTGGCGCTGCTCTCCCGCATCCGGCCATTGCCTTCCTCCACCTGACGCACCGCCTGCTCCATGGCCTGCACCGCGGAGCGGGTGACGGCCTGGACCTGCTCCACGGTGCTGGCGATTTCCGAGGTGCTGGCGCCGGTGCGCTCCGCCAGCTTGCGCACCTCGTCCGCCACCACGGCGAAGCCCCGGCCCTGCTCGCCGGCCCGGGCGGCCTCGATGGCGGCATTCAGCGCCAACAGGTTGGTCTGCTCGGCGATTTCCCGGATCACCTGGGTGATGTCGCCGATGGCGTGGATGGATTCGCTCAGCTCGCCGATCACCGCGCCGGTTTCCCTCACCGTCGAGGCCACCCGGCTGTTGGCGTCCATGCTTTCCACCATGAGCCGGCTGCTGGCCTCCACCCTTTCCTGGGAATGGCGTGCCGCATCGGCGGCGTCGGCGGCGGCGTGGGCTACCTCGGCGATGGACTCGCTCACCTCCTCCACCGTGGCCGCCAGCTCCTGGGCACGGTCCCGCTGGAGGCCGGAGCCCTCGGCCACCCGCGCCATCTGCTCGTACAGGCCGCCCGCCAGGGCGTCGATGCGCTTGGCGGCAATGCCCATCTCGTCCATCATCACCCCCAGGCGAGTCTGCATCACCGCCACGGCGGCCAGAAGCTGGCCGACCTCGTCGTAGCCGGAAATGTCGATCTCGTTGCACAGGTCCCCCTGGGCCAGCCGGTCGGTGATTTCCACCACCCGATTGAGGGGCTGCACCACCGACCGGACCAGCAGCAGGCCGCCGGCCACCAGCAGGAGGAGGCTGGCCAGGATGCCGGCGATGGCGACGACCCGGATCGCCAAGTTGCGCTCCCGGGTCTGGCGGTATTCCCGATCCGCCGATGCGCCCAGTTCTTGCACCAAAGCCTTGCCGGCCTCGCTTGCCTGGTTGAATAAAGGAGTGGCTGCCGTCGTCACCAGCTGCGACGCCTCGTCATAATGCCCCGCCAGCACGGCTTCCCGAACCTTCATCAGCCCCTCGGCAACGTATTTCTCCCGGGCCGCCTGGAAGGCTTCGGCCTGGCGCCGCTCGCCGGGGGTCAGCCGGCTTTGCATGAAGGCCTGCCACAGGGCGGTGATCTCGTCCCGGTTGCGCAGCACGGCATCGGCATGCCGCTCCACCGGGTGGTCGTGGAGCCGGGAGGCGGGACTGGCCGGGTCGTGCAGCAGCATCAGCGCCGACTGGGACAGGTTGGCCGCCATCAGGGCCTGCACCTGGGCCATGATCCGGGTGGGCTCCATGTAGTCGCGCCGGATGGATTCGACGGCCCGATCTGACAGCATCAGCCCACCCACCCCCAGCACCCCGCCGGCAACCATGGCCAGGGCCACGAAGGCCAGCACCGCGTTCAACCTGGCGCTGATGCCTACCCGCTTCCAGAAGCCGGCCAGGGGAAGGGGAGCCTTGCTTTCGTTGAGCTGTCGGTAGACCGCCTCTGCCTGAGCCACTTGCGCCCGGGACGCTGGCCGCCGCACCGACATGTAGCCTACCACTTGGCCGCCCTTGCGGATGGGGGCGACGAAGGCGTCCACCCAGTAATGGTCGCCGTTCTTGCAACGGTTCTTGACGATGCCGCGCCAGGGGCGGTTTTCTTTCAGGGTCTGCCACAGATTTTCGAAGGCCTGGAAGGGCACGTCGGGATGGCGAACGATGTTGTGGTTTTTGCCGATCAGCTCCTCCCGGGAAAAGCCGCTCATTTCCACGAACAGATCATTGACATAGGTGATGATGCCTTTGAGATCGGTCCTGGAAACAATGTACCGACCACCCAACTCGACCCATGGTCTTTCCACTTGCGTCACGGGTAAATTGACCTTCACTGCTTGCTACCTCCAAATGCTCCGGGGCGTGATGCCCTCTCGACTTGCTTCATTGCTTCGCCGTCAGCCACTGGGTCCACCCAGTGCAAGTTCCGGTAGCGTCTTTTCTGGCGCTGTCCCGCTGGCAATAGCCCGGGATGTTCCCCAGGGCGTGAATATGCCCGCACTCGGACATCACCCGAGGCCCTTGCCAACGGCCGCAAGTGGCACAGTAGCGCTCCTTTTGGGCGAAGACTTCCATTACCGCTCCATTCTTTTCTTTACCGCCCCGACCGGGGCGGCATCGCCTTCCCCTTGCATCGCTTTCAACCGGTTCACGGACTCGAGGAGCACACGGCGATGGCCGCCCACCGTCTTCCAGGCCGTGAGCGCGCCCTTGTCCACCCACGCCTGCACGGTCCGGATGGAGACGCCGAGTATCCTGGCCGCCTCGGTGGTAGAGCAGAAAAAGCGTTCGTCCATGTCCTCACTTTAAGAAATGTTGCATTTTTTTCATCTATAACCATTTTTCCGTTTTATCCGTATTATATGAATTTTTACATGGAGCGCAACCGGGCAACAATTCACCCCCCCCCGAAACACCCCTCGCGACAAGGCCGAAATCGGCCACCAGACTAGCTGCGCAACAAAAAACAGACGCCCGCAGCGATTGAGAAAATTAGCAAAAATGATTAAACTGGAAGGGGTTTAGAACCTGGACGGACCATGGACAAACAAGCAAAACCCCCCGCCCCTTCTGCCGAAGGCGCCCTGTGCTCTCCGGGAGAGGCCGCAAAAATCCTTGGGGTCTCACCCCGGACCATCCAGTCATGGGTGGACAATGGGATACTCACCGCCTGGAAGACGGTGGGCGGCCACCGCCGAATCACCCTCGAATCGGTGAATCGCCTAAAGAAGGAAGGGGTGGTGGCCCGCAGGCCCGCCACCTCCGAAAAACAGGAAAAAGCCGACGATATCTACCTGGCCCGACAACCCATCCTCGACCGGCGCCAGCGCATCGTCGCCTACGAACTGCTGTACCGCAGCGGCGCCATGGACCGGGCCGACATCGGCAATCCTGTGGAAGCAAGTTCCCGGGTCATCACCTACGCATTTAGCGACCTAGGAATCGGCGCCGCCCTGGGTAGCAGCGACTGCTTTATCAACGTCGACCAAGACATGCTCATGAGCGACGTGGTTGAGCTCCTACCCAGGGGGAGCGTAACTCTTGATATTACCGATATTACCGATATTTCCGATTCTTTCATTGCGCGCTGCCAGCAGCTCCGAGGGACGGGGCTGAAGCTGGCCATCGGCAGCCATATCCTCGGCCGCTCCGCCAAGAAACTGCTTCCCCATGTGGATACGATCAAGATCAGCCTTACGGACTGCGATGCCCCGTGCCTGGAACGGGTGGTGAAGGAAATCCGCGACGCGAGCAACATCCAACTGCTGGCCGAAAAGGTCGAAACCGCCGAACGCTTCCAACAATGCCTAGCCATGGGCTTCGACTTCTTCCAGGGCTACTACTTCGCCCGCCCCCACCTCATCGTCGGCAAGCGCATCCACCCCTCCAAGGCGGTGTTGCTTCAACTGCTCAACCTGGTGATGAGCGAGGCGCCGAATAGCGCCATCGAACATCTTCTCAAGAGCGAGCCAAACCTTTGCTACAACCTGTTCCGGCTGGTCAACTCGGTGGCGATGGGGATCAATCGTAGGATTTCCACGGTCAATGAGGTGGTGACCATCCTCGGACGCCGCCAGCTTCAGCGCTGGGCCCATTTGCTGCTGTTCGCCCAGCAGGAGGGCTTTCCCTACCCCAGCCCTCTGCTGCAAACCGCCGCCCTGCGAGGCGAGCTCATGCGAAAACTGGCCACCATGGCACCCGGGGGAAATTCCGAAACCCAGGAGCACGCTTTCATCGCCGGCATCATGTCCCTGCTAGATGCCCTGCTGGGCATCCCCATGGAAGATGTGCTGGAGAACATTAACGTCGGAGACGATGTCCACGGCGCCCTGCTCTCCCGCCAAGGATTCCTGGGCCGTCTGCTGCTGCTGTGCGAAACCCTGGAGGAGGGCGCTTTCGAGGACCTCCCGCCCCTCTTGGACGAACTCAAGCTGGACGCCCACAATGTGATGCAAGCCCAAGTAGAGGCGCTGCAATGGGTCAATGCCATCGGCGAAAGCATTTACGCTTAATTGGGATACCGCCGAAAAAGATGGTCGGGGTGAGAGGATTCGAACCTCCGACTCCTGCGTCCCGAACGCAGTACTCTACCAGGCTGAGCTACACCCCGAATAAGGAAGAGTTTTAGTGGTTACGCGTTACTGCAAAGTCCGCCAATTCTATCAGAGAATCCTTGTAAGTTGAACTCGGCAGGGACGCAATCGCCGCACAGGCCGCCTCGGCCTCGGCCTTGGCGCGACGACGGGCAAAATCGAGCGCGCCGGTTTCGCGAATGGCCTTCACCACGGCATCCAATTCGCCGGCCCCGCCCTCCTCGATAGCGCGGCGCACCACGGCCACCTGGTCGGCGTTGCCGTTGGCCATGACATAGATCAACGGCAAAGTGGGCTTACCCTCAGCCAAATCGTCCCCCACGTTCTTGCCGGTTTCGGCTTGGTCGCCGGAATAGTCCAGCACATCGTCAATCAACTGGAAGGCCGTCCCCAGGCGCATGCCGTACTCCGCCAGCGCCTCTTCCTGGCCGGAAGGCAAGGCGCCGAGAATCCCCCCCAGGCGGGCTGACGCCTCGAACAGTTTCGCGGTTTTGTAACGGATCACCTGCAAATAGCGCCCCTCATCCACCTCGGGGTCATGGCAATTCATCAACTGCAGCACCTCGCCCTCGGCGATGATATTGGTGGCATCGGCCAGCACCTGCATGACCCGCATGTCGTCCACGCTCACCATCATCTGGAAGGCGCGCGAGTAGAGAAAATCGCCCACCAGTACGCTGGCAGCGTTACCGAAAACCGCATTGGCCGTGGCGTTGCCGCGACGCAGATGGGATTCATCCACCACGTCGTCATGGAGCAAGGTGGCGGTATGAATGAATTCCACCACTGCGGCCAAGGTATGATGGTGCGGCCCTTTGTAACCAGCGGCACCGGCGCACAGCAGCAACAGAACAGGGCGCAGACGCTTGCCGCCGCTTTGGACGATATACTCCGCCACCTGCCGGACCAGGACCACGTCGGAATAAAGCCGTTGACGTATGACATCGTCCACGGCTCGCATATCCGGCTCGACAAGTTTTCTGATGGTTTCGATAGACACGGCTAAGTACGTAGTAATCCGAATAAAGCGGTGGATTTTAACCCAGAAGCGGCCGCCTGGGCCAGATTCCAACCCGCGCCGCCCGATTTAAATTGCATTTGACCCCTTCCTCCAAGGTAATGTATTATCTCGGGTTCTTTGAAATACCTCTTTAACTGGAGTTCACTATGTATGCGGTCATAAAAACCGGCGGCAAGCAATATCGCGTCACCCCCGGCGAAAAAATTAAAGTAGAACAGATACCTGCAGACATCGGAAGTGAAATCGTACTGGATCAAGTACTGATGATCGCGGATGGTGATGCGGTGAAAGTCGGCGCTCCCCTCGTGGACGGCGCCAGCATCAAGGCCACTGTGCTCGCCCACGGTCGTCACGACAAGGTGCGCATCTTCAAGATGCGTCGCCGTAAGCACTATCGCAAGAGCCAAGGCCACCGCCAGAACTACACCGAAATCCAGATCGGTGATATCGCGGCCAAGTAAGACTGACGGACAGGAGAAAGCAACATGGCACATAAAAAGGCAGGCGGCAGTTCCCGTAACGGCCGCGACTCACAGGCAAAACGCCTCGGCGTTAAGCGCTACGGCGGCCAGCTGATTTCCGCCGGCAGCATCATCGTGCGCCAGCGCGGCACCCAGTTCCACCCCGGCGAGAACGTCGGCATCGGCAAGGACCACACCCTGTTCGCCAAAGTGGACGGCACCGTTCAGTTCACCGTCAAAGGCGCCTTCAAGCGCAAGACCGTGAGCATCGTACCGGCCGCTTAAGCCCATTCGACCCGCGACAAAAGGCCCTATCCTGCGATAGGGCTTTTTTACTTTGTGAAGAAGCCCCTCCATGAAATTCATCGACGAAGCCACCATTGAAGTCATCGCCGGCGATGGCGGCAACGGCTGCGCTAGTTTCCGGCGCGAGAAATACATTCCCAAGGGGGGGCCTGACGGCGGAGACGGCGGGCGCGGCGGCAGCATTTACGCCCTGGCCGACCGCAACATCAACACTCTGATCGACTACCGCTATACCCGTATCCACCGTGCCCAGCGCGGCGAAAACGGACGCGGCTCGGATTGCTACGGCAAGGGCGGCGAAGACTTGGTCCTGAGAGTGCCGGTAGGAACGGTCATCACCGATATCGATAGCGGCGAAACCCTCGCCGACCTCGCCCAAGACGGCCAGAAAGCACTCATCGCCAAGGGGGGCCAAGGCGGCCTCGGCAACATCCATTTCAAATCCAGCACCAATCGCGCGCCGCGCCAATTCACCCGCGGCGAGAAAGGCGAAGCGCGGGCAATCAAGCTGGAACTCAAAGTGCTGGCTGACGTGGGCCTTCTCGGCATGCCCAACGCTGGCAAATCCACCTTCATCCGCTCGGTTTCCGCCGCCAAGCCCAAAGTGGCGGACTACCCCTTCACCACGCTGCACCCCAACCTCGGCGTCGTGCGCATCGACCACCAGCGCAGCTTCGTTATCGCCGACATCCCCGGCCTGATCGAGGGCGCCGCCGAAGGCGCCGGACTCGGCCACCAGTTCCTGCGCCACCTGGCCCGCACCCGGCTGCTGCTACATATCGTGGACATCGCCCCCGTGGACGAAAGCATCGACCCGGTGGCGGAGGCCCGGGCCATAGTGGAGGAACTGCGCAAATACGACGAAGGCCTGTACCAAAAACCTCGCTGGCTGGTATTGAACAAGCTCGATGCCCTGCCGCAGGACGAACGCACCGAACGCATCGCGGCCTTCCTCCGTGACTTCGGCTGGCAGGACCGTTACTTCACCATCTCCGCCCTCACCGGCGAGGGCTGCAAAGAACTCACCTACGCCATCATGGACCACCTCGACGCCCAACGCGCTGACAGCGAAGTCGACGCCAATCCGGACCAGGAGACCGAGGCATGAAATCCATTCTCTCCGACGCCAAGCGCCTGGTGGTCAAAGTCGGCAGCAGCCTGGTCACCAACAACGGCACCGGTCTGGACCAAACCGCCATTGCCGCCTGGGCCGCGCAGATCGCCGCCTTGAGCAGCATGGGCCGCGAAGTGGTGCTGGTTTCCAGCGGTGCCGTGGCCGAGGGCATGCAGCGCCTGGGCTGGAGCAAGCGCCCCAGCGCCCTCTACGAACTCCAGGCCGCCGCGGCCGTCGGCCAGATGGGGCTGGTGCAGATGTACGAAAGCTGCTTCCGCCAGCACAACCTGCACACCGCCCAAATTCTCCTCACCCACGACGACCTTTCCGATCGCCGCCGCTATCTCAACTCCCGCTCCACCCTTCTCGCCCTGCTGGGTTTGAAGGTCATCCCGATCATCAACGAAAACGACACCGTCGCCACGGATGAAATCCGCTTCGGCGACAACGATACCCTGGGTTCCCTGGTGGCCAATCTCATCGAAGCCGACGCCCTGGTCATCATGACCGACCAGCCGGGGCTATACACCGCCGACCCGCGCAAGGATCCCTCCGCCACCCTCGTCACCGAAGCCCGTGCGGGAGACGCCGAGCTGGAAAAGATGGCTGGCGGCGCCGGCAGCGCCATCGGCCGCGGCGGCATGCTGACCAAGATATTGGCAGCCAAACGTGCCGCCCGCAGCGGCGCCCACACCGTCATCGCCTGGGGGCGGGAGCCGGATGTGCTGGTGCGCCTATGCAAGGGCGAAGCCATCGGCACCCAGCTCGTCGCCGGCGAGATGAAAATGGCCGCCCGCAAGCAGTGGCTCGCCGATCATCTTCAGGTCCGCGGCCGCATCGTCTTGGACGCCGGCGCCGCCAAGGCCCTGCGGGAAGCGGGGAAGAGTCTGCTCCCCATCGGCGTGCAGCAGGTTGAAGGCCATTTCGAGCGCGGCGAGGTTGTCTCCTGCCTCGATGCCTCGGGCCGGGAAATCGCGAGGGGACTGGCCAACTACAGCGCCGACGAGACGCGACGCATCATGCGCCGGCCAAGCCAGGAAATCGAGGCCATCCTGGGCTACGTGGACGAACCTGAATTGATTCACCGGGATAACCTGGTTCTGCTTTAATGCTTGGCAAAGGGTAACCGCATCGATGCCGTTCGAAGCCATTCGAACGATAGATAAAGGCGCCTTGCAGCACCATCACCGATGTGCAATTATTTGAAGTGGAAGCTCAAGTTTCTCTTTTGCCGTCCGATGTAACAAAAACGCAATCGCTGACGAGGATCGAGTTTTGGCCGACATCACCATCAAGCCCGTTTCGGGGCCGTCAAAAACCGAGCGACAGTCCCGCGTGGGCGCGAAGCGCTCGGCCAAGACAGCCGAGTCTGCCGCGTCGGGCACGAGTGACAACGTCGAGCTCACGCCCCTCTCCACCGGCCTGATGGCCATGGTGAGCAACCTCAACGACGCTCAGGTGGTGGATACCGCTCGTATCGAAACCATCAAAGAAGCCATCCGTGAAGGCCGCTTCAAGGTCAACCCCGAAGCGGTGGCCGACAGGCTGATCGCCACGGTGCAAGAGTTGATGGAAAAAAAGAATTAAAATCCCATCATGACCTCCCACGAGTTTCTCGCCCTTCTCCGCCAGGAGCATCGCACGTTCGAGCGTTTTCTCGCTACCCTGGAGGCTGAACAAACCGCACTGGTGAATGGCGAAATCGACCGTCTCACCGATATTGCCCAAACCAAAAGCAACCTGGTTATCGAGCTGACTCGACTCGCCGAGACACGGAACCATTTTCTGTCTTCTCAAGGGCTCCCCGCCAACAAGGAAGGCATGGCCACTTGGCTCAGCCGCCAGGCGGCAACGGCCGAAACCCAGGACATTGAAACCGTTTGGAATGAGTTGCTGCGCGTTGCGGCATCCACCCGTTTGGCCAACGAAACCAACGGCAAGATGATTGAGCTGAAGCTCCAGCATAACCAGCAAGCCTTGGCGGTGCTCATGTCCGCCGCCAACCAGACCACGCTCTACGGCCCTGACGGTCAGCACCTCTCCGGCGCCGGAGGCCGTCACCGGGACAAGGTCTAGCGCCCGGCCCCGTTTGGCGGCGCGAGGGGGGGAGGCGTTCCCGGAACGTTTCCGCTGGGGCCGCTGACCACCGGGACGTCGCTGACCTTTTCCTGCTCCTTGTTGAGAATCATCACCGCCACCCGGCGATTTCTCGCCCGCCCTTCCGGCGTATCGTTGGACTCGACGGGGTGGTTCTCCCCGTAACCGACGGCCACCAAGCGTGCCGAGTCGACGCCGTTCTCGACGAACAGCCGCACCACGCTGCTGGCCCTGGCGGCGGACAATTCCCAATTGCTGGGAAAGAGCGGCGACTTGATCGGGATGTTATCGGTATAGCCCTCCACTTGCACCGGGTTGTCCACCGAAGTCAGGACCTGCCCCACCGCCGTCAGCACCTTCACCGAGTCCGGCGTCAGCTTCGCCTCCCCGGAAGGGAAAAGCACGCTGGCGTTGATTTCGATGGCGATACCGCGTTCGCTTTGGGTGATTTTGACTTGCCCTTCTTTCACCAAGGGGTCCATGACCTTCATCACGTCCTCGGCGATGCCCTTGAGGCGTTTCTCCTGTTCCTTGATGCGCACATTTGCCGCCGTCATCGGCTTGGGAATAACGGCAACCTGCGGCGGGGTCACCACCTTATGCCCGGCCGCCATTTCCGGCTTCTGGATAATGAGCGAGGAAGGATTCTGGAAGGCGTGAAGCAGGGATTCGCTGAGAACTTTGTATTTGCCCTCGTTGAGCGAAGAGAGGGAGTACATCACCACGAAAAAGGCGAACATCAGGGTGATGAAGTCCGCGTAGGAAACCAGCCAGCGTTCGAGGTTCTCGTGCTCTTCGTGCTTTTTCCTGCGCGCCATATCTCTCTTCCTGTCGAGAGGGGAATCAGACCACGAAACCCCGCAGCTTGCTTTCGATCATGCGCGGGTTTTCACCGTTGGCGATCGCCACCAGCCCCTCGATCAGCATCAGGCGCATCACCACCTGCTTGCCAACGATGGATTTGAGTTTGTTGGACATGGGGATCAGGATCAGGTTGGCGGAGCCCACGCCATAAATGGTGGCAACGAAGGCCACGGCGATGCCGGAGCCCAATTTGGAAGGGTCGGACAGGTTCTCCATCACGTGGATCAGCCCCATCACCGCCCCCAAGATACCGATGGTGGGCGCATAGCCTCCCGCCGCCAGCCACACGCCCGCACATTTCAAGTTGTGCTCTTCGTAAGCGTCCACTTCCACTTCCAGGGCTGTGCGCAGATACTCCGGCTCGGCGCCGTCCACCAGCATCTGCAGGCCCTTTTGCATGAAGGGGTCATCAAGCTGGTCGATCACCGGCTCCAGGGACAATAAGCCGCCCTTGCGCGCGGTCTGGCTCCAGGTGATGATTTGCTCGATGACCTGCTCCTCGGATTGCTGGGGAGGAAAAAACACCCAGGCCAGCATCTTCAGTCCCTGCCAGAAAACCGGCGGCGAGTGCTGCATCATGGTCGCCCCCATGGTGCCGCCGATGACGATGATGAAAGCGGTCACCTGGAGCAGGGACCCAATATGGCCTCCCTCCAGGATTTGCCCACCGACAATCGCGGTCAGGCCGAGCAACAGGCCAATGATGCTGATGATATCCATGTTTCCGGCGTCTCCCTCGTCCGCACGCCCTGTTCTTCGTGTTTTCCTTGCCGGCTACCGTTTACCGCGGCCAGTCACGCCAATTTTATGCATAAAGCATGGCCTGACGCCACCTTTTTCACTCCAGCCAGTCTTTGAGCCGGCTGCGCAGCCGAGCGATGGCCTGGCTGTGCAGCTGGCATACGCGGGATTCCGTCACCCCCAGCACCTCGCCGATCTCACGCAGGTTGAGCTCTTCTTCATAGTAGAGCCCCATCACCAGCTTCTCCCTTTCCGGCAGACCGCGAATCGCCTCTACCAGGGTAGCACGGAACCCGTCGTCCTGAATTTTCTCCAGGGGATTTTCCCGACTGTCGGCCAAGTGGCGGTCGAGAAAATCGTTGTCGCCCTCGTCGCTGTCGTAGAAATCCTCGTAATACACCAACTGGTGGCCGCGGCCGTCCTGAAGCATCTGCTGGTATTCCGCCAGGGGCACTCCCAGGGCCTCGGCAGCCTCCGTTTCCGAAGGGGAACGCCCCAGTTTCTGCTCCAACGTATGAATGACCTTCTCGATCTGACGCAGATTCTTGCGCGCGCTTCGCGGCAGCCAATCCACTTGGCGCAATTCGTCCAGCATGGCGCCACGGATGCGCTGGGAGGCATAGGTCTCGAACTGCGCCCCCTGGCCGGGATCGAAATTATTGATAGCATCCATCAGGCCGATCATTCCGGCCTGCACCAGGTCCTCCACCTGAACGCTGTGAGGAAGACGGGCGATAAGGTGGAAAGCGATCCGCTTGACCAACGGAAGGTGGTCGGCGATGGCTTGTTCCTTGTCCGGCAACCCTTTGGGGCGATACATATTTTCTTGTGGTTATATTCGCGTGCACTCCGCCGTTAGGCGGCTGTTCATAATCAAACGCTGCATAAAACTGTCGAGACGGCTGTTGTCGTCCTGGGGATAGGGCCACTCGTCCACGGCTTCCGCCAAACGGCGGAAAGCGGCCGCCGAGTCCGAAGTCGGAAACGCATCCACTACCGGTTGGCGCAATCTCGCCGCCTGGCGCAGCGGCTCTTCAAAGGGCACCTCCCCCAGGAAGAGTATCTTCGTCCCCAGGAAGCGCTGGGCCGTCGCCGCGAAATTCTTGAAGATGGCCTCCCCTTCGCCCGTCTCCCGAACCTTGCTCACCAGGATGCGAAAGCGCTGCTTGGCATAGTCGCGGCTCAGCCGCTTGATCAGGGCATAGGCATCGGTAATCGATGCCGGATCCTGGCTCAACGTGATCACCACTTCCTGTGCCGCCAAGGTCAGGCTCAGTGCATGGCCGGCCAAGCCAGCAACGGCGTCGATCAACACCACGTCCACGGAACCGGACAGGGTATTGAAGGATTGCACCAGCCACTCCTGCTCGGCGGGAGTCAGCTCCGCCAAGGCCTTCACCCCCCGCGCGGCGGGGACGATCTCCACCCCCTGGGGCCCCGGCAGCAGAATATCCTCCAGACAGCGCTCCCGCCGGACCACATCCAACAGGTCGTAGCGGCCCGGCAATCCCAAGGCGTGCTCCAGATTGTTCCTGCCGGACTGTTCGTCGAACACCATGACTTTGCGCCCCCGGCGAGCGAGGGCCGTAGCGAGATTGATCACCGCCTGGGTCTTGCCCACGCCCTCCCGTCCCGCGGTCACCGTCACCACGCGGACGAAATTGCGGTTCAACAGGCGGCGCAACCCCTCCGCCTGGTCGGCGTGGAACTCAACCACGCACCATCTCCCGGTCGCCGTAACCCTCGCCGGCGGCCATCACCAGGGGATATTCCGCTTCCTGGAGGGTGAAGGACGTCACGGCCTGGGCCATCTTGAAAGCCCGGTCGATCAGATAATGGGCGTTGGGCAGGTGCATGTCCTCCGGCACCCGCTGGCCGTTGGTGACGAAATGCAGCAGCAGGCGGTGGCGGATGATGACGTCCAGGACGTTGCCGATGCTCACCGCCTCGTCGATCTTGGTCAGGATGCAGCCGGCCATTTCGCTGTCGGGGAAGGCGCTGCTTTCATAGGCGCGCGCCACCTCTTCCAGGGTGCTGCCCTGGGAGGTGGCGGAGAGCAGCAGCAGGCGGCGCACCTTGCGACCGTTGCCGGAGAGCATTTCGATCTGCTCCGCCACCCGGCGGTCCCGCTGGCTCATGCCCACGGTATCGATCAGCACCAGGTGCTTGTGGCGCAAGTCGGACAAGGTGAGCTGAAAGTCGCTTTCATCCTTGATGGCATAGACCGGGACGCCGAGAATCTTGCCATAGATGCGCAATTGCTCATGGGCGCCGATCCGGTAGCTGTCGGTGGTCAGCATGACCACCTTGGACGGTCCATGCTTGAGCGTGCAGCGGGCGGCCAACTTCGCCACGGTGGTGGTCTTGCCGACGCCGGTGGGCCCGACGAGGGCATAAATCCCCCCCCTATCGACGATGTCGTCTTCCGGCGATACCACCCGCAGATTGTGGGTCAGCGCGGCCTTGACCCAGCGCAGCCCCTTGTTGAAATCGCTGTCGGCGGGAAGCCGGTCCAGCAGTTGCCGGGACAGGGCGGGACTCAAACCGACGGCCAGCAGGCTGCGCAGAATCTCCACCTTGGCGGGATCCCTGCGTTGCAGGTCGCCCCACGCGAAACCGGCCAGCTGCCCTTCCACCATGCCACGCAGGAACTTGATTTCCTTGATGATATCCTTGATGACGGCATCCGGCAGAGGGGTTTCCTGCCCCACCGCGGCGGCGGGTTGCGGCGGGGCTGCCTTGCGTTCCTGGCGGGGCGGCGGGGCCGACCGAGCCATCATCTTCGGCGCGCGCGGCGGCGGGGTGGGCACGCCGGCCGCAGCCAGGCTATCCACGTCACGATCGGCTACCGCCATGATCTCAATCCCCCCCATTACCTGGCGGTTGGATAGGATGATGGCATCCTCGCCCAGAGCGTCACGCACCTGGCGGAGCGCATCCCGGGTGTTACTGGCGTAGAACTTGCGGACGTTCATCGGCGGCCTCCGGCAGGGGGGCGAAGGCCGTAGGGAAGCGAGCCAGGCAGCGACGCGCTAAGTCTTGGCGAAGTGATCGTCTCGCTTCTCACCCTCTTCCTCCCAGGACGGCAACAACTTTGATGTTCTTGTTTTCCGGCACTTCAGCGTGGGAAATCACCCGCAGCTGGGGCGCGGCCCGACGCAGGAAACGCGCCAGCAAAGTCCGCAGCGGCGCCGGCACCAGCAGCACGGCGGGCAAGCCCAGCTGTTCCTGCTGCTCCACCATGGTCTCGGCCTGCTTCAACAAGTTTTCCGCCAACCCCGGCTCCAGGCCGCCGCCCTCGCTTCCCGGCGCTTGCGTCCTCGTTGCCTGCATCAGGATGTTTTCCAGTTGGGGATCGAGAGCGGCCACCTGCAATTCCCTCGCCCCCGGATAAATTTGCTGAATGATAGCACGGCCCAGTGCGATGCGGACCGCGCTGGTCAGGGTATCGGGGTCGGTGATCTTGCCCCCCTGGTCGGCCAGAGTTTCGATAATGGTCCGCATATCCCGGATATGCACGCCCTCGTCGAGGAGGTTCTGCAGCACCTTCTGCACCGTCCCCAGGGGCAGCACGTCCGGCACCAGGTTCTCCACCAGCTTGGGCGCCTCCCTTTTCACCCGCTCCAGCAACTGCTGGGTTTCTTCCCTGCCGAGCAACTCGGCGGCATGGGTCTGGATGATATTGGAGAGGTGTGTGGCCACTACCGTGCTGGCATCCACCACCGTGTAGCCGTAAGCCTGGGCACGATCCTTCAGGTCGGCCTCGATCCATATCGAAGGCAAGCCGAAGGTCGGGTCCTGGGTGGGCGTGCCGGGGAGGTCCCCGACGACCCGACCGGGGTTGATGGCCAGGAACATGCCCGGATGCGCCTCGCCGTAGCCAACCTCCACCCCCTTCAGGGTAAGTCGGTAGGCGTTGGGGCGCAGCTCCAGGTTATCCCGGATGTGCACCGCCGGCACCAGGAAGCCCATTTCCTGGGCGAATTTCTTGCGAATGCCCTTGATGCGCCGCAGCAGTTCGCCGCTTTGCATGCGGTCCACCAGGGGAATGAGGCGATAGCCTACCTCCAGCCCCAGGGGGTCCACCAGGGTCACGTCGTCCCAGCCCACCTCCACCGGCTCGGGAGGAGGCGCCTCCACCGCCTCTTCCGGCACTTCCGGCGCGGGGGCCCGGGACCGCTGATCCATGTAGTAGGCGCCGCCGACCATGGAGCCGCCCATCAGCAGGAAGGCCAGGTGGGGCATGCCGGGGATCAGGCCCAGCAGGGTCAGGATGCCGCCGGTAATCATCATCACCTGGGGACGGCTGAACAACTGGGAAATGAGCTGCTTGGACAGATCCTCGCCGGTGCCTACCCGGCTCACCACCACGCCGGCGGCGGTGGAAATGATCAGGGCGGGAATCTGCGCCACCAGGCCGTCACCGATGGTGAGTAGGGTGTAGTTGTTGACGGCGGTGGAAAGGTCCAGGTTGTGCTGGATCATGCCCACCGTCAGGCCGCCGATGATGTTGATGAGCATGATGAGAATGCCGGCGACGGCGTCGCCGCGAACGAATTTGCTGGCACCGTCCATGGAGCCGAAGAATTCCGCCTCCTGGGAAATCTCCGCCCGCCGCCGCCGCGCTTCGTCCTCGCCGATCAGCCCGGCGTTGAGGTCTGCATCGATGGCCATCTGCTTGCCGGGCATGGCGTCTAAGGTAAAGCGGGCGCTCACCTCGGCGATACGGCCGGCGCCCTTGGTGATCACGACGAAATTGATCACCACCAGGATGATGAACACCACGATGCCCACCGTGTAGTTGCCCCCCACCAAGAAATGGCCGAAGGCTTCGATCACCTTGCCCGCCGCATCGGCGCCGGTATGGCCTTCCAACAGCACGATCCGCGACGAGGCGACGTTGAGGGACAGGCGCAGCAGGGTGGTCACCAGCAGCACCGTCGGGAAGATGGCGAATTCCAGGGGTTTCAGGGTGTAGAGGCTGACCAGCAGCACGATCATCGCCATGGCGATGTTGAAGGTGAACAGCAGGTCCAGCAGGAAAGGCGGCAGGGGCAGCACCATCATCCCCAGGATCAGGATGATGATCACCGGCCCGGCCAAGCGACTCAGGTTCACCCCGCTGAGAAAGTCGAGGGCGCCGACGCGGGCATTCATTCTTCATCCCCTCCGGGGTCCATGTCCGCCGGCACCGGCAGATCGCCCAAGGCCTTGGGTGCCTGCCCCCCCTGTTTTTCGTAGCGCTGCAGATGGTAAATGTAAGCAAGCACTTCCGCGACAGCCGTGTAAAGGGCGGCGGGGATTTCCTCGCCCAATTCGGCATGACGGTACAGGGCCCGGGCCAGGGGGGGCGTCCGCAACACCGGAACGTTGTGCTCCTTGCCCAACTCCATGATGCGCTCGGCCAGCAGGTGGGAACCCTTTGCCACCACCGACGGAGCCTTCATGGACTTGCTTTCGTATTTCAGCGCCACCGCGTAGTGGGTCGGGTTGGTGACGATCACGTCGGCCTTGGGAACCTCCGCCATCATGCGCTTGCGGGCCATTTCACGCTGCATCTGCCGAATACGGCCCTTGACGTGGGGATCGCCCTCCGATTCCTTGTATTCCTGCCGGACTTCCTCTTTGGTCATCTTCAGCTTCTGGCTGTAATCCCAAATTTGGAAGGGGACGTCGATGGCCACCACCAGCAGGAGGGAACAGGAAACCGCGATAAAGGTGATCAGCACGAGTTGCGCGAAATGCGCCAAACCCACTTCCGAGGGCTCCATCACCAATCCG
The DNA here is from genome assembly GCA_050177075.1 of Sulfuricellaceae bacterium. GTDB lineage: Bacteria > Pseudomonadota > Gammaproteobacteria > Burkholderiales > UBA9220 > UBA2239. The sequence goes on along the minus strand of JBFXHL010000011.1, from coordinate 22,757 downwards.
AACAGCGCGTCCTGATAGTGGAGCACGGTCCACCAGGCAACGCTGCCGATCAGCAGGGTCTTGATGATGGCCTTGACCATCTCGATCAGGCCGTTGGTGGAGAAAACCCGGGAAATGCCCTTCAGGGGATCGAGCTTGCCGAAATCCGGAATCAAGGCCTCGACCGTGAACAGCCACCCGGAGAGCAGCATGGGGGTCAGCAGCGCGGCCAGCGCCATCACGCCGAGAAAGGGCGCAAAGGCCACCAGGGTATCCTGGGCTGCCTGGTGGAAGCGCTGCTGCATCATGACAGGGTTGAAGGCCACGGCGCGATCGATGGTCAAACCGGACTGCAGAAGATGGGTGAGACTGACGACCATCTGCTCGCCCATGGCCATGAAAGACCCGCCGGCGGCAACCAGCATGACGAAAGTCGTCAATTCCCGGGAACGGGCAACCTGCCCCTTTTCCCGCGCCTGCTGGATGCGCCTGGGCGTGGCGGCTTCTGTTTTCTCGAGATCGCTATCCTCGGCCACTCCAATCCCCTTTGTTCAACCGGTCCGGCGCCCCGGAACGTTTCCCGGAAACACATCTCAGACCAGCATATTTGGTGGCTAGTTTAGCCTATTTCCACCAGATATTGTAGAGGACGCAGGAATATCCGCCCCTGACGCAAGCTCCTTGAAAAATCGGGGAACGGTTTGATTCGGAAGCGCTTATTGGGCCTCGTCGATCCAGGCCATCTGAATCGCTTCGAGAATTTTCTCGTTGGAGCGCTGGGGATCGTCCTCGAACCCCTCCAGGCCCGTCACCCAGGCATGGAGGTCGGTATAGCGGACATACTGGGGGTCTACGTCGGGATACTTGTCGTAGAGGGCGATGGCGATGTCGAGGGTATCGGTCCACTTCATGAGCGGCCACTCACTTTTTGCTATGACCTTCCTTGGCCATATTGATGGAGTACTTGGGTATTTCCACCACCAGATCCGCGTCGCCGACGATGGCCTGGCAGGACAGGCGGGATTGGGGCTCCAGCCCCCAAGCCTTGTCGAGCATGTCCTCCTCTTCGTCCTCGGCCTCGTTGAGAGACTCGAACCCCTCCCGCACGATGACGTGGCAGGTGGTGCAAGCGCAGGACATCTCGCAGGCGTGCTCGATCTCGATGTCGTTGTCGAGCAGGGCCTGGCAGATGGACGTTCCCTTGTCGGCCTGGATCACGGCCCCGTCGGGGCAAAGTTCCACATGGGGCAGCACGATGATTTGCGTCATGGTCTCTAGCTTGGCAATAATTCAGGACTCTCCGCCCACTTCCAGCTCGGACAGTTTGTGGCCGGAAAGGGCCCGCCGGACGCTCTGGTCCATGCGGCGGGCGGCGAAGAACTCGGTTCCCCGGTTGAGGGCTTCCAGGGCCTGTTTGATGGCGGGGGAATCGCTCCCGCCGGCCACGGCCCGCAAGCGCCCCATCAATTCGTCGATGGCGGCCCGCTCCTTATCGTCGAGCAGGGAACCGTCCTCGTCCAGGGCGGCCTGCACCGCATCCAGCAGGCGGTTGGCCTCCACCTGATTCTCCCGCAGCATCCGCGCCGCCATGTCGTCCACGGCGTGCTCCCGGGATTCGGTCAGCATGCGGGTGATTTCCTCGTCGCTCAGGCCGTAGGAAGGCTTCACCGTCACGGTGGTCTCGACGCCGGTGCTCTTTTCCCGAGCGGTGACCGACAGCAGGCCGTCGGCGTCCACCTGGAAGGTCACCCGCACCCGAGCGGCGCCCGCTACCATGGGCGGGATGCCCCGCAGCTCGAATTTCGCCAGAGAACGGCATTCGTCCACCAATTCCCGCTCGCCTTGCACCACGTGGAAGCTCATGGCGGTCTGGCCGTCCTTGAAGGTGGTGAACTCCTGGGCCCGCGCCACGGGAATGGTGGAGTTGCGGGGAATGATTTTCTCCACCAGCCCGCCCATGGTCTCGATGCCGAGGGACAGGGGAATCACGTCCAGCAGCAGCCAGTCGTCGTCGGCCCGGTTGCCCGCCAGGACGTTGGCCTGGATGGCGGCACCGAGGGCCACCACCTTGTCCGGGTCCAGGTTGTTCAAGGGTTCCTGGCCGAAAAACTCGCCCACCGCCTTCTGCACGTTGGGCATGCGGGTGGAGCCCCCCACCATCACCACCCCTTTCACGTCTTCGGGACCGAGGCCGGCATCGCGCAGGGCCTTGCGGGTGGGCTGCAGGGTCTTGCTCACCAGGTGCTGGGTGATTTCGGCGAAGGTGTCGCTACTCAGCGTCAGCTCCACCGACATGCCGCAATCCAGCATGGCCGTGATCGTGGCCTCCGGATGCTCGGTGAGCCACTCCTTGGCCTCCCGCGCCTTGGTCAGCAGGGTACGGCTGTCGTGGGGCCCCAGGGGCGGCAGCTTGGCCCGCTCGAGAATCCAGCAGAATACCCGCTGGTCGAAATCGTCACCGCCCAGGGCGGAGTCGCCGTTGGTGGCGAGCACTTCGAACACCCCCTTGGACAGGCGCAGGATGGAAATATCGAAGGTGCCGCCCCCCAGGTCGTAAACCGCGTAGACACCCTCGGCGGCGTTGTCCAGGCCGTAGGCCACGGCGGCGGCGGTGGGCTCGTTGAGTAGACGCAGGACGTTGAGGCCGGCCAGGCGGGCAGCGTCCTTGGTGGCTTGGCGCTGGGCATCGTCGAAATAGGCCGGAACGGTGATCACCGCGCCCACCAGTTCCCCGCCCAGGGAATGCTCGGCCCGCTCGCGCAGTACCTTGAGGATTTCCGCCGACACCTCCACCGGGCTTTTCACCCCGGCGACGGTCTTCAATTGCACCATCCCCGGCGCATCGACGAAGTGATAGGGCATGCGCTCGGCGTCGGGAATGTCCTTCACCCCGCGCCCCATGAAGCGCTTCACCGACACGATGGTGTTGTGGGGGTCCACGCTCTGCTTGGCCTGGGCAAGACAACCCACTTCGGTGGAACCATCCGGCAGATACCGCACCACGGAGGGCAGCAGGGCGCGGCCGTGTTCGTCGTGCAGCACCGTACTCATGCCGCTGCGCACCGTCGCCACCAGGGAATTGGTGGTGCCGAGGTCGATACCCACCGCCAGGCGGTGCTGGTGGGGGGCGGCGCTCAGGCCGGGCTCGGCGATTTGCAGTAAAGCCATTAGCTCTCCAATGCTTCGATGGCGAGGTTGATCTCCTCGCCCAGCTTCTCGATAAATTTCAGCATCCGCACGGTTTCGGCGGCGGCGGGGTAATCCTTGGCGCTATCCAGCAGTTTTTCCAGTTTTTCTTCCAGGCCGCGGCGCTCGGCCCGCAGCTTGGCCGCCAGGTGTTCCAGAGCGGCGATATCGTCGGCGGCCCGGGCTTCCATGATGCCTTCCCGCCACTCCATCTGCTGCATCAGGAAAGCCGGCGGCATGGCGGTGTTGCTCTCCTCGGCGGTGTCCACGCCGTGCATCTGCAACAGGTAGCGGGCCCGGGACAGGGGCTGCTTGAGGGTCTGGTAGGCCTCGTTGGCGAAGGTGGCCCACTGCATGGACAGGCGCTTCTGCGCTTCGTCGGCATGGGCGAAGCGGTCCGGGTGGACCTGGGACTGGATGTCGCGGTACTTGCCGTCCAGCAACGCCATGTCGAGGCGAAAGCCGGGGGGCAGGCCGAACAGTTCGAAGTAGTTTTTATGGAAGTCCATGGTTTAGCCGAGGGTAGAGAGCCGAGAGTCGAGAGTCGGAGCTGTTTTCTCTCGACTCTTCGCTCGCCGCTCCCGACTCAAACTTTAAAACTCTCGCCGCAACCGCAGGATTCCTTGGCGTTGGGGTTGGTGAACTTGAAGCCCTCGTTGAGACCTTCGCGCACGTAGTCCAGCACCGTACCGTCGAGCATGGGCATGCTTTTCGGGTCCACGACCACGGTGACGCCGTTGCTGTCGAAGGTGCTGTCGTCGGCGGCGATCTCGTCCACGAATTCAAGGGTGTAGGCCAAGCCGGAACAGCCGGAGGTCCGCACGCCCAGGCGCAGACCGACGCCCTTGCCGCGCTTCTCGAGGAAGGACTTGACCCGCGTGGCCGCTTTTTCCGTCAGGGTAATGGACATGGCTTTCTCCTCAACCGACGCTCTTGGGCGAGCAGACGTTGGCTTCCAGGGTACCCTGCTTCTGCTTGTAGTCGGCCACCGCCGCCTTGATGGCGTCCTCGGCCAGGATGGAGCAGTGGATTTTCACCGGCGGCAGAGCCAGTTCCTCGGCAATCTGGGTGTTCTTGATTTCCAGCGCCTGATCCAGGGTCTTGCCCTTGACCCACTCGGTGACCAGGGAGCTGGAGGCGATGGCGGAACCGCAACCGTAGGTCTTGAACTTGGCGTCCTCGATGACGCCATCCTTGTTGACCTTGATTTGCAGTTTCATCACGTCGCCGCAGGCGGGAGCGCCGACCATGCCGGTGCCCACGTCGGCCTCGCCCTCGAAACTGCCCACGTTGCGGGGATTCTCGTAATGGTCCAGAACTTTTTCGCTGTAAGACATGGCACTTCTCCTTCAAATATTCAGTGGGCGGCCCATTTCACCTGGGACAGGTCGATGCCGCTCTTGAACATCTCCCACAGGGGGGACATCTCGCGCAGCTTGGCGACCTGTTTCTTCATCAGTTCGACGGCGTAATCCACCTCCTCCTCGGTGGTGAAGCGGCCGATGGAGAAACGGATGGAACTGTGGGCCAGCTCGTCGCTGCGGCCCAGGGCCTTGAGCACGTAGGACGGCTCCAGGCTGGCCGAGGTGCAGGCGGAACCGGAAGACACCGCCAGATCCTTCACCGCCATGATCAGGGACTCCCCTTCCACGTAAGCAAAGCTCATATTCAGGTTGTGGGGGATGCGGCGCGCCAGGTCGCCGTTGAGGTGCACCTCCTCGATGGCCTTGAGGCCGTTGTAGAGGCGGTTGCGCAGCATCAGGATACGCTCGTTCTCGGCGGCCATCTCTTCCTTGGCGATGCGGAAGGCCTCCCCCATGCCGACGATCTGGTGGGTCGCCAGGGTGCCGGAGCGCATGCCGCGCTCATGGCCGCCGCCGTGCATCTGGGCCTCCAGCCGGATGCGCGGCTTGCGGCGCACGTAAAGGGCGCCGATCCCCTTGGGGCCGTAGGTCTTGTGGGCCGAGAAGGACATCAGGTCCACCTTCAGCTTGGACAGGTCGATGTCCACCTTGCCGGTGGCCTGGGCCGCGTCCACGTGGAAGATCACTCCCTTCTCGCGGCAGATTTCGCCGATGGCGGCGATGTCCTGGATGACGCCGATTTCGTTGTTGACCAGCATCACCGAAGCGAGAATGGTATCGGGGCGGATGGCGGCCTTGAATTTCTCCAGGCTCACCAGGCCGTCGGCTTCCGGATCCAGATAGGTGACTTCGAAGCCATGGCGCTCCAGGTTGCGCATGGGGTCGAGCACCGCTTTGTGTTCGGTGCTGACGGTGATGAGGTGCTTGCCCTTGCCGGAATAGAACTCGGCGGCGCCCTTGATGGCCAGGTTGTCGGACTCGGTGGCGCCCGAGGTCCAGACGATCTCCTTCGGATCGCAGTTCACCAGGGCCGCCACCTGCTCCCGCGCTTCCTCCACGGCCTTCTCCGCCTCCCAGCCGAAGGCGTGGGAACGGGAGGCGGGATTGCCGAACTTCTCCGTCAGATAGGGAATCATTTTCTCCGCCACCCGCGGGTCCACCGGGGTAGTAGCGGAATAATCCAGATAAATCGGCAACTTGGGCATATCGCTCTCCACTACGTCCTTACAATTCAGTTAAACCGCCATCACCGCCGCCATGCTCCGCAGGCGGTTCAACTCGCCGCCCAGGGCGGCGAGAAAGGCATCCACCTGGGCCGCCGTGTTCTCCTGCCCCAGGCTTACCCGCACGGCGCCTTTGGCCAGGGACGGCTCCACCCCCATGGCCGCCAGCACCGGGCTGATCTCGCTGCTGGCGCTGGAGCAGGCCGCCCCGCTCGCCACCGCGAAACCCGCGCGGTCCAGGGCCATCACCAGGGTTTCACCCTCGATGCCCGGCAGGGCGAAGAAACTGGTGTTGGGCAAGCGTTCCGCCCCGGCCGCGAAGATCACGGCACCCATTTTTTTCAGCCCCGCCTCGAGCCTGTCACGCAACCCCGCACTCTCTTGCAACACCCGTGCCAGGCGACCGGAAACCAGTTCGCAGGCGGCACCAAAACCCACGATGGCCGGGACATTCTCGGTACCGGAACGGATTCCCCATTCCTGTCCGCCCCCGCTCAGGAGTGGCGCAAGTTCGACACGTTTGTCGACAATCAGCGCACCCACCCCCTTGGGGCCGTAAATCTTGTGGGCCGAAAGGGTCATCATATCGACGCCCAGCCCTCTGAAATCCACCTCCATCTTGCCCAGGGCCTGCACCGCATCGGTGTGCGCCAGGGCACCCTTGCGCCGCGCCCTTTCCGCCACCGCCGCGACATCCTGCAGCGCACCGGTCTCATTGTTGGCCAGCATCACCGATACCAGGGCCGGGGATTCTGCCAGGGTCCGCTCCAGGTCGTCCAGGTCCAGGCGGCATTCCGCGTCCACCGCGACCTCCCGCAACTTCCATCCCTGCCGCCGCAAACCCTTCGCCGGCTGGGCCACGCAGGGATGCTCGATGCGGCTGACCGCGATCACGCCGGGTTTCAGCCACGCCGCCGCGCCCTTCAGCGCCAGGTTATTGGCCTCGGTGCCGCCGCTGGTGAAAATCACCTGGGAAGGATGCGCTCCCACCACCGCGGCCACCTTTTCCCTCGCTTCCTCCACCGCCTGGCGGGCGGCGCGCCCGAAGCCATGGCGGCTGGAAGGGTTGCCGTATTGCTTGCCGAAATACGGCAGCATCTGCCGCCACACCTCGTCCGCCACCGGCGTGGTGGCATTGTGGTCGAGGTAGATCGGCTCCATCACCGGCTCAGGCGGCGATCGGCGCCCCGGCCTTGCCCCGGGCCTTGGCCGAGCGCTTGTCGAGAATCTGCACTTCGCCGCTCTGCTGGTGGCCGGCCACCAGTTGGGCCAGGTTCACCGAGCCGAGATAGTCGAAAATCCGGGCGTTCAAGCCCATCCACAAATCGTGGGTAAGACAGGGCCGGTCATCGTGACAATTGCCTTCACCGCCGCACTGGGTGGCGTCCACCGCCTCGTCCACAGCGCGAATGATGTCCGCGGTGGAAATATCCTTCAGGTCCTTGGCGATGTAATAGCCGCCGCCGGGTCCGCGCACGCTCTCCACCAATCCATGGCGGCGCAGGCGGCCGAACAGCTGTTCCAGGTAGGAGAGGGAGATTTTCTGCCGGTCGCTGATGCCGGCCAGGGTCACCGGCCCCTCGCCGTTGCGCAATGCCAGATCCAGCATCGCGGTCACCGCAAAACGTCCTTTGGTTGTCAAACGCATCGGTCTAGCCCCTATTCAATAACGCTCGGTTTGAGTCAGTAAAAATGTAATTTAGTATAGTAAATTAGTCAACTATTTTATTCAGGTAATTGGGATCGAAACCGTCGGCCACGGCACGGTCCTCCTGAACGTCAACGCCCAAGCCCCGCAACTGCTGGACCAGTTCGCTGATGCGCCGGTCGGTGGTCACCGTGTGGTCGAGAAGGGCATGCACCGCCTTTACCACCGGGTCGTTCATATCCTCGCTGATGGCGTAGGCGGAAAAACCGATTTTCTTCGCTTGCTCCTCCCGCCGCTTCGCCTGGTCCGTATCCAGGATGCGCGCCGGGATGCCGACGGCGGTGGCGTTGTCGGGCACGTCCTTCACCACCACGGCGTTGGAGCCCACCTTGGCCCCGGCACCGATCAGGATGGGCCCCAGTATCTTGGCGCCGGCGCCGACCACCACCCCCTTGCCCAAAGTGGGATGGCGCTTGCCCTTTTTCCACGACGTCCCGCCTAGGGTAACGCCGTGGTACAGGGTACAGTCGTCGCCGATTTCCGCCGTCTCGCCCACCACCACGCCCATGCCGTGGTCGATGAAAACCCGGCGGCCGATGGTGGCGCCGGGGTGGATTTCGATGCCGGTCACCCAGCGGCTGAAGAAGGACACCAGCCGCGCCGGCCATTTCAAGCCCCAGTGCCAGAAGCGATGGGCCAGGCGGTGGAGCAACAGGGCGTGGACGCCAGGATAAAGGGTCAGCACCTCCCAGGCGGAACGGGCGGCGGGGTCGCGTTCGAATACGACGGCGATGTCTTCGCGCAGGTGGCTGAACATGGGTGGAACGTCTGAATTCAAGAATTGTGATTCGGAAGGGCGAAGTATGCTATGCCCCTTCGTTGCGGTCAACTATTTAATCGATTTTCTATCGGGAGACGGCCTTATCCACCGCAGTCAGGATACCCCGCAGGATATTGGCTTCGTCCTTCCGCGGCCGGGCCCGGGCGAACATCCGCCTCAGGCGCGACATCAGCTTCTTCGGCTGGGCGGGATCGAGAAATTCGGTACGGTAAAGGGTCTGCTCCAGGTGGCGGTAGAATCCCTCCATTTCATCGCTGGTGGCCAGCACCTCGGCAGCCTCCTCCGATTGCGCCACCTCTTCCAGCAACGCCAGGCGCAACTCGTAGGCCGCCACCTGGACCGCGGAACCCAGATTGAGGGAACTGTAGACGGGATTCGAGGGGATGCTCACCCGCATCTGGCATCGGTCCATCTCGGCGTTGGACAGGCCGCTGGTCTCGTTGCCGAACAACAGCGCCACCGCCTGGCTGCGGGCGCGCTCGGCCAGCTCCGGCGCCGCTTCGCGCAGGGTGTAATCCCCGGGCCCCACGTCCCGCTTGCGGGCGGTGAAGCCGGCCACCAGCGCCGCACCCTCCAGGGCCTCGTCCAGGGTGGCGCACACTTTCGCCCCTTCCAGCACGTCCAGAGCGCCGGAAGCGCGGGCCTCGGCGGCCGGATCGGGAAAATAGCGCGGCGCCACCAGAACCAGGCGACTCATGCCCATGGTCTTCATGGCCCGGGCGGCGGCGCCGATGTTGCCCGGATGGCTGGTATGGCTGAGGACGAAGCGGAGACTGGAGAAGGGATCGGGTTTATTCATGGGCCGGTTGCAAGTAAAATGACGGTACTTCGTTCCACGCGTTCCTTAAAGGCTCTCTCATGCATCCCATGCTCAACACGGCGGTGAAGGCCGCCCGCCGCGCCGGCTCCATCATCAACCGCGCTTCCCAGGACCTGGATCGGCTGACGATCCGCCACAAAAGCGCCAACGACTTCGTCACCGAAGTGGATCAGGCCGCCGAGCAGGCGATCATCGAGATCCTTCTCGACGCCTATCCGAAGCACGCGATTCTAGCAGAAGAGAGCGGCACCCGCGGCGAGTCGGAATACCAGTGGATCATCGACCCCCTGGACGGCACCACCAACTTTCTCCACGGGTTTCCCCAGTACGCCGTCTCCATCGCTCTCCTCCACAAAGGGGTGCTGACCCACGCCGTGGTCTACGACCCGGTGATGAACGACCTTTACACCGCCACCCGCGGCGCCGGCGCCTTCCTCAACGACCGCCGCATCCGCGTCTCCAAGCGCGCCCAGCTGAAGGAAGCCCTCATCGGCACCGGCTTCCCCTTCCGCGACTTCACCCACGTGGACGCCTACCTCGGCATGTTCAAGGACATGATCCAGAAGACCAGCGGCGTGCGCCGCCCCGGCTCCGCCGCCCTGGACCTGGCCTACGTCGCCGCGGGCCGCCTCGACGGCTTCTGGGAAATCGGCCTCTCCCCCTGGGACATCGCCGGCGGCTCTCTCCTGGTGCAGGAAGCGGGCGGCCTGGTGGCCGACTTCGAGGGCAACGAAAAATTCCTCGACAGCGGCAACATCGTCGCCGGCAGCCCGAAGATTTTCGCCCAGGTCCTACAGACCATCGCGCCCCATCTCACCCCGGCGCTGAAAACCCCCGCCTGACACCGCCGTGAACGATCCCGCCCCGCTGCCGACGGAGGACCTCGCTCGCCACACGCCGATGATGCAGCAGTACCTGCGCATCAAGGCGGAATACCCGTCCATGCTGCTGTTCTACCGCATGGGGGATTTCTACGAGCTGTTCTTCGACGACGCCGAGCGGGCCGCCCAGCTGCTGGGCATCACCCTCACTCGGCGCGGCGCGTCGGGAGGCGAGCCGATCAAGATGGCGGGGGTGCCCTACCATTCCGTCGAACAGTACCTGGCCAAGCTGGTGAAGGTGGGGGAATCGGTGGCCATCTGCGACCAGGTGGGGGACCCCGCCACCAGCAAGGGGCCGGTGGAACGCCGCGTCACCCGCATCGTTACCCCCGGCACCCTCACCGACAGCGCCCTCCTCGACGACAAGCGGGACAACCTGCTGCTGGCCCTGTTTCCCACCAAGGAACTCACCGGCCTGGCCTGGCTGAACCTGGCCAGCGGCGAATTCAAGGTGGCGGAAATTCCCCCGTCCCGCCTCGCCGCCAGCCTGGAACGGCTCAAGCCCTCGGAAGTGCTGCACCCCGAGCTGGCGCCCCTCCCCCCGGGCTACGCCGCCACCCGCCAGCCGGAATGGCAGTTCGATTTCGACAGCGCCGTCGTATCCCTCACCCGCCAGTTCAACACCCTCGACCTGGCCGGCTTCGGCTGCGAGGACTTGGGTCCGGCGGTGCAGGCGGCCGGCGCCCTGCTGGAGTACGTCAAGCACACCCAGCGGGCCGCCCTGCCCCACCTCCAGCCCCCCCGGGTGGAGCGGGAAGGCGCCTATGTCCTGATGGACGCCGCCACCCGGCGCAACCTGGAACTCACCGAGACCATCCGTGGCGAAGCCGCTCCCACCCTGTTCTCCCTCCTGGACGTGTGCGCCACTGGCATGGGCAGCCGCTGGCTGCGCCACACCCTGCACCATCCCCTGCGGGACCACACCGCCCTCAAGGAGCGCCTGGACGCCGTGGCGGCCCTGGTGGGCGATAGGGGACAGGGCCATTACGGGGGGATTCTCCGTAGTCTGCGGCAGATGGCGGACGTGGAGCGCATCACCGCCCGCATCGCCCTCAAGACCGCCCGCCCCAGGGACCTTTCAGGCCTGCGGGAAAGCCTTGCCCTGCTGCCGGAACTGCACGCCCTCCTGGCCGACCGCTCCAGTACCCGCCTGCAAACCCTGCGTGACGGATTGGCGGCGGAAGAGGAAATCGTCGCCCTGCTGGTCCGCGCCATCAAGGAAGAGCCCAGCTCGGTGCTGCGGGAAGGCGGTGTCATCGCCACCGGCTATGACGCGGAACTGGACGAGCTGCGCGCCATCCAGAACGACTGCGGCGATTTCCTGCTCGCCCTGGAGGCGAGGGAGAAGGAACGCACCGGCATCGCCACCCTGAAGGTGGAATACAACAAGGTCCACGGCTTCTATATCGAAGTCTCCCGCGCCAACGCCGACAAGGTGCCGGACGACTACCGCCGGCGCCAGACCCTGAAAAACGCCGAGCGCTACATCACACCGGAATTGAAGGCCTTCGAGGACAAGGCCCTGTCCGCCGGAGAGCGGGCCCTGGCCCTGGAAAAGCGCCTCTACGACGAGCTGCTGGAGCGCCTCGCCCCGGCCATCCCCCGCCTGCAGGCCATCGCCCGGGCGGTGGCGGAACTGGACGGCATCGCCGCCTTGGCCGAACGGGCCCATACCCTGAATTGGGCGATGCCGGAGTTCACCCGGGACGCTCTTATCGATGTGGTCGGTGGCCGCCACCCCGTGGTGGAGCACCAGATCAAGGGCAGCGAACCCTTCATCGCCAACGACGTGCGCCTCTCCCGCACCCGCCAGATGCTGCTCATCACCGGCCCCAACATGGGCGGCAAGTCCACCTACATGCGCCAGACGGCGCTGATCGCCCTCCTGGCCCACGTCGGCTCCTTCGTCCCCGCCGACCGCCTGCGCATCGGCCCCATCGACCAGATTTTCACCCGTATCGGCGCCTCCGACGACTTGGCCGGCGGCCGCTCCACCTTCATGGTGGAAATGACCGAAACCGCCAACATCCTTCACAACGCGACGGAAAAAAGCCTGGTGCTGCTGGACGAGATCGGCCGCGGCACCTCCACCTTCGACGGCCTCGCCCTGGCCTACGCCGTGGCACGGCAGCTGGTGGAAAAGAACCGCAGCCTGACCCTTTTCGCCACCCATTACTTCGAACTTACCCACCTGGCCCAGGAATTCCGCCAGATCGCCAACGTCCACGTGGAGGCGGTGGAGCACCGGGGCGGCATCGTCTTCCTCCACAGCGTGGCGGAAGGGCCGGCCAGCCAGAGCTATGGCCTGCAGGTCGCGCAGCTGGCCGGCGTGCCGCCGACCGTGATCCAGGTGGCGCGCCGGCGCTTGCAGCAATTGGAACAGCAGGCGGTGGCCGACGACAAGCAGGGGGATTTGTTCGCCGCCATCAGCGACGAAGAGCCGGAGGAGGAACACCCGGCCCTGGCGGAACTGCGCAGCGCCGAGATCCGGACGAACTGACCCCGAAATCGGCGCTGGAACTGGTTTACAAGCTGAGAAAGCTGCTAGGTTAAACGGCCTCAGTGATGGTGACCGCCCTCACCGTGGACGTGGCCGTGGGAGGTTTCCTCGGCGGTGGCGGGGCGCACGCCGGTGACGGTGCAGGAAAAGAACACCCGCTGGCCGGCGAGGGGGTGGTTGGGGTCCAGCACCGCCTTGCCTTCGGCGATGTCGGTGACGGTATAGATGAGGGTGTGGCCGCTGGCCGGGTCGGTGCCCTCGAAACGCATCCCCACTTCCGCCGCCTCCGGCAAGGCCTCCAGGGATTCCACCTGGACCATCTGGCTATCGTACTCGCCGAAGGCGTCCTCGGGCTCCAGGGAAACGCCGACGGATTCGCCGACGCCCTTGCCCTCCAGGGCCTCTTCCACCTTGGGGAAAATCCCTTCGTATCCGCCGTGAAGGTAGCTCGCCGCTTCGTCGCTGCGCTCCAGCAGCTTGCCGTCGCTGTCGAACAGTTCGAAGGTGAAGGAAACCACGGTATCTTTGCCTATCAGCATTATTTCATTCCTTTGACCAGGGCCAGCACCTCGGCGGCATGCCCCTTGGGGTTAACGTTATACAGCGCGTGACGGACCTTGCCCTGCTTATCGATGATGAAGGTGGAGCGGACGATGCCCATCTTCCTGACGCCGTCGCACTCCCGCTCCTGCCAGACGCCGTAGGCGGCGCAAGCCTCCGCCTCGGTGTCGGCCAGCAGGCGCACCGACAGGCCGTGCTTGTCGCGGAAGGCGGCATGGCGAAGACAGTCGTCCCGGCTCACGCCCAACACCACGGCGTCCGCATCGGCGAACGCCTCCTCCAAATCCCCGAATTCGATGGCCTGCAGGGTACAGCCGGGGGTATCGTCCTTGGGATAAAAATACAGCACCACGTTTTTCTTGCCCTTGAGCCCGGTCAAGCTAACCAACTCCATATCGGCATCCGGCAACGTGAAATCCGGGGCGGTTTGACCTGTTTGCAGCATAGGCGCTCCCTCCTTGGCTTCATTCTAAACCATTTCGCGCCGGGCGGAAGCCAACCGCCATGCTAGACTGCGAAGACATCGCCATTCTTCCCGAGGCCGCCCATGCCGGAACATCATGCCCTCCTCGGCAGGCAGGAATACACCGCCGCCCTGGACCAATTGATCAACCAGAGCCAGAAGACCCTGCGCATTTTCGATTACAACCTGGAGGGGGGCGGCTACGAGAGCCTTTCCCGGGCGGAAAACCTGAAACGCTTCCTGGCCGCCTCGCCGGCCAACCGGCTGTTTCTGGTCGTCCACGATGCCGCCTACCTGTCCCGGAACTGCCCCCGGCTGTTGGAACTGCTGAAATACTACGGCCACGGTTTCGTCGTTCATGAAACCACGGACGAGGCGAAAAGCATCTACGACCCCTTTGCCGTTGCCGACGAAAACCACTATGTGCATCGCTTCCATTACCGCCAGGACCGCGCCGAACTGGCCCTGGAAGACGCCGCAGGCGCCCACGGGCTGATCAAGCGCTTCGAAGAGCTGTGGCAGGCCTCCACTCCCGCAACACCCGTCACCACCCTGGGAATTTGATGCCAAAGGAATAAACCTGTCATGGACAAATTTTCCGAATCCGCCCCTACCCCCCCTGAAACAAGGGAAAATAAAAGGGGACTTCATGGGTCGACTACTAGAAAAAAAATTTAAACCTGCTAGAATCTACCGCGCAGTTGGTTGACTGGTTCAAGGTTGGCCAACGTGAATGAATTTCTTCGTCGTCAAAACTTTAAAGGGAATTAAGAATGAAATACTCCGTTCTGCTCGCCGCTCTGCTGGCCCTGTCTCTGTCCGCTTGCGGCAAGAAAGAAGAAGCTGCTGCTCCCGCTGCCGCTCCCGAAGCTGCCGCTCCTGCTGCCGCTCCCGCCGCTCCTGCTGCTGACGCTGCCGCTCCCGCTGCTGCTCCCGCCGCTCCTGCTGCTGACGCTGCCGCTCCTGCTGCCGCTCCCGCCGCTGACGCTGCCGCTCCTGCCGCCGCTCCCGCTGCTGGCGACAAGAAGTAATTCAGCGCACCAGCAAGAAAAAGCCGGCCTCATGGCCGGCTTTTTTATCGCCCTATATTTGCGCCCTACGCCACCTGGCGCCAATCGAAGCCGCCATCCTGGTCGGCGACGCCGACCCATTCCTCTTCGCAGTCCAGCGCGGCGCTCAAGGCCCCGACCGCCAGCGCCGTGGTATTGTTGTGCTGGCTGATATGGGCCGCCACCACGTGCTGAAGCTTGGCATTGCGCACTCTTTCCACCAATGATGCCGCTTCCTCGTTGCTCAAGTGGCCGAATTTTCCCGCCACCCGCTGCTTGAGGGGATAGGGATAGGGACCGGCGCGCAGCATTTCCGGATCGTGGTTGCACTCCACCACCAGCGCATCGCAGTTCTCCAAGGTGGCCACGATATGGGGCGTGATGCAGCCGACATCGGTCAACACGCCGAGGCGCCGGGCACCGTCGCCGAACACGAACTGCACCGGCTCGCGGGCGTCGTGGGGGACCGGGTAAGGTTCCACCTCCAAGTCACCGATGGCCCAGGGCACATGGCTGTCGATAACATGGAGCGTATCGGGAAGGGCAAGCCGGGGCGCGAGCGCGTTCAGCGTGCCGTGGCTCAGCCATAGCGGCAGCCCATGGCGGCGGGCGAACTTGAAGGCGCCGTCGGCATGGTCGGAATGCTCGTGGGTCACGAGTATTCCCGCCAGCATCCCGGCATCCAGGCCGAGGCGCCCGAGGCGGCGGCTGGTTTCTTGGATGCCGAAGCCGCAGTCAAGCAAAAGCCGGGTTTCCCCGGCTTCCACTACCAGCGCATTGCCGCCGCTGCCGCTGCCCAGCGAAGCAAAACGCATTACTTCAGCTGTTCGTAGAGCAGGGTCAGGATACGGTTGCCGGTCTCCGTCTTGTCCGGCTGCCCGTTCTTGTCCAGAACCTCCACCCGGCTGCCTTCGCCTTCGTCCTTCACCAGGACACGGTACTGTTCCTGCTGGCTCTTCTTGCTGTCGCTGCTGCTCCAGAAAGCCAGCTTGCTGAGGAAGCCCTTGTCCTTCTTGGCCATGGCTTCAGCCTCGGGGTCCAGGTAGCGCACATAGTAAATACCCTGGGAGCGGTCGCGGTCCTCCACCGTAAACCCTACCCTGTCGAGGGCCAAACCGACCCGGTGCCAGGCGCGGTCGAACGCATCATAGAGGGCAAGGCTGCCATGACCGCCCGGCGCCTTGGTAAGCGTGGCGCGGTGGGTCACGGAATCCGCCGCCACCATGGACTTGGCTCGCGCCTCCTGGACGCCGAAGCGCACCATCAGGCGGCGCAGCATTTCCGCCTCCAGCTCCGGGTCGGCTGGCCGGGGCTCCCACACGGTCTGGTTGCCACCATCGCCCCCCTGGATCACTTCGTACATGCCACGGTGGCTGATGTAGATTTCCGTGGTGCCCGGTTCGCTGCCCCGCTCCAGGCGGGTGCGGAACTTGTCACGCTCGGCGGTGGAGTACAGGCTGTCCACCACCTTGCTCAGGATGCCGCGGATCGGGTCCATGGGTATCTTGGCCCGGTTCTCCGCCCAGTCGGTTTCCATCACCCCGGCTTGGGGCATTTCCGTCTTGATCAGGAAACCGTTTTCCTGCCAAAACTCCTTCACCACCGGCCAGACCTGGTCCGGCGAGGCCTGGACCACGATCCAGCGCTCGGAGCCGGCGCGGTGGAAGGTCACCTTCTCCACCTTGGGCAGCACCTCGCTGGACTGGGCCTGGGTCTGCCCGGCACGCTCCTGGTTGTAGGCGGAATAGGTGGCGCTGCCGGAGGGGCTGATATCGGGCACCGCATAACGATCGTCGGTGCCGGGGTTGGTCAAATCAGGGGGAACTTCCAAGGGTGGCAGTTTGCCGGTGGATTTGTAATCGACCTTCTTGCCCTGGACCATGTCTCCCATGGAACTGCAACCGGTCAGAGCCGCTGCCAGGGCGGCGACCATCGCCAAACCGCCCAGTACGTTACGACATTTCATCAGAAAGCATCCTTCGTTAAATCAGGCCGCGACGCCGGCCTGACGCATGGCCTGGCGCACCGTTTCCTGGTTGGCGGCGGAAAGGGGGGTGAGGGGCAGGCGAATGCCCCCTGCGATCAGTCCCATCTGCTGCACCGCCCATTTGACCGGGATGGGGTTGGCCTCGACGAAGAGGTGCCGGTGCAACCCCAGGAGCTTGGCGTTGAGGGAACGGGCCGTCGCCAAGTCGCCGGCGAAAGCTGCCCTGCACATTTCGTGCATCGCCTTCGGCGCCACGTTGGCGGTGACGGAAATCACCCCATGCCCCCCCAGCAGCATCAGCGCCAGGGCGCTGGCATCGTCGCCGCTGTAAATGGCGAAATCCGCCGGCGCGCGCAGGATCAAATCGGTGCCGCGCTCGATATTGCCGGTAGCGTCCTTGATGCCGACGACGTTGGGAATCTGCGCCAGGCGCAGCACGGTATCGTTGGACAAATCGGATGCGGTGCGGCCGGGAACGTTGTACAGGATCTGCGGCACGTCCACCGCCTCGGCGATGGCCTTGAAGTGGCGGTACATGCCTTCCTGGCCGGGTTTGTTGTAGTAGGGCGCCACCAGCAGGCAGTAGTCGGCGCCGGAATCCTTGGCGCAACGGGTCAGCTCGATGGCTTCGGCGGTGGAATTGGCGCCGGTGCCGGCGATCACCGGCACGCGCTTGGCAGCTTGCTCCACCACGGTCTTGATGAGGGCGCAGTGCTCATCGTAGTTCACGGTGGGGGACTCCCCTGTGGTCCCCACCACCACGATGCCGTCCGTACCCTGTTCGACGTGGAAATCCACCAGCTTCCGCAGGCCCGGCAGGTCCAGGGAGCCGTCTTCGTGCATGGGGGTCACAATTGCAACCAAGCTGCCTTTTAGCATGTTCTCCGTTCCGTTCAGTGCTCGATCAGCGCCGGATTCCGGCCCTTTTTCGATAAATTATTAAGCGGTTAAGTTTACCCGAAATTCTCCCCGAACGGAAAACCGCGCGAAGTCAATCCGCCTCACGATCCAGGGAGCAGCATTGCCTGCCTTCGGCGGGGGGAACCGGCGACAGCACCTCGCCGGTCACGGGGTTGGGGCGAAAGGCCGTACACCCTTTGAGTCCCAGCCGGTACGCCTGTTCATAGACACCGGCGAAGTCCTCAAAGTTGCACGCGGCGGATATCTGGATGGTTTTGGAAATGGCGTTGTCCACATGGACCTGCAAAGCCGCCTGCATGGCGAGCTGCGCGCCAGCGCCCACGTCGGCCACGGTCACGAAAGATGCCGGCAACGGCGTGACTTCTCCATGCAGCTCATGGAACAGTCGGCAAGCGTAATCCGTCACCTCCACCGTATCCAGGCCGCCGTCGCTGTCACGGATGTGGCGCTGGTAGCGGAAGCGGAAAATGGGCTCCAGGCCGCTCGATACGTTATCCGCGAGGAGGCTGATGGTGCCGGTGGGCGCGATGGCGGTGAGATGGCTGTTGCGGATGCCGTGGCGGGCGATCCCCTCGCGAATGTCCCCCGGCAGGCGCTGCACGAAGGGGCTCGCCAGATAAGGCGCCGCTTCGAAGGCGGGAAAGGCGCCTTTCTCCTTGGCCAGTTCGATAGCGGCCCGGTAGGCGCCGTGACAGATCGTCTCCATGGTCCGGCCCGCCCACCGTACCGCCTCATCGCCACCATAGGGAAGGCTCAGCATCGCCAGGGCGTCAGCCAGGCCGGTTATCCCCAGGCCCAGGCGGCGGGATGCGCGGGCCGCCTCCCCCTGCCGACGGAGGGGGAAGGCGGACACCTCGTAGACGTTGTCCATCATTCGCACCGCCGTTTTGACGGTATCCAGCACCCCTTCCCAATCCAGGGCAGCCCGGGCAGAGAAAGGGGCCGTCACGAAACGGGCCAGGTTCACCGACCCCAGATCGCAGGCCCCGTAAGGCGGCAAAGGGATTTCGCCGCAAGGGTTGGTGGCGCTGATATGTTCGCAATACGCCAGGTTGTTGGCACGGTTGACCGTATCGATGAATACCACCCCGGGTTCGGCGCAGTCGTAAGCGGCCCGCACGATACGGTGCCACAGTTCCCGCGCGGGAATGCGCCCCATCACTTGGCAGGGACGCGCCTCCTCGCGGCCCGGCCAGCGCCTGTACACGATTTCCCGGCCTGCGCTCTCATCCTCCAGTGGAAACACCAGCGGCCAGTCCCCCTCGTTCTCCACCGCCGCCATGAAGTCGTCGGTCACCTGCACCGAGAGGTTGAAATGGCGCAACACCCCCGGCTCCCGCTTGGCCTCGACGAAGGCCAGGATATCGGGATGGTCGCAGCGCAGCGTCGCCATCATCGCTCCCCGGCGGGCGCCGGTGGACAGGATGGTCGCGCACATGGCGTCCCAGATTTTCATGAACGAAACCGGTCCGGATGCGACGGCGCCGACCCTTTTTGCCGGCGCGCCGGCGGGACGAAGGGTGGAAAAGTCGTAGCCGACGCCCCCGCCCTGCTGCATGGTGAGGGCGCCTTCCTTCAGGGCCTCAAAAATACCGTCCAGGGAATCGTCGATGAGCCCCATGACGAAACAGTTGAACAGCGTCACTTCATGACGCGTTCCGGCACCGGCCAGAATGCGCCCACCCGGCAGAAAGCGGAAGTCCTCCAGGATGCCGTAGAACCTTTCCGCCCAGGCTTGCCGCTCGCGTCCCTCCGGACCGGCAAGGGCAGACGCCACCCGGCGCCAGGTATCCTGGACGGTCGCATCGACAATCCTCTCCCCCTGGCGGTAACGGTACTTGCTGTCCCAAACACGACGGGAAACCTCGCTGCGGAACATCTCCATGGCGGCTCCTAGTCGAAAAAAAACCGGCGGGCACTCGCCCACCGGTTCATTTTACGGCATCCGTATATTGCCGACCCCGTACTCCCTAGTGGCGCACGATGGGCTGATGCTTTTCCCCCGCTCCTTCAGGGGGGACTGGAACCGACGGCGGACGCCGTTCCGGCCGGCGCTCTTCGATGCGCTCCATCAGCCGCGGCATTTCGAAGCGGGGTTGCGGCAATCCGCGTTCGGGCGTCACATCCTCTCCCCGACCGGATTCGGATATTTCCATTTCGCCTGTGACCATGTCCCAAATTATGCTCATGATCCACCTCCTGTCCGTGGCTGATGCTGTCTGTCCGTGAGAGATATAACGACCCGGCGGATGGAAAGTTGAGAGCCGATATCGGTAATTCTCTCAGTCGATATCAAGCAATTCCCGTTCCGGCTTAACGGCGCAAATCCGCTGCACGACCGACGCGCCTTTCACCACCCCCTCTTCATAGGCCACCACCCGCAGACGACCATGGACCCGGTCGAGCAATTCTCCCGGCCGGAGGAGGAAGTCCGGGTTGCGGGGGCGGCCAAAACGTTCATTGCCGGCGGCAAAAGTTTCATAAATCAGCACCCCCCCTGCCGCCAGCCCCTCCAGCAGCAACGGAAACAAGGGACGGTGCAGGTAGCGGGTCACGACGACGGCATCGAATTCCGCCACGCCATAGGGCCAGGCACCCCCTTCCAAATCGGCTTGGCGCAGCGTCACGCCGGCCATATCCCGGATGGCGGCCGCAGCGGCGCCAATGTCGATATCCACCGCCTCCACCCGCAACCCCCTGGAGGCCAGATAGCGGGCATGACGCCCGCCGCCGCAAGCCACGTCCAGCACCCGCCCGCCAGCGGCGATGTGCGGCGCCCACCGGGCGACCCAGGCCGAAATCTCTTCCAACGCGGGCAAGGTCGTCAGGGCCGCAGCAACTGGGGAACCTTGACCATCATCATGGTGCCGCTCTGCAACAGCTGGCCGATGAGGGGCAGCAGATAGGGCAAGGAAATGGCCAGGACCAGGAAACCCACGCTCAGGGTGATGGGAAAACCGACGGCAAAAATATTGAGCTGTGGAGCGGCGCGGGTCATCACGCCGATGGACAGGTTGGTGATCAACAACGTCGCCACCACCGGCAAAGACAGCCATACGCCGACCCGGAAAAGCTCCGCCCCCCACCCCGCCAAGGCGCGCCACCCCTGGGACGACACCGGCTCGGCGAGAACGGGCAGCACCTGGAAACTGTCAGCCAGCGCCATCAACACCATCTGGTGGCCGTTCATGGACAGAAACACCAACACGGTCAGCAAGCCCATGAACTGGGACATGATCGGCAGCTGCGCCGAGTTCTGCGGGTCGTAGAAAGTGGCAAAACCGAGGCCCATTTGCAGGCCGACGAGGTGGCCGGCCATTTCCACGGAGGTGTAAACGATGCGCATGGCAAAGCCGATGGACACCCCAATCATCACTTGCTGCACGATGATCAGCAGCCCCTTGGCCGAACCCGGCTCCACGGCGGGGATATTGCCCAGATTAGGCGCCAACAGAATGGCGATCAGGGCCGCCAGGCCGATTTTCACCGTCGCGGGAATACTGCGGTTGCCCAACACCGGTTCCGTGGCGATGATTCCCAGAATGCGGAAAAACGGCCAGATGAACAGCGCCATCCAGGCATTGAGCTGGGCGCTGGTGACGGTAAGCATGCCCCGCCGCTAGCCGACGAAACCCGGAATGCCGCCGTAGAGGCGGCGCATGAAGTCCAGCATGGTGCCGATCATCCACGGCCCGGCCAGCACCAGGGTGATGAACATGGCGAACAGCTTGGGAATGAAAGACAGGGTCATTTCGTTGATTTGGGTCGCCGCCTGGAAAATACTTACCAGCAAGCCTACCGCCAAGCCCACCCCCAGCACCGGCGCCGATATCATCAAGGTCACCTGCATCGCCTGCTGGCCGATGCTCATCACCATTTCCGGGGTCATCATGGCGCGTCTCCTAGACGTAGAAACTCTGGACCAAAGAGCCGATGAGCAGATTCCAGCCGTCAGCCAGCACGAACAGCATCATCTTGAAAGGCAGGGAAATAATCACCGGCGACAACATCATCATGCCCATGGACATCAGCACGCTGGCCACCACCATGTCGATGATGAGAAAAGGGATGTAAACCACGAAACCGATTTGGAACGCCGTTTTCAACTCGCTGATGACGTAGGACGGCACCAGGATTTTCAGCGGCACCTCCTCCGGCCCGTTGAACGGCTTGGAATTGGAAATCTTCATGAACAGGGCCAGGTCGTCCTGGCGCGTCTGGCGCATCATGAAGGTCTTGAGGGGCTTCGCGCCCCGGTCCAGCGCCTCGGTAAAAGTGATTTTCTGTTCCGAATACGGCTGGTAGGCCTCGGTGTAGATCTTGTCGAACACCGGTGCCATGACGAAAAAAGTCAGGAACAAAGATAACCCGACCAGCACCTGGTTGGGTGGCGCCTGCATGGTTCCCAACGCTTGGCGCAGAAGGGACAGGACGATGATGATGCGGGTAAAGGCCGTCATCATCAGCAGAAGCGCCGGCAGGAAAGTCAGTGCCGTCAGCAGCAGCAGCGTCTGAATGCTGAGGGTATAGTTCTGCCCGCCACCGGGTGCTGGCGTGCTGGAAAAAGCGGGGATGCCCGGATCGGCCGCCCAGGCCAGGGCAGGCAGAAGGCCGGCCGCCAAGACCAGGATCACGGCCCAAAGGCGGGAGCGGCGAAGCAAATGCGGTCCAAGAAGCATAGGATCAGGTGTTTGGTTTGCGGCCCTGCATGGCCTGTTTCAGCCAGAGGGCAAAATTTTTCTGTTCCCCGGCGGGAGAATCAACGGCTGCATTATCGTGCTGCTTCGGCATGGCATGCAAGGCATTCACCTGCCCCGGCGCCACCCCGACGACCAGCCAGACGTCCCCCACTTCCACCAGAACCACGCGCTCCTTGGGACCGACCGCCACGCCGCCGACCACCCGCATGCTCCCTCCCCCCTGGCGCTGGCCGCCGACAAAACGCCGCAGCAACCATGCCGACAGCGCCACCGCGCCCAACACCAGGGCAAGGGCGAAGAAAACCTGGACCAGGCTCCAGAAAGAAACGGGGGAAGGCTGAAAGGTTTGGGACGGCACGGGGGGCGCATTCGCCGCCCACGCCGCGGCTGCCGCATATCCGGAGGCCAGCACCGCCGCCATGGCCGCCAGCACTCGCCGCTTGAGGCTCATCGGTTCAGTTTGCGGATGCGTTCGGAAGGGGAAATGATATCGGTGAGGCGGATGCCGAATTTATCGTTTACCACCACCACCTCGCCCTGGGCGATGAGGCAGCCGTTGACCAGCACATTCATCGGTTCGCCGGCCAAGCCGTCCAACTCCACCACCGACCCCTGGGCCAATTGCAGCAGGTTG